>JAPPFH010000138.1 GCA_028875185.1 Chloroflexota bacterium | reverse complement strand
ACCTTCTTTCAATTCACGTTGAAATGCCTACGACCAATACCAATCAAGCCTTACATCATCTTCTTGGTTGTGTAGGGGTCAGCCGGTGGCTGACCCGCAATTGCATAGATTCATCCGCGCAGTGGTACGTCGATTACCCGCCGTATTGCGCGTCATAGGCGGCTTGATAGATTTCCGCCAGGCGATTGACGCCTAAACTTTCCAGCGTGGCGACGAAATTGTCCCAGCCAGCATCCAGATCTTGCCGCCCGAGGACGAACTCCGCTGTCATCTGCGCCACGTAGTCAGTGATGCTCAGACGCAGCTCGGTGACTTCTGCCGCTTGCGCCCTTGTCAGCGCCAGCGGCGGAATCAAATCGTCGATTGAGCGCGCGTAAGGCTCGTAGGCGACTCGCGTCTCTTCGAGCAGCACAACTTCCAAGCCGGCTGCGTCATCGCGCCGGACCTCGCCCAAGCGCAAGTGATTGGGGCGGTAGCTCGGTCCGCGCTGCGCCCAATGGACATTTTGCAGCGTGCCGAAGGTGGAGAGGCGGCGCCAGATTGCCTCGAATTCATCGCCGCCGAGCGCGCCTTCGCCCTCTTCCGCCCAGCGCCATTGCCCATCTTCGCCTTCAGCCGCTTCCCACTGCGGGATGCCGAAGACCGAGCGCAAAGTCGTCTCGCGGTCGTACAAGCCATCGCACCATTTGAAAGCCGCTACCGGATGTTCCGTCTGGCTGTTGATGGTGCATTGCCCGGAGCCAACGCCCCAGGGGTTGAAAGGCGCCTGACGCAAGCCACTGGGACCTTCCAATGAGGGTACAGCGACATATTTGATCCAGCGGTCGCCGCCGATGTTGGCGAAGTTGGAATGCGCGCCGGCAACGACCACGCCGATGGTCGGCGCATCGCCACCCTCGACCTGCTGCTTGATCTGATCCATCGGTTGGGTGAAGCTCTCTTCGCCAAAAAGCCCGGCGGAGAAAAGCCGATTCAGATATCGCAAGCCCTCGCGATAACCTTCGCTGGTGACGTTCTGGGTGATCACGCCGTCGTTCTGCTCGAAGAAGCGATTCTGCCCGTTGAATTCGCTCAAGACGAAGGGGTTCAGCAAGAAGCCATCGATATTGCCATTCCAGCCGGTGGTGGCCGCCGCCAGCGGAATCTCATCATCCGGATCGCCATTGCCATTGGCGTCTTGCTCTTTGAAGGCGGTTAATACAGCGACAAATTCTTCGGTTGTCTGCGGCACGTCCATGCCGACATTCGCCAGCCAGTCCGAGTTGATCCAGGCGCGCTGCGAGTAGAAGCAGTGATAGCATTCGTTGACTTGCGGCAGACCGTAGATTTCGCCATCGGGCGATGTGATCAGCGGCAGCACCTGGGGCGAGCCGGCGAAGACATCGAGGATGTAGTGCCCCTGCTCTTCAATGAGACCATTGAGCGGCAGGAACAAGCCTTGCGGACCAAAAAGCGCCAGGGTCGATGGATCGACAGTGAAGCCGACGATGATATCGGGCAGGTCGCCGCTGGCGATGGTCAGATTCAGCACTTCCTGCCATTCATTTGGCGGCGCGATATCAAAGTTGAGATTGATTCCGGTGCGTTCGCTGTACCAATCGGTGAAAGTGTTGGTGTTGAAGTCTTCGACAATCGCGTGGCCCAGCATCAGGATATTCAGGGTGATCGGTTCTTCAACGATGGGGAATTCGCCCGGACCAGACACCATGTCTTGCCCCGAGGCGACTAATGGAAGCGCCAAAACAAGTGCAATCAGCGCCAATGCGAATAGTCTCTTGCTCATGTTAGTTCCTCTCTGATGGTCTAAATCGATCGTAATTGGCGGACGGATTTAGTCGATAGCCGAACTCCTTTCGGTGTCTTGCAACTTTGCTACTTCACCGAGCCAATCATCATTCCCTTGACGAAGTGCCGCTGCACAAAGGGATAAATGATCATAACCGGCACGCTGGCGACGACGATCAACGAATATTTCAGCAATTCGCGCAAACCCTCGCGCGCCACTAAATCTTCAATGTCAATCAGCATTGAGGCGTCGATTGAATTCTGAATCAAGATCTCGCGCAGGACGATTTGCAGCGGAAAAAGGTCCTGATCTTTCAGATAGATCAGCGCCTGGAAGTAGGTGTTCCAGTGAGTGTTGACAGCGTAGAAGAGCGCCAGCACCGCGATGATCGGGCGCGCCAGGGGCAAGATGACGCTGCGGAAAGTACGGAAATCGCTGGCGCCATCGATGCGCGCCGCTTCGATCAACTCGGGCGGGATCGTCGTGCGAAAGAATGTGATGGTGATCAGCAGGTTGAAGGGTCCGATGCCGGTGGGCAGGATCATCGCCCAGCGCGTATTGAGCAAGCCCAGATCGCGCACCACCATATAGGTCGGTATCAAACCGCCGCTGAATAGCATGGTGAAGATGAAGCCGAAGGTGATGAAACGCCGGCCGACCAAGTCCTGACGCGAGAGCGGGTAGGCGGCGATTATCGTCATGAATACATTGAATATGGTGCCGAAGAAGGTATAGAAAAGTGAATTGGCGAAGCCGTTCCAAACCTTCTTATGCTCAAAGATGGTCTCGTAGCCCAAGAGGCTGAAATCAACAGGCCACAAGGTGACCCGGCCGGCGATCACCGCTTCGGCCGAACTGAAAGAGGCGGCGACAATGAATATCAAAGGCAGCAGAATGATGACGGTGATGATCAGCAGAAGTGTTGTGTTGCCCATCATGAAGATGCGGTCGACAGCCGATTCGTTGACCTTGTTGATATTGCTCTCGTAACTGGTCATGGAAGCCATCGGTCGGTCCTTTACCAGACGCTGTTCGCAGTCAGCCTGCGCGCCGCATGGTTGACCGTGATCAGAAGCAGCAGCCCCACAATCCCTTTCAACAAGCCGATGGCTGTCGAATAAGAAAAGTCGAGGATGGGCGAAAGCAAACCAACCTTGTAGACATAGGTGTTTATCACCTCGGCGACGCCCAGGTTGAGCGGGCTCTGCATCAGATAGACCTTTTCGAAGGCGACCTCCAGGACGCGCCCGGTGGACAAGACCAGCAGCACCATTGCCGTCGGCAGCAAGCTGGGAATGTCGATATAGCGGATGCGCTGCAAGCGGCTGGCGCCATCCACGACGGCAGCTTCATGCAGGGCGGGATCAACGGTAGACAGCACCGCCAGATAAATGATGGCGCTGAAACCGGTCTCTTGCCAGACGCCCGACCAGACAAATATATGACGGAAGGCGTCCGGATCGCCCATCCAATTGGGCGCGCTCATGCCCAGCGCATTGGCCAGCACCGCGGTGAAACCGACGCGCGGATGCAAAAATTGGAAGAGCATGCCGACAATCACGACCGTTGAAATAAAATGCGGCGCGTAAGTGATCATCTGCACGCTGCTGCGGAACAAGCGCGCTTTGACCTGGTTCAAACTCAGCGCCAGAAGAATCGGGATGGGGAAACCGGCAACCAGAGAATAGAAGCTGAGGACGAGCGTATTAACAATGACGGGTTCAAATTTCGGCGAATTGAAGAATCGCTCGAAGTTTGCCAAGCCGACCCAGGGGCTGGCCTCAATGCCGAATGCGGGCGAATATTGGCGGAAGGCGATCTGCGCGCCGTACATCGGGGCGTAACGGAAGACGATCAGCCAGAGGATTGGCAGAAACAGCAGCGCGTAAAGCTGCCAGTTGCGGCGAATGCGCAGCCACAGTTTGGCGCGCGCCTCGCGGCCCGATAGCCGCCTTCGCGCGCCGAAGCGGTAAGCGCCCGCGTTCCGCGCTGAAGTCGCTTGATCAGAAATTAAAACTGGCATTGACTGCTGATTCCGCTGACGGCCGGCGTCGCGGCGAGTATATCACGCGCCGCCTCTGTTGTGAAAGATTAAATCGGTTGCGCCAGCTGAGTTTAGCCCATCTTTCAGGCGGCCGCGGCAACTTTGCGCGCGTCGAATAAGCGGAAGCCGGCGATGACGATGCAAGCGCCGATGGCGGTCATCAGCGCGCTCAGCGAAAAGAAGGCGCTCGGGCCTAGATTGTCGTAAGCCCAGCCGAAGAGCGACCCGGTCAGAAGCAGCGCGATGCTAGGCATGGTCACTTGCAGAATGGCTTGATTGGTGGCGGCATTGCGCGGATGGCTGATGGCGTTCACCAGCGTGAACGAAGAAAGCTGATAGCAGGGCCATACCACGCCGCGCAGAATCAGCAGGGGCGCCAGCAGCGTCAAGCTCGGCACGACGCCCAGCAGAAAGGCGAAGAGCGCGGTGCCCAACATGCCGATGATGTAGGCAATGCGAATGCGCACTTTCGGCAAGATGGCATCCATCAAGAAGAAGAAGGGGAATTCCACCGCGCCCATCAGCGCCGCCCATAAGCCGATATGCGCCGATGGCACGCCCAGATTCTGATTGAAATGAATGAAGATGAAGCTATACATATTGTAAGTGCCCATGGCGACGAAGAATTGGCTGGCCGCCATCACGTAAAATCCGCGATTGCGCGGTTGCCCGCCTTCGTCCTCTGTCTTTGCCGGCTCTTTTGACTTGGCGGCGAACACCGTTGCCGTCAACGTGGTGAGCAAACCCATGAAAGCGGCCGCCAGGAAAAGCATGGGATAACCGCCCAGGGCGAACAACTGCCCGGCGAGCAGACTGGCCAAGGTGAAGCCCAGCGAGGCGAAAGAGCGCAGCCGCCCGAGTATGGCTTTCCCCCGGCTTAACAAGAAGGTGAGCGTCAGTTGCATGCCCAGCGTCAGGCTTGGGCTGATTGTGAGGCGGGATAGCAAGACGGCGAAGACGAGCAGCAGATGATGCGGGGCGATGGCGAAGATGATATTCGCTAGCGCGAAGCCACCCATGTACAGCATAAACAGCCGCCGATGCAGCCCGAGGCGATCGGCGATCTGGTTCATCAGGGGCGTCAGAATCAGGGAGAGGAAGGCGCCGGCGCTGCCCAGCGTGCCAATCAAAGTGCCGGAGAATCCCTGATCGGTCAGGTACACATTGACATAGGGCCAGACAATGCCGATCGCGCCCAAGCTCAGAAACTGAAGCGCGGCTAAGCGGATCGAACCGAAACTGTTACGCAAGGCGAAGAGCATCGACACCGGACTGTCTGCCCGTTCGCGGCCTATCCTGAATGGCGGACGGTTTCTATTAGACGCGTTAAGCGAAACATATTGTACCCATGCGCCGCCACATCGGCGATAGATTGCGTCAAATCCAAGCCCTCCGCCGCGCTCGCGCCCGCTGTGTCGTAGCTCCCCTCCCTCTATATGGGTTGACGACAGGACAGGTTTAATCCGATTGGCTATGGATGCTTCTATGTGCCAATCACAAGCAACTCCAGGTGCGCAAATTGTAAGGCTTGATTGGTATTAGCGAAAATCGCCTGATTTTCTGCCCCCATCCCCCAGCCCCTTACCCCAAAATGAGGGAAGGGGAGCTTAGCCCAGTGCGAAACAGTACACAGATTGCGATTTCGTCTCGTTATTAGGATCTGTCATGCAGTATTCTGCCCATTTTTCATGCCGGTCTTGTAATACCAATCAAGCCTTGTAGGGGCGACTCGGTGAGTCGCCCGACGGAGCGCAAAAGATGTAGGGGCGACCCACTGGGTCGCCCGAAAAAGCCAAAGAAAACACATGATTTGCGACGAATTTCCGCTAGCCGCAAACCTGTCCTGTCGTCAGTCTATATGAGGGAGGGGCTGCGGGTGGGGGTCTACGCGCTCAACGTATACAGGGGCGAGCCTGCGCGTCGCCTGTAAGCTCCCGCATTCGGCAGCGGAAGACTCAGGCAAAGTCGTAGCTGATGCCGCCGTTTTCTACGCCGTACCAGGCGAGGGCGGTTGCGATCACCGTGTCATCGTGGGCGCCGGGCGGCGCGCCGTAACGATATGCGCCGCCGGGCAGGCGCTCCAACGAAAAGCTCGCCAACTCACCGAGCAGAACCGGGTCATCCAACAGGCTGAGAAAACCGCGCTCAATCGCCAGCGCCAGCGATTCGATCAAGGGCGACTTGCTCTTGGAAGTTGTGAGGAAGCTGCGCATCGGCAAGCCCTCGTCTTGCAGCGCTTCAATATTGGGCGCGCCAATGCTGTTGGCTTCCGCCCAGATCAGCAGCGGGCGCCAATGCGCCGCCATTGCTTGCAGCCGCCCGCGCTGCAAGCGCCAGCCAATATTGTTGAAGCGATCAAGCGCCACCAGCCGCTTCGCCGTGGCGTCGATCACGGCGATGACGGTGTAATCATGATGCCGCCCCCAATCGACGCCGGCGACATAGGCGCGCCCCGCTTCCGGCGCCGCTACCCGCCCGGGAACCACCGCCGCGCGAATGCCGCGGAAAACCTGCCCGCTTTCGTCGCTGAATTCAGCCAGATATTCGGTCCGCCAGATATGCTCGCTCGTCTGACGCCGGATGCTCTCCAACTCATCGCGGGCAATCAGAGCATTGGATTCAGTGGAGAAGTGAAAGGACATCCATTCCGGGACTTCATCGTCCAAACCCAGGCGATAATGGTCCCAGAACCAGTTGCGGCCGAAGGGCGTGCTGAGGAAAAGCGCGCCGCCCCGCGTTGTCGTCAGCATCGGGCGCACAATCTCGGGCCAGACGCGCGGCTCCATGTAAGCCGCCTCATCCAGCACCGCCAAATCCAATCCCTCGCCGCGCAGATTGTCCGGCTGGTGAGCGCTGCGCACCGCCAGCATGCCATCGCCGTCGAAGTCAATGCGCCGCTCGCTCTCGCTAATGCTGCTGCCCGGCCAGTTTCGTGCGCTCGCTTTCAAATCGCGCCAGACCTGGCTCGCCATCATCACCGTCGGCGCCAGCCACCAGCCGCGCTGCTTGTCCCGGCCCGTCTTCAGCAGCAGCGCCGTTTTGCCCAGCTCGGTCTTGCCCCAGCGCCTCCCGCATGCGACCACCTTGAACCGCGCGGGGTGATCCAGCGCTAGCGCCTGCCCATGGTGGAGCATCTTGAACCTGACCGTCATAGTAGAATTCGAATCGGACGACCTTCTCTTCTTCATCATCTATTTCTTCGACTGCCTCCTCCAACTTCAGGGCGTTGCTGACCAGGCTGCCGAGCGCAGCGGCCAGTTGATTCAGCGGCGCCTTCGCCAGCGTTTCCGTGTCCAGCCGCGCCAATATCGATTGGCAGCGCTCCAGCATCTCAAACTGCAGGTCGCGCGTAGTGCGTTCGCGCTGCCGCCGTCGTTTTTCGTGATACTGGCGGCGCAGGTTCCCCTCGTCTTGCAGCCAGCGCCGCAAGCTGCTCGGCGGAATCTCCAGAAACTCGCCCACGCGGGCCAAATCGCCGTCGTGCTCATCAATTTCGTTCAGCGCCTTGATCTTGGTCTTGAGAGAATATCGTCGACTCATCCTTCTTCATTCCCTGATAAACAACTTCGGTTTCGACGAAATAAGAGACCCCCACAACTCGCCATCCGGCTCATAACGGGAACGGCAAGCAGTCCGTCCGCGTATGGGGATCTCCTTCAGTCTGTCAGCAGACTAGCACACCCGTTCTACTGGTGGGTGTCGATATGTTCGCGTGAGCTTCTGTTCGCCGCTGCCCGGCGCGCTTCGCGACGAGATTCACACAATATAACTACTGCTATCTGTAGGTGTGTTTCGGCGAAACGCGCGAAAGCTGTGACAGGACGAACGGGCGTCTCAGCGAGACGCCCCTACGGTTTAAGTTTGAGGGCGTTCATTAAAATGGCGGCAGCGAGGGGATTGGAAAAATCGGGGTTACACACTGATAAGACGGTGTAGGGGCGACCTACTAGGTCGCCCGAATTTCTTTGTGTAACGCGGGCGGCATGATATGCCGCCCCTACATTGTTGTCAATCTGGGTAGCTCATATCCGCAGTATTCACCACTCCCGCAGCGAGGATGGCGGGCGGCCTGATTGGACGTCGTGCTATAATTCATGCGAGTTTCCTTTGTGGAGAACTCCCATTGAGCAAGCGCTATCCCAGCAAATACCTCATCGGCTTGACCGGAAATATCGCCGTCGGCAAGAGCTTGGTTCGCGAAACGCTGGCGCAGCTGGGCGCCGCCGCCATCGATGCCGACCTTGTCGCCCATCAGGTCATCCGCAGAGGAGGCGCCGCCTACGACGATATCATTGCCGCTTTCGGCGCTGGCATCCTCGCTGATGATGGCGAAATCGGTCGCGCCGCTTTAGGTGAAATCGTATTCGCAGACCCCGCCAAGCTCAAGCAGCTCGAAGGGATAACGCATCCAGCCATCCGCCGCCGTATCGACCAGTTGATTCGCGCGACCGATGCGCGCGTGGCAGTCATTGAAGCGATCAAGCTGCTCGAGGGCGACCTCAAAAACGCGGTCGACTCCGTCTGGGTTGTGGACGCCCCGCGGGAGGCGCAGCGCAAGCGCTTGATTTCGCAGCGCGGAATGACGGAGGCGGATGCCGCTAGTCGCATCGCTCTGCAGAACAGCCAAGCCGACAAGCTGCGTCAAGCCGATGTCATCATCCGCAACGACGGGAATATCGAGGAAACGCGCGCCCAGGTGGGGCGGGCTTGGCGGGCAATCCCAAGCCATAGGCGCGTTTGACCCGCGGTGTCGGCGGTCAGTGTCGGCGGTCAGTGTCTACGCGACCTACGCGACCTACGCGCGGCGCTGAAACGTCCGCGCGCAATCTCATCCCATAGGGGCGATATAGTTTGTCGCCCGCCGAATCGTCTGGTCACGCTCGCGGCTTTCGGACATAATGACAATTCAGAAGCTGCTCAAGATTTTCTAAATTGCCCGGAGACCCGACGCCATGATTACCCTTTTCCGTATAACTTTTCTGTCACTGCTTATCGTCGCGTCAGCCACCGCATCGCTAGCGGACGATGGCTGCGCGGATGCCTTGGGCTGCATCGAGATCGCGCCTGACGCGCCGATTGTTTTCGGCGGCTTGCTGCGCTTGTCGGGTCCCGAACCCTGGACGGGCTATGTCGCCGTTAACGCGTTCCAGTTGGCGTCGATTGCGCGCGGCGGTTTGCTTCTCAATCGCGAAATTGAGCTGGCGCTCGAAGACAGCGCCTGTTCTGAAGAAGGCGCTCGGGAAGGGGCGCGGCGCCTGATCGAGAATCCGGCGATCGTCGGCGTCATCGGGACGAACTGCTCGCTGGCGGCGAAAGGCGCCCTGCCTGTCATCAGCGAGGCCGGCTGGCTCATGATCTCGCCCTCGAATTCGTCGCCCCTCTTGACCATTGCCGAGCGCGACGCTGGCGGGCTATATCAACCTGGTTATTTCCGCACGTCGCATAACGATCGCTTCCAAGGGGCTTTGAGCGCGCAATTCGCGACTGCCGCGCTGGAGGTCGCCACGATAGCGACAATCGATGATGGCGATCCATACACGCGCGGGCTGTCCAGCGCGATGGCTTCCACCTTCAGCAGCCTGGGCGGCGAGGTCGTCTTCCAGGGCGAAATTGTGAAGGGCGTGACGGATATGAGCGGGATACTCCAGGCGATAAGGGACAGCGGGGCGGAGCTTGTGTACTTTCCAGTATTCGCGCCCGAAGCGCAATTGATCGTCGAGCAGTTGAGGAATGCGCCCGGGCTGGAAGACATCATCATGATGACGGCGGACGGCGGCTTTTCTAAGTCTTTCGCCCAAGACGCGGGCGAAGCGGGGATCGGCCTCTATGTCGCCGCGCCGCAAGTCTCCGGCAAGGCTTATGAAGCCTTCATAGAAAGCTGGAAGCGAGAGATTGACGAGGCTGGTCCAACCGGCGCGTTCCATGCGCACGGCTATGACGCTGTCAATTTGCTCTTCGCCGCCACTGAGGCGGCCGCTGCCGAGCGCGATGATGGCGCGCTGGTGATCGGAAGGGGCGCGCTGCGCGAGGCGCTGGCGGCGACGGAGAATTATCCCGGCTTGACCGGTTCGCTGACCTGCCAGGACGAATCGCCCCACGCTGGCGATTGCGCCACCGGCGAAGCGCTGGCGATCTTTCAATTCGGCGCGTCCGAGATCCACGATGGCAATTGGCCCCCACCGGTCGTCTGGACGATGGCGATGGCGGAGGACGGATGAGCGAGGCGGCGAAGCGCAAAATGGCGAGGAAAGCTTTGGATCGTTCGACAGTTGGCGAGCTGTAGGGGCGAGCTATTGGCTCGCCCGTGAGGTTCACGCTAAGGTTGGCCGTTTTCGGTCTTGGGGGGCGCCGGGCGGGTTTCGCCTGGGGCTCGTTCTATCCCACCGGGCATTTCCTTACTGAACTTGGCGACTACCACGTCAAAGTCCGGGTCGGGATTTTCCAGCAAAGACGCCAAGGTTATCGATTCTACAAATTCACCTTGTTGGCTGCTATCATTCTGCGGTTCATCGATGACCAAAGCCGTTCTCCTTGAGGTTGCATGGATAGCGACAACGACATTATAACACGCGTTTCGTCGGATGCGGAACAAGATATCATTAGACGCCTTGACGGTGTGATAGAGGCCACCTTAAAGACACACGAGATTTTAGAGGCAAAGGCAAAATATGGCTTTACTATACTGAGTTCCGCTATGGCTCTTGTGCTGTTTGCTTATGCCAATGTCTCCGATCTGGCGGCGAAAGTTACTGTTCACGCCATTCGATTGTTTGTGCTTTTTGATCTACTCGCTGTATTCTCTACCTTGGCAGTAATGTGGCCACGATATCAGCCAATCGCAATCGTACAGCCAAAACAACGCGCATTGGAAAAGTGGCGGAAGCTGACGCCAGAGAAATACAGAGCGAACCTGCTTGCTCAGTACATCAAGTTATGGAAACAGCACGAGGACATCGTCGCGCCAAAAACCAGCGCGTTTCAAGCGGCTTGCCTATTTACCGCTGCAACATTCTTTATTGTTGCTGTGATCTTGTATCAACTTACGGGGCCACCGATTAGCTGACGCTGCGCCATTCAGTTTTAAGACCCAGCGATGCTAAGGGAACGCGTAGGCAGACCAATGGCGAACCTGAGCCAGCGAATGTGGGGCAGGCCCCAAAGATTACAACTGGACTAAGCGCAACATTAGGTGGTTTGAATGACCGACCTCACAAGCCTGACCATCGCCGAGGCGCTGGCGCTGATGCGCAACGGTGAAATATCGGCGTTGGAATTGACCGAGGCGCATCTGGCTCGGATCGAAAAGCTTGATCCGGCTATCCGCGCTTTCTTGAACGTCACCGCCGATTTCGCGCGCGCAGGCGCGCGGGCGGCTGATGAAGCGCGCGCCGCCGGCGATGAGCGTCCGCTGCTGGGCGTGCCAATCGCGCTGAAAGATGTGCTATCGACCAAGGGCATCGAGACTACCTGCGGCTCGCGTATGCTTAAGGGCTATCATCCGGTCTTTGACGCGACCGTTGTCGCCCGGCTATATGACGCTGGCGCGGTGATGCTGGGCAAGCTGAATATGGACGAATTCGCCATGGGCTCGTCGACCGAGAACAGCGGCTTCTTCCCCACCGCCAACCCCTGGAATCTGGCGCATGTGCCGGGCGGGAGCAGCGGCGGCAGTTCAGCAGCCGTCGCGGCGAAGATGGCGCTGGCGACCCTCGGCAGCGATACCGGCGGCAGCATCCGCCAGCCGGCCTCGTTCTGCGGCGTCAGCGCGATCAAGCCAAGTTACGGGCGCGTCTCGCGTTATGGCTTGATCGCTTACGGCTCATCGTTCGACCAAGCCGGTCCCTTCGCGCGCACGGTAGAAGATGTGGCGCGTGTCTTGGCTGTCATCGCCGGGAATGACCCGCTCGATTCGACCAGCATGCCGAGCCCCGTGCCCGATTATCCAGCGGCGCTTGATGGCGACATCCGCGGCTTGAAGATCGGCTTGCCGGCCGAATACTTCGCCGAGGGTTTGCAGCCGGATGTGGAGCAGGCGGTGCGGGCGGCTGTGGCGCAGTTGGCGGATATGGGCGCCGAGGCGCGCGAGGTCCGCCTCAAGCACGCCGATTATAGCCTGCCCGCGTATTACATCATCGCCATGGCGGAAGCGAGCGCCAACCTGGCGCGTTACGATGGTGTCCGATTTGGCGCGCGCGTCGATGGCGCTGACCTGATTGATTCCTACAAGAAGACGCGCGGCGCCGGCTTCGGCGAAGAGGTCAAACGCCGCATCATGCTTGGCACTTACACGCTCTCGGCTGGTTACTACGATGCCTACTACGGCAAGGCGCAGACGGCGCGCACTTTGATCCGCCGCGATTTCGATGCGCTTTTCGCCGAAGTCGATGTCTTGATTGCGCCAGTCGCGCCCTCGACCGCTTTCAAATTTGGCGAAGTGACCGATGATCCGCTGCGCATGATCCTGGCGGACGTGCTGACGATATCAGCCAACCTTGCCGGCATTTGCGGTTTAAGCGCGCCCTGCGGTTTCGATGCGGCGGGTTTGCCCATCGGCATGCAGATCCTGGGCGCGCCTTTCACCGAGGAGCGCCTGTTGCAGGTAGGCGCGGCTTATCAGCGGGCGACGGATTGGCATTTGCGCTCGCCGGACTTGGGTTGAATATTTTCTTTACCACAGATGAGCCGAGGAAACAGCGAGCGCACAGCGTTTTTTTCCGCCACCGAGGGCGAAAATTCGCGCGCTGTCGATGTCTTCGATTTGGCTTAAGAATGAGACGGCATGCAGGGCGTCGTCGGTGGATTCACTGTCGATGGTGAAAGTCTCGTCTAGCGTGATTTCCGCGCCATAGGTGAGCGTGCGCTTGTCGTAACCTAAAACGGCGATGCCGCGCGAAGCCAGACCGTGGGCGAGATCGCGATAGGGCGTCAGCGGGCCCAACTGTCCATCGCGATTGTGCGGTCCCGAGCCGTGGACGATGACAGCCGTCGGGAAGGCTCCCGCGCCAACTGGCAGGCTCAAGGCGCCGACGATGAGGATGCTAGCGCCTTGCCTTCGCGCAGCTGCGCCAGAGCGATATTGAGATTCGTGCCTTGCGTGTAGATATGCTGTTTCCAGACGCCATTGGGCAGAGGAGCGTCCGATTCGCTGAGCAGCGCCGTCGGGCTGATTTCAAGTCGTTTGAAGGCAGCTTTGATCGAGGCGTCTTCCGATTCCGCCGGCAGCGACAGCAGGGAAATACGTACCGCATCCTTGCTGAAGCGCAAGATGGGATCGCGCGCCTCTATCGTCCAGCCCGCTGGGAGGGTCAATGAGTAAATGCCGTCCGCCGCTGTATAATCTTGTTGCGCCGCCGCCATTGGCAGCGCCAGCAAGCTTAGCAAAATGCCGATAAACTTCAGCGTCGTCATCGAAGCATCCTTTGAGAATATTGCGAGGCGATAAGTGAATGATACTGAAATCGCCACGCATTTCGCGCCCCAATTATCGGGGGACGAGCATCGGCGCCGGCGCGGAAGACATACCGCGGCGGTGCTAGAATAATCCTATGTGCGGAATCTGCGGCCTCATCCATTTTGACGGGAAACCGGTAACGCGCGAAATGCTTGCCGGCATGAACGATACGCTGACCCATCGGGGACCCGATGGCGAGGGTTACTACATGGATGGGGCTGTCGGTCTGGCGATGCGGCGGCTCAAGATCATCGACATCGCCGGCAGCGATCAGCCGCTCAGCAATGAAGACGGAATGATCCAGGTAATCTTCAATGGCGAAATCTACAATTACCGCGAGCTGCGCCGTCAGCTGGAAGCGCGCGGGCATCGCTTCAAAACCGAGGGCGATGGCGAGACGATCGCGCATCTGTATGAGGAACATGGCGGCGGCGCGTTGGCGTATCTGCGCGGGATGTTTGCGCTGGCGCTTTTGGATAGGCGGCGGGGCAGGCTGCTGCTGGCGCGCGATCGCTTCGGGCAGAAACCGCTTTACTATTACGTGGACAGAAAAGTCTTCGTCTTCGCCAGCGAGATCAAGGCGATATTAGCCCATCCGGATGTGCCGCGCGTTTCGCGTTTCGCCGCTGACGACCGGCGGGCGCTGGCGGAATATCTGAGCTTCGGTTATGCGCCGGCGCCGGAAACCGCCTTCGTCGGCATCAAGATGCTCCCGCCGGCGATGACGCTGAGCGTCGATTGCAATGGCGCGCTGCAGGAACGTCGCTACTGGCAGGCGCCTCGCCTCGCCCCGCCCGACCCATCGGCGCAAACGAGCGCGTACATCGGCGGCTTGCGCGAACAGCTGGAGGAAGCGGTAAAGCTGCGCCTGGTTAGCGATGTGCCCCTCGGCGCCTTTCTGAGCGGCGGTCTCGATAGCAGCCTCATTGTCGCCCTGATGCGCAAACACAGCAACGCGGACATCAAAACATTCAGCATCGGCTTCGAGGGCGACGACAGCTTTGATGAAACGCCACATGCCGAGCGGGTCGCGCGCCATCTCAATACCGAGCACAGCGCTTTCCGCGTCGAGCCGGAAGCGATGAGCCTGCTTTCCGACCTGGTGTGGCATCACGATCAGCCCTTCGCTGATAGCAGCGCCATCCCGACTTATCTGGTCAGCAAGCTGACGCGCGCGCAGGTGACTGTGGCGCTGACCGGCGATGGCGGCGATGAGCTCTTTGTCGGTTACGAGCGATTCTACGCCGCGGAGTTGATGCGCAAATTATCGGTCCTGCCGGCGCCGATTATGCGCAGCGCGGCCGGATTGCTGCGACATCTGCCGGAAGGCACGGGCTACTACGATCCGGTCAAGCGCGCGCGGCGTTTCGCGCGGGCGGCGAGCCAAGGACTGGGCGACGCCTACTTCGACCTAGCGCGTGTATTTGACACCGAACTGCTGGCGGAGATCTGCCCGGGCGCCTATCGACTTCCGCCGATGATGTATCCCTACATGAATGCCGGTCAACCGCATCCAGTCGCCCAACTCGTCGAAGCCAATATGTTGTCGTATCTGCCCGATGATCTGCTGATCAAAACCGACCGCTGCTCCATGCAGGCGTCGCTGGAGGCGCGCGCGCCCTTCCTCGATCACGAGCTGGCTGAATTCGCCGCGTCCATACCCTTCAATCTGAAGCTCAATGGATCACGCGCGAAGCGCATACTCAAAGAGGCGGCGCGCGGGCTGTTGCCTGATGAGATAATCGAGCGCAAGAAGCACGGCTTCGGCGTGCCGCTGGGGGCTTGGCTGCGGCGCGATATGTCGCCAGTGCGTGAACTCCTGCTCAGCCGGCGGGCGCGGGAGCGCGGCCTGTTGGCAATGCGCGTAGTCGAGCGGCTGATCGCCGAGCACGAGAGCGGCGCGCGCGATCACAATCGGCAGCTCTGGGCGCTGCTGACGTTGGAGGAGTGGCATCGGCAGTTTGTGGATGAGGCGCAGGTTGGTTGAAGGTCGTGGAGCTAACCGACACTTAATATGCCAGCGCCAACCGCGGCGACAAACACGTTTGCGGCGCCAACTAGGATGGACAAGATCAGGCCAATTGCGACGGCTGCGCCAGCGAGTTTGGTATACTTCTTGTCTTGGTCATTGATGCGCTGGTCAAGATTCTGGACATCGCCTCGAATCTCTTTCAATTCGTCCCGCAACTCTCTTGATTCGGCGCGGAATTCGCCGCGTAGCAGTTCAGTCTGCTGGTCAATCTTCTTGTTAATTGCTTCCAGTAGCTTTGCGTTCAACTGCAATACGAGTTCTTTGGTTGCAAGCGAATCCAGCTTGCCTTCTAACTGAGATATACGTCTTTCGTGGTCGTTCAACTGCTGTGCCGTATCCAACAGAATGCTCCAATTCGATTGTGCAACAAGTTCCTATCACAACAATATGCTAAAAGAGCCAGTCAAATTATACCATATCGGAATGGCATGAACCAATTCAAGCATCAAAGCGCCACTGATCGGACGCCCGCCCGCGCCTCGGCCAGCCTACGTTCCCACGCCGCCTCCAAGCCATGAGGAATCCGCGCGCAGCCGACCGCTTCCAGCGTGAATGAGGCGGCCGCCGCGCCATAACAGCCGGCCTCAGCAATATCGCCCTCGCGGCAATATCCGACCAGGAAGCCGCCGCCATAGGCATTGCCGGCGCCGGTCTGATCGACCACCTCAGCGACCTCGACAGCGGGGATATAGTGAGCCAGCCCGGCCCCCGGCCGCGCCACCAGCGAGCCGCGCTCGCCCATGCGCAGCGCCGCCAGCTTGACGCCATCAGCCAACATGCGCCGCAGAATTTCGCGCTCGTCCTCAATGCCGTACATCGTCTGCGCTTCATGCAGATTGGGCGAGACGATATCGGCATGAGCGATGCCCTGAAGGAAAGCCTCATGGTCGGCGCCGAGCATGAAGACGCGCACCGGCTCCCAGAGCAGCACAGCATCGGGGAAGCGCGCCCGCCAGCCAGCGACATGTTCGGGCGCGCGCAGCAGCGTGAAACCGGTGGCCTGGTCAAACGGCAGGCCCGGACTGTCGGCAGCGGGACCATACATGAAGGGCTCAATGACATCGACGCGGAAGATCTCGTTGCGCAGTCCGTTCCACTCGAAGATCTGCCAGCCGCGCATCTGCGCATGATGCGTCCAGACGAGCCCGGCGCAATCGAAATCAGCTTTGAGGCGGGCGCGGATATCGCTCGGCAGGTCTTCGCCCACCAGCCCGACCAGCCCCGGTTTCTCGCCGGCGAAGGCGATGCCGTAAGCCGCGTGCGACCCGCCGCCGCCGAGCACACCCATGCTCGTGCGCCCATCGGGATAGACGATGTCGTCAATGATGATGCTGCCGATGGCTATGAATTCGGGCGCGGGCATGGGTCGATTTTACCACCGAGGACACCGAGGACACAGAGAGGACAGCGAGAGGATGTCATTTCGGGCGACCTGATTGCTCGCCGCTACAATTGCTTTAGCTTTTGACTTTTATTCGCATACTATCCCGTCGTTGTCTCGATCGTCCATGCGCGGGTATGCTGGGTGTCCTCTGTGTACTGGCGCGATTCCCGCCGCTCGCGCTTCGGCGCAGGTAATTCGTCCGTTGCCGTTTGTATCCCATTGCTGCCAGTTGCCACTCGCAGGTTGTGCGGGCTGTGCTTGCGTTTGTGGCGGCGGTTGAGTCGGCTGCTGCGGCGGAGACTGCTGTTGCGGCTCAGATTGTTGCGGTGCTGGCTGGGCCTGCTGCGGAACCGCTGTTCTGAAAATCATGCCAGCGGAAGTACACCCAAGCAATGTTCTTTCTAGCGCTGCTCTTTCACGATTATCCACTGTCAATTTATATTTGAATTTGACTTTGATGATCGTGTCCGCGTACCAACAGGCGTTCAATGCAGGTCTCCATTCTGCAAAGTCCTTTCCACTCTTCTGATGTCGGTTCACGCTTGGAGATGCTAGCGTGAGATTCAGTAGGTCATTGGAGAAAGTTCTACGTGTGCCTGCGCCTGCACTGCAAAGTCCGCTATCGTGCGCTTCTGACTTCGCCACGATATGCTCTATGTCCGTCTCACGCGTACTGCTGAAAGTCGTCCCTGTGTACGGTCCATAAATGCGCCCGCCCATCCGCGATACAATCTGCGCTTCGACAGATTGGGAGTATGGATAACTGTCCGAGTCGTAAGGTGAACAGCGATTCTCCGGCGCAACAACAAGCGTACTCAAGGTGACTAAAGCCTGGCGCACGCCGCTGCTTGCCGTGCTTGGAGCGCGTGGTTGGGGCTTCGTTGAGCTAACGTATGACGTCTGAGCCATCCAGCCCGGCGGAATACGTAACCAGCAGTATGTATCGCTCTGTCGAGACTCCAAGACTTCGAAGCGTTCACCTGCCTCTGCAACGTATACCTTACCGGCGCCAACAGACGGTCTCTGCCGAACATTCATGGCGCCGGCAACCCATACTTCAGAGTGTGCATAACAGGAGGTTATCGCGACGGTTGGCAGTGGCGTCGGAGTGGGCGGTCTGTCGGTTGCTGTAGGGACAGCTGTTGCTGTAGGGACAGCTGTTGCCGTCGGCGGGATTTCAGTCGCTGTTGGCAAGGGTGTTGCCGTCGGCGGGATTGGGGTGGCGGTTGCTGTCGGCGGAATCGGCGACGGCATTGGCGTCAATCGACTAGGTGCGGCGACGGTATGCGGTGAAGCAACGGGAGTAGGCAATGCGGCGATCACTGTGGCGGCGATAGCGCGAGCAGCAGGCTGAAGTTCCATACCCCTGCCAAAGGCAAAACCTGAAACGAACATGGCGGCAAGGGAGATGAGGAAAAACAGGAACAGGACAATACGTCTGATTCGGGCGCGCCTTGTTCGGACTGTCCGAATCGGCTGAGTTTTCGCCTGCGAAAAGCTAAGATCTTGCTCCATTCCCCATATTCTAGCGCCGCTCCATTTCCTAATTCTAACGCTTCAACTCGGTAATCATGTGGCTCGAACGGATCTGGCTGGCGCCGTCAGCCCAATCAGGCCGGCGGCCGCCCTCAAAATTGCGGAAGTAGGGCGCGCCGATGGCAGCCGCGCGCGCGGCGGCGAATAGCTCGCCCGGGATGCTGTACACAATCGAGGCGTAGCGCTCCGGCGCCTGACGCGGGATGGGCAGCAGCGTTTTGACGTAGCCGCGAATCGCGGTCGCGTCTTCGGTCGAAACCAGCGCCAGCGGTCTGCCGATGCTCTGGGCGGCGCGCGCCACCTCTGCCATACGGTCGGCATCGAAACCGTTTGCCGAGAGCAGGATCGTCGGGATATTGGTCGCCTCGATGAAATATTGCAAATGCGACCATTCTTCCGTCTCCTGGGCGAGGGCGCTGTCGCCGCTGGCTTCCAGCACTTTGGCGGCGCTGAACATGGCGACGCCGTAGAGCGGGCCGGCGCCGACGAATTCGAAGATCGGCGCATCGCTCCAGGTATCGACCAGCTCATCGGCGATCGGCTCACAGATCTGAATCGTCTCCTCAATGACATCAGCCAACTCGGCGATGGCGGCGCGCTCGGCATCGGCGGCGCGGGTGCTCAAATTGCCGCGCACCTCGCCGATACGCAGAGCGGCCAGCAGCAGCGCGATTTGCGAAGCGAGGTAGGAGCGGATGCCCGGCACCACCATGCCCGCCAGCTCATCGGGCAGCGGCGGCACCGCCGTTTCGAAGAGCTTCTCGGCGACCCCGTTCAGCGGTCCGCCGGGATTGCCGGTCAAAGCCACTGCCGTCGCGCCGGCCAGACGCGCCATATCCAGCGCTTCAATCGTGCGGCTGACCTCGCCGGAGACCGAGACGCCGATGACCAGATTGGTCTTGGGTCCGGTGGCGGGCAGGTAACCGGCGGTGTAGCGGCTGAAGGGCAGGGCGCTCATCGCTTGCGTGGGTACGCCGGTCAGTTGGTGGAAGGCCAGCTCGGCGCCGACGGGGGCGTGGTGGCTGTCGCCGCAGCCCACCAGATAGATGCGCTTGACCGACGCGCAGGTCTCGAAATCGAAAGCGCGGCGGGCGGAGGCGTCAAAGGGCTTGACGATATCGCGGACGAGCGCGGGCAAGGTGTCGATTTGCTGGTGCATGGGCGAGCGTGTGGACATGGGGGTGAGTCCTTCCGATACTTTGAAATTTGCAGACATGTAGGGGCGAGCCATTGGCTCGCCCGCGTTTAATTGATGTACAGTTCATCATCCTCCCAGCGGGCCAGATTTCTGACAATATATTGGCGGATCTTTTCCAATGCAGCCGCGCTACGGATGATGTGGTCATAGTAGTTTCGTTGCCAAATAGGGCGCATTGGTGGCGGCTGCAAGAATTGACTGCGTTTCGTGACGATTGCTTTGAATTGTCCAATAATCGCGCCGAGCGAGCCAGCCGTCAACTCGCGAGCCGCGGAGGTCGCCCTTGGCGCCGTGATTTCCGAAGAAACATGCAAGATGCCATGAATATGATTTGGCATGACGATATAGGCGTCAAGCGCTATCTCGCTGCGGACAGTCTCGATCTGTTTCCAGCAGTTATCTGCTAATAGCCCGAGTTCACTGAGCTGAACTTGCCCTTCACGAACCAAACCGAATAGCGGTCGCTTTTCCATAGCGCAAATGGTAACAAAATAGACGCCCGAACTGCGATAATCGTAGTCTTTCAGACGTGAGGAGCGGCGATTGGGACGTGATTGGCACGGGTTTCTCACTGGGAATCTGGCTCTAAGATTTGTGATCAGGCGAGCGACCCAATGGCTCACCCCTACAGATTGAGATTTGTTGCAGGTGGCTCAATTGCAAGCCAACATATATCTTGCTTGTGGGCGATACGATGGGACGCCCCTACATCGACTGCCCCGCCCGCCACTCAGCCATCGTCCTGCTGCCTTTGCTCTTGTTGCAATGTGTGCATAGCAGCTGCAAGTTCTCGGCGTGATCCGTCCCGCCGCGCGACTTGGGCAGGATGTGATCCACCTCCATCACCTTGAAGGGAAAATGCGTGTCGCAGCCGAGGCAGACGCCCTCCTGCTCGCCGTAAAGCCGGTGGCGATGACTGCGGTAATTGGGCAGCGCACCCAGGTCGGTGCGTTTCGGCAGCGTGTCGACCACGTTGGCGCCGCCCCAGAGCGCGCCGCGATCTTCGTTGATGCGCTCGTTGACCAGCTTGACCGCCAGCGGCGACAAGTCGATGCCCGCCCATTGACGCTCCAGGCGGTCGGCGGCGACCAGGGTCGTCGCGCAGCCGCAGAAGGGATCGAAGACGAAGTCTCCTTCGTTGCTGCTGGCTTCGATGATGCGGTCGAGCAGGGCGATGGGTTTCTGAGTGGGGTAGCCGGTGCGTTCTCTTGCTTGCGATTGCACTGGTTTAATGTCTGACCAGACAGAGCCAAGCGGCGCTCCCTTTTGTTCATCTAAGTATCTCTTCTGACGCGGTACGGCGCCTGGTTTCGTCTGAATTACGATTCCATCTTCATAAGCCTTTTGCATTCGTTCTTTTGTCCAGCGCCAAACCCGGTGAACGCCTAGAAACTCGTAAGTTAGATTGGGTCTGTTTCGATTTGGATTAACTAGATTGTCCAGTGTGTATCGCCTGCCAGTGCTTTCTTCGACGTGCTTGTAGAATCTATCCACAAAGTCCGGATCGTGCGGAACATATTGTTGATTCCAGGTGAACTTATCGGACTTAGTGTATCGCAACATTATGTCGTGATTGTTTGGTAGATTCCTACTCGCTAATCCCTTTGCATTGGTGCGCTGCCAAGTAATCTCGTTGCGGAAGTTACCACCGCCAAAAACGGCATCCATGAGCAGCTTGAGATAGTGGCTCGCCGTCGGGTCGCAGTGCAGATAAATGCTCCCCGTCGGCTTGAGGATGCGCTCCATCTCGATCAGCCGCACCGCCATCATAATCAGATAACTCATCATGCTCTTGCCGCTGGTGTTGCGCGCCGCTTCTATCACGCTGTAAGCGGCCGGGTTGCGGTCGGCCAGCTCGCCGTGCTCGTGCGTGTCAATATCCGACAGCGTCCAGGTGTCTTTGAAGGCGGCGCCGGCGGCGATTGACCCGATGGGCGCGGCGTAATCCTGATTGGAATTGAAGGGCGGGTCGAGGTAAATGAGGTCAATGCATTCGGAATTGATCCCGCGCATGACGTGCAGGTTGTCGCCCACCCAGACCGTGCGATTGCTGAAGTTCGGCGCTGGCATGCTGAGACTGTAAAGGCTGTCAGCGGGGCTGTACAGGGGGATTCACGGCATATCATGTGCAAAAACTACATCTGATAGTGACCGCGCTAATCTTACGAAATTTTGTCTTGGAATTTGGAACAATTGGAATCCTGCCCAATCTTGGACAGATTAACTGCCAAATCATGGCAGGAATCTTGACTAAGTTAAAGATAGTTTGGTATACTCCCCTTAGCAATAACTAAGGGGAGTATGTGGCTACTGCCGTCTGGCATGGATGAAATGCCAGATGACCACGAGCAAAACAAGCTCGTGGGCGCGAACAGTTAGCCTAAAGCCAACGTAACCGTTCATCGGCCACCTCCTCTCAGAATAAACAAGCGCCCAGCCCGGCGCTTGTTTGCTTTCTGGCGAAGGATTTCGCCACCATTATTTTATTGTCAATTCAGATATTGCATCAGTGATGCGCCATTGTACGCTACATACTTCCGCCTACAGCACGGCAGCGACAAACGCCGGTATCCAATGCGCGGCCGAGGCGATATCGCTAAGCGCCGCTGTCTCATCGGTCGTATGCGCATTCGCCACGATCACGCCGGTCAAGCCCAGGGGACGCGCCCACAGGCTCAATAGCATGTCGTCGCTGCGCGAGACGTAGCTGTAATTCAGCCGCGCCGTTCCCGGTCGATACTGGTTGACCTGCGCCGCCAGCGACTCCGCCAGCGCTTGGTAATCCAGCGGCACGACCGAACCGCGGCCATCGCCGGAAACGAAGGCATGCGACGCGCCCACGCCGAGGACGTGGCCCAACGACTCGTCGACGTTGTGCCCGTCGATATTTACGAAGCCGAGGCGGGGCGGCTCGATGTGATGGGCCAGGCGGGCGGCGCCCTGGCCGAAGAGGCCGATCGGCGGTCCCTCTTCCTGATCGGTGAAGGCGAAGAGCACGCGGCGGTCCGCGATGGCGTATGGGGGATATTCCTGCAGAGCGTGGGCGCTGAGCAGAGCGAGCAGCACGCCGATGGCATTGTCCAATCCCGCCCCGATGACCAGCCCGTCACTCAGCTGCGGCGCTCTATGCATCATCACCGTGTCTCCAGCGCGCAGTCCGCCGCTCTCGGCGCTGAAGCGGGTGCGATACTCGCCTTTCCCGTTCTCTTCAAAGCGCAACTGACCGCGCTCCGCGATGTTCACGCGGTCGTCGATGTAGCGCAGCGCAATCGCCTCGCAGCTGTAGCCAGCGCCGGGCGCGCGGATGGCGCAAAGCGGAACCAGCGACCCGTCCGCTGGATTCCGCGCGCGGAAGCAGGGGCGATCCATGTGGGCGCTCATCAGCAGGTCGAGCGGCGCGTCCGGATCGCCGATCTCGATGGCGAGGTTGCCGCTAGAGGCGATTGGCGCGCAGGTTAAGCCGAGTTCATCCGCGAGCGCGCTGATGACTTCGCCGACCGCCCCTGGCAACGCGCAGCTGTTAGCGGGCGCCGGCGCGGCCAGCAAGCGCGAGAGTCTGTCGAAGATGGCTTTGGGCGCGACTGCCGGGTCTGCGCTGATATGGGAGAATAGGTCCTTGATCTGAGGAGTTGTCACGGTTCAAGTCACCACAGCCCCTCGCGAGTCAAGACTTGGATCACACAAATCTACCGACTCGCGATCTGGGAATCTGTAGGGGCGAGCCATTGGGTCGCCCACGCTTGTCATAATGCGTACTTTAGGGCGAGGCAAGTCTCGCCCCTACAACTGTCGTCTAGAGCAAGTTTATCAAATACGAGACACCGAGGGCACAAAGAGCGCTCATGAAGACAGCGCCTCAACAAACATCTCGTACACACCATCGGTATCCAGCGCTTGAATCACGTTCACATTGGGCGCGCGCCCACTCGTGTGATTGTAATCGATAACCGTTTGCCCGCGCGTATGCGCGCCGTTCAGCTCGACTGTGGTGTAGAATTTCCCGCTCTGGCGAATCAGATCCGGGCGCAGCATGATCGCCATCGCCAGGGGATCGGGCAGCAGATAAGCCGGGCGCCGGTAGGTCGTTTCCAGCCGCTGCGCCGTCTCTTGCGAGATGGCGCGGAAGAACCGACCCTTGACCGTGTCGATTGCGCAGAGCGCATTGAACTTGTCCCAGGGGAAGCCATGAGCCAGGGTGGTCTCCCAGCTGAGCATCGTCGCGTCATCAAAGGCGGCCAGCGTTATGGCGGCCGCTTCCGGGTCGGTCCAGATATTATATTCGGCGGTGACGATCGGCGTGTTGCCATGCGCCGCGATCGTGCCGCCCATGAAAACGAATTGCTTGACGCGCGCCGGAAAGTCCGGATCGAGACGGACGGCGGCGGCGATATTGGTCAGCGGACCGAGGGCGATCAGGGTCAATTCGCCTTCGTATTCGCGCGCGAGCCGCAGCAGGGCGAGCACAGCGTGTTCGTCTTCGATGGCGCGGGTGAGCGCTGGGCGGTCATGGAAGTTTCCCAGCCCATCGCCACCGTGGAACTCGGCCGCGTCCTCCCATTCAGAGATCAGCGGACGGTCGATGCCGGCGTAAACCGGCACATCGCGATTCATAATTTCGAGAATGGTCAGCACATTGGGATTGACCTGGCGGATATGCACATTGCCCGTCAGCGTAGTGATGGCGAGCGCATCGACTCCCGGATGCGTCAGGGCGAGCAAGATCGCCTGCGCGTCGTCCACGCCGGCGTCGGTATCAATGATTAGCTTCATAATCTTGTCGCTTCCCAATCAACAAATTATCAGATTGCGGTAAGATTAGCATGCAGTATAGCACTTTCGCAGCGGGCGCAAAACAAGCCGCGCTAGAATGACAAGCGGCGCTCGCGGGTACAGGAGGTCACCAGTTGCAGCAACGCGCCGCCCGGGAAAAGCTGCCCATGCAGCGGCTTTTGCCTCTGCTTTTCTTCATGTCCGGGCTGGTCTACCTTTACGCCGCGCCCAACTTCGAAGCCTCCGATACCGCCCCGCACGTTGGCATGATCAAATTCATCGCCGAGACCGGCGCGCTGCCGGTTCAATCCGGCAATCACAACGAGCTTTATGGCCAGGAAGCCAGCCAGCCGCCGCTCTACTACCTGATTATGGCGGCGGTCTGGAGCGCCTTCGACACCTCGGATTTCGACCAGCGCTACCTGCCGAGCCCCTTCACCGTCTTTGGCGACACGTCCGGGCGCGGCAATCGCAATCTGGTCATTTACAAGCAGCCTTATCCTCCGGATTTAGCCGGGTCGTCTTTGGCGCTTTATGTCATTCGCCTGCTGAGTTTGGGCATGGGCGCCGTGGCCGTGTGGGCGGTGTATCAATCGGCGCGCGTCGTGATGCCGGGCGACGCCGGCTTGGCGCTGCTGGCGGGCGCGCTGGTCGCCTTTAACCCGCAGTTCCTCTTCATCAGCGCTTCCGTCAGCAATGACAATCTGGTGAATATGCTGGCGGCGCTGATAAGTTGGCGCATGCTCTTGATGCTGCGCGACGGCTTTGATACGCGGCGCAGCCTCGTTCTGGCGCTGCTGATCGCGCTGGCGTCGCTCGCCAAGCTTAGCGGGCTGGTATTGGGCGCCGCCGCCGGGCTGGCGGCTCTCTGGCTGGTCATCCGCCGGGGCGACCGGCGCGGTTTTTTGCAGCTCGCCGCCATGACGCTGATCGCCTGGCTGCTCATCGCGCTCTGGTGGTACGCGCGCAACCTGACGCTCTACGGCGAGCTCTTCGGCACATCTACGATGTTGGATTATTTTGGAAGGCGGTCCATCAGCCTCGGGCAGCTCATCGTCGAGGAGTTTCAGGGCTTGCGCGTCAGTTATTGGGCGGTCTTCGGCACTTTCAATACCATCGTGGACGAGCGCTTCTATCAGTTGATGGATGGGCTGACGCTGATTGCCGCGGTCGGGCTTGTGGTATTCTTGGCGAAGACCATAAGGGGAAATTCGCCACAGCCGCTAGACAGCCGTCCGTCGAAGGAGCCTGCGAATGCTAGCGGGCCTTTCACGAAACGCCCCTACAGCATTCTTCCTTGGAGGGATTCACCTGAGAGACGCAAGGAAGATTTAATAACCGCTGTCGGCTTTCTTGGCGTCACGCTCGCGCTGGGGGCGGCGGCGCTGATCGCCTGGAGCCTCGATACCTGGGCGAGCACCGGGCGGCTGCTCTTCCCATACATCACATCGGCGAGCATTCTGCTGGCGCTGGGCATTCACGCGCTGCGCATCCCCAAGCCGCTGATCATCGCGCCGCTTTTCGTCTTTAGCATAGTCGCGCCCTTCACCACCATCATGCCCAACTACGATCATCCGCCGGCGGTTGAGCGGTTGCCGGTGTCGGCGGCGCGCGCTGACGTTCGCTGGGGCGACCTGCGCTTGAGCGCTTACACGCTGCCGGAGCAGCAGTCATGGCGAGCCGGCGGCGAGATTCCGGTAACGTTCTATTGGCGCGCCGAAGCGCAATCGCCATTAGCCTATGCGCTCGTGCTTAGCCTCGTCGATGAGGCGGGCGAAGTCATCAGCAGCTTCGAGACCTGGCCCGGCTGGGGCACGATGCCGCATCCCTGGATGACGCTGGCTACCGATTACCGCGACGAATACATCATGCAAGTTCCAGCGGATGCGGCGGCGACCCGGGAACTCTCGCTGGAGATTCGCTGGTATGTCTTTCCCGATGGACCGGAACTGCCGGCGGTCACGGGGTCCGGCGAGGAGTTGGAAAGCTTGAGGCTGGCGCTGGGGAGTTTGGCGAACTAAGAGCAGCCCTTGCTTTGCACGGATCTAACGTAGTCTGGCTGCGTTTCCGCGCGACTTTATCAAAGTGAAATCGGTAGCGCCAGAGAGCGATGCGATCCAGCGCCAGCGCGATGATGATAACGGCAATCCAGCTATGCGAATGCCAAAGCGGCGCGGCGACAATCGCGGCAAGCAGCCACAGCCGGCGGATTGGCAAATCGCTCGGCAAGGCAAATGCCTGAAAGAAAACCACCAACCCAAAGCGGAAGAACCAACGAATGGCGTGGTAGGCATCCACAATAAAAAGATCCTGCGCGGAGGGCGGCGGGCTGATGCGCCGATACCACCAGAACTCGGATGGCGATGGGATAGCCGCTGTGAAAATCTCATGGCAAAGCGCGCCAACAGCTGCGCCGGCGACTGTCCAGCGCAGCCAATGTTGAAAGTTGACGCGAAAGCAACTGTTAATCAGCTGCCGCTGCAGAATGGCGAAGGCGATGACCATTGTGGCGTACATCAGGGCGCGGCGCAGCGGATAACTTGACATATAGATGCCAATCGTCATATCGAAAGCGAAATAAAGCAAGGAGCTTAGCAGGAGCCAGCCGGCTGCTAGGATGACAGCGAAGCGTACGCGATCAGCTAAGGCGACATTTTGGATTTTCATCTTGAGCCACCGAAGTTCGCTGTTTATCTCACAGGAGGAAAGGAGGCGACCCGCGCGAGCCGCCTCCGGGCATTTACATATTGCTAATTCCAAAACCCGTCTAACAATTTGCCGTACTCGGCTTGAATTGATGGTCGATGTTATTGATTGAACAGCGCCAAAGCGAACTTCCGGTCCTACTTTCAAGGAGTTGCTTCTCTAAATTGGCGGAGGCTCCTTCCCCTAACTTACATACACGCTAAACTGAATTTGCATTCGCGTCAAGCAAATCCGGTGAACTCGTATATTTTGTCTAAACAGTCGAAACGCGGTTATAATACTGTCATCAGATTTGACTCTGATCCAACAATCATCTTAACGGAGGCAAGAAATGAATACGCTACGTCTTTTGCTCGCGGTAATGCTTGTGTTTATGCTGGCCTTCACCGCCGTCGCCCAGGACGAACCGCTCAAGGTCGTCTCGGTGATCAACGGCACGCTCGGCGACAAGTCTTTCTTCGATAGCGCCCAGCGCGGCATGGACGCGATCGCCGATGAATACGACATCGAGATCGACACGGTTGAGCTCGGCATTGACCCGGCCAATTGGGAACCGGGCTTGCTTGATGTGATGGCGGACACCGATTCTTACGACATCTTGATCGCCGGCACCTTCCAAATGATCGACTTCATGGCCGCCAACGTGCACAACTATCCCGACAAGCTCTTCATGTTCTATGACGCGCCCATGCCTTATGGCGATATGGACGTTTGCGTCGAAGGCTGCGCCAATGTCTATTCGATGACCTACGCGCAGAATCAGGGCAGCTTCCTGGCTGGCGTATACGCCGCCGCGATCACCACCAGCATGATGGAAGGCACAAATGACGATCCGATCATCGGCGCCGTAGGCGGGCAACAGATACCGGTCATCGACGACTTCATCGTTGGCTACGAACAGGGCGCCTGTCTGGTCAATCCCGAGTCGCAGAGCATCGTGCAGTACGCCGGCAGCTGGAACGATCCGGCGCGCGGCAAAGAGATTACCCTGGCGATGTATGAGCAGGGCGCGGATATTGTCTTCCAGGTCGCGGGCGGCACCGGCGTCGGCGTCTTTGAAGCGGCGCAGGAGCAGAGGCGCTACGCTATCGGCGTTGATTCGGATCAGGCGGTGATCGTCGCCGAGACCGATCCCGATCAAGCCGAGCGCATCCTGACCTCCATGCTGAAGAATGTCGATAACTCCATTTTCCGCGCCATCACCCTGCACCTTGACGGCGAATTGCCGTACGGTTCGTCCGAGAGCCTGGGCATCCCCGAGGGCGGCGTCGGTCTGGCCAAGAATGAATTCTATGATATGGCCACCTCCGATGACATCAAGGCGATGGTGGAAGCGGCTGAGGCTGCTGTGGTCGCCGGCGATATCGAGGTTCAGACGGTCTTCACCAGCGAGGACATGATGGCGGCGGTCGGCACGGCTTGCGCCGATATGCCGACGGCTGGCATGAGCATCAGCGATCTGATGATGGACGATATGTAGGGAGGGGTTTATCCCCTATCTGCTAGCAATCCCTAAGGGCGATCGACGGTCGGTGTCTAAGGGACCCGGTGAATCGCCCCGACAGAAAACACTCCCGCAACGAAGGGCGAGCCATCGGCTCGCCCCACCCTGCATTGCTGACATTGCTCGGAGGTAATACAGGGTGATTGGCGATGTGCTAGAATGCTGGGTGTACGGGTAGGGCGATGGGCAAACTCATGCCAAAGCCATTGGAGAAAGAATACGAATATTACCTTACGGTCCGAGACCAGTTGGCTCGGGAACATCACGGGAAACTGGTTGCGATCAAGGGTCAAGCGGTGCTGGGCATTTTTGAAGACTACCGAGCGGCCGCAAACGCTGTATATGTTGAACACGAACGCGGCACGGTGCTCATGCAAGAACTGGGCCGCGATTATGAGATTGTTCCTTCGTTCATTGCAGACTTGGATCCCTAACGCCTTGATGAGGCCAGAGCGGCGTCGTTTTCGATTGATGCAAACGCAAACGCAGTTCAAAGTAGATTTGCCCCGTGATAATGCGTCCGCTTATCGGACGCCGGGCTAGAATTGCATTGCATGAATAACAGCGTCATCTACTCCCACCGAGTGAAGAACTTGGAATACCAGGTTATCTGCGGAGACAGCAACGCGGAACTTGCTAGAATTGTGCCGCGTTCGGTTGATCTAGTGGTCACTTCGCCACCCTATTTTCAGCAACGAGATTATGGCGCGGAAGGTCTTGGAAACGAGGAAACGGTCGAACAGTATCTTGAAAGCATCATAACTACCTTCGCGAAAGTCCTGCGTGTCATGAAGCCGACGGGGAACATTGTTTACAATATGGGCGACAAGATCATTGATGGAAGCATGCTGCTAGTTCCATATCGGTTTGCTCTAAAAGTACTTGAAGATTTCGATTTGCGACTAGTAAATGACATAACATGGGTCAAATCCAATCCGACGCCTCATCAGTTTTCTCGTCGGTTAATTGCGAGTACAGAACCGTTTTTTCATTTCGCGCTGGGCCGAGACTACTACTATGATCGAAAAGCGTTTCAACGGGCCGGCCGCAAGCGGCGTTCAAAGCCAACAAAAAAACTCGGCGCCAAATATCGGGAACTGATAGATTCTTCAACTTTAAGCCAGAGCGAGAAGGATGGCGCGCATCGGGCTTTAGACGAAGTGATCGACGATGTGCGCAAAGGTAAAATTCACAGTTTTCGGATGAAGATTCGTGGGATTCATGCGCCTGCTTATGGTGGGCAAGAAGGCGGCCGGAAAATGCGAATTGAGCGGTACGGATTTACCATCATACGTATCTCCGGCGAGCCATTGAAGCGTGATGTAATTGAGAATCCCGTTGAGAGCTTGCCTGGCAACGATCATCCCGCTATATTCCCGGTGGAAGTCATAAGAGAGTTAATAAGACTGCTTTGCCCGGAAGATGGAATGGTGCTGGATCCATATCTTGGAAGTGGGTCCACCATGATAGCGGCTCTGCTTGAAGGTCAAAGTTGTATCGGAATTGATATCAGCCGCGATTATTGCATTGACGCGCAAGAGCGCATGCGGAATTCGTTGGGCGAGTCGCCAGTGCCGGCAATGGAGAAGCTCTTGTGACGGAGAGCGACAGGGCTAAGGAGATTTTGGAAGAAGTTTATAGGGAAGCCGTCGACTCTTATTCCCTCAATGTATCCGTACCGGGGATAACTGATGTGGAAGAGAGTCATCTTGCGACGGTTATACAGAATCAAGAGCACAGAAAGGGAGCTCTCGCAGTATTCGTTACATTGCTGCTGAAGAAAGTTTTAAGCCCGGATCAGGATATACGACTCCACCGGGCAGAATTCGATGGCGGTTTCAGTGGTCGAAGGCTTGATACGCAAATCGTTACGCCTTTCCTGCGATCCAAGCAGTTCCCAAGTATGAGTGAGTCAGGTTGGTTGACCCGATCCTTTGAGCAGTCACATTCATTTGACTTTGATTATCCCGGCAATATTACACCCAAAGTGTTGAAAAGGTCGTTTCTCTGCTTGATTGACGTTGCCCAGAGGCAAGGGGCGCTTATCGCGAAACGTTTCCTGCATAGGTTGTTCATTGGCTTGGTTGAGGCGCGGGACAAGAACACAAATCTTAAGCTCGCGCGGCCCGTAAACTTGTCAATTGCCGAGCTCGTGGACAGGTTGCGGCAACATCACGATGTTAACGCGTCGGGCGCGGCGCGCCTTCCGGTGTTAGCTGTCCACGCCATTCTGACTATCCTTGCAAGAGAAACGGATCGTTACCGCAACTGTACACTTCTAGAACTTGAGGCTCATACAACTGCTGATTCACGTTCGAATCTCATAGGCGACATAAATGTTGTCGATGGAGATGGCGCTCTATTTGAGGGATACGAAATAAAACACAATGTGCGGATAAATTCGGAATTGATACAATCATCCTTTGAAAAGTTGCGGACAACGCCGGTCAAGGTTTTCTACATACTTACGACGTTTTCGCATGCGAACTACGACGAATTCAGACCCGACATAGATCGCGTTGCGCGCACTCACGGTTGTCAACTGATTGTGAATGGAGTTGACCGCACATTACTATACTATCTGCGCTTAATTGGCGAGACGCGTTCCTTCGTTGACACATATGTATCGCATCTTGAAAAAGACTCAGCGATAACATTCGAACTGAAAGAATCCTGGAATCAGATTGCTGCAGGGAAATAATTTGAAACAGCCATGCCAATAGTCGAAACCCGAAGCATCCACAAAATCTACCCCAACGGCGTACACGCCAACGACGACATCGATTTCGCCGTTGAGCCGGGCGAGATCCACGCCCTCGTCGGCGAGAACGGCGCCGGCAAATCCACCTTGATGAAGCTGATCTATGGGCTGGAGCACGCGACCTCGGGGCAGATATTCATCCGCGATCAAGAGGTGCAAATCGGCAATCCGCAAGACGCCATCGAGCAGGGCATCGGCATGGTGCATCAGAACTTCATGCTGGTGGATTCCTTCACCGTGGCGCAGAACATCATCCTCAACCGTGAGACCAAGCAGGGCATGCAGATTGATTTCCAGCAGGCAGTCGCCGATACCAAGTCGCTGTCCAAAGAGTATGGCTTGGCGGTCAATCCAGATGCCAGAATCGAAGACATTCCGGTGGGTATGCGCCAGCGGGTCGAGATCCTCAAAGCGCTTTATCGCGGCGCCGAGATTCTGATCCTTGATGAGCCAACCGCCGTCTTGACGCCGAGCGAAACGCAAGACCTCTTCGCCGCCATCCGCAATCTGGTCGAGGGCGGCAAGACAGTCATCTTCATCACGCACAAACTCAAAGAAGTCATCGAGATTTCCGACCGCGTCACCGTCATGCGCGACGCGCGCAAGATTGGCACGGTGAAGACGGCGCAAACCAGCGAGCGCGAATTGGCGCGTATGATGGTCGGGCGCGAAGTCTTTATGCAGGTTGACCGTCCCGAAGTCGCGCGCGGCGGGTCGGTGCTGCATGTGGCCGATTTGACCTACGCCGATTCCAGCGGACATCAACTGCTCAAACAAGTCAGCTTCAACGTCTACGAGAACGAGATCCTCGGCATCGCCGGGGTCGAGGGCAACGGGCAGACCGAGCTGGCTGAAGTGCTCACCGGATTGCGGCCGCCGACAACCGGCGAAGCCTATATTAATGATGAGCAGATCTTGGGGCGCGGACCGCGTTCGGTGCGCGAGCATCAGGTGGCGCATATCCCCGAAGACCGCCTGACCAATGGCGTCGCGCTCTGGTCGTCCATTGACGACAACCTAATCATCGATCGCTATTATCGCGAGCCATTCACCCGTCGGGGCCTGCTTGATATCAACGCTATTGTTGAAAATGGCGCGAAGCTCATCGGCGAGTTCAACATCATCGCCCCGGACGGCGCCATTCCGGTCAATGCGCTATCGGGCGGCAATATGCAGAAAGTGGTGGTGGCGCGCGAGCTGTCCTCCTCGCCCAAGCTGCTGATCGCCGCCCAGCCGACGCGCGGCGTCGATATTGGCGCGATCGAATTCATCCACCAGGAGCTCGTCGATCAGCGTACGCGCGGCTTGGCGATTTTGCTGATCTCGGCTGACCTGCAAGAAGTGATGAAGCTCTCCGACCGCATCATGGTGATGTACGAGGGCGAGATCGTTGGCGTCTTTCCCAATGACGAGAGCCTGACTGAAGAGCGCATCGGCTATTACATGCTGGGCGCCGAACGCCAACCGCCGCAAGAAATGGAGCGCTACATATGAAAGACAAGACCAGCGACGCTCCGCCAGAATCCAATTCGGTCGCGTCATTTTTCAAGAAGCGCCTGCTGCTGATGGTTGGCGGCGCATCCGGCATTCTGGTCACGCTATTTGTCATGAACACGCTTTTCGATGGCTCTATCGAAAAGATGACCGGCACAACCGACTGGCGGAATATCCTGCTGGTGAACGCGCTGGTCGGCGCTTGCATCTTTCTCTTCGTGGTCGAGCTGCGGCGGCAGGCGATCCGCGTCTTATTGACGGTGGTCGTGGCGCTTCTGCTGGGCTTTCTTGTGACTTTCATCTTCAATCTTGATTCAGCCGATCGCTTCGGGCGCGGCGAGTTTCGCGCGCAGGTCGTCTCCGATGCCGAGCCAACCGAGAATGACGAAGTCGACCTGGAGTACAACAAGCGGCGCGGCGGCGAATTCAACAAGCCTAAGGTCGTGGCGCCGGTCAGCGAGATCGCCTGGACTTTCGCCGGGCGCGAAGGCGATGTCGTCTCGCTGCTGGCTTACGCCAAGAATCGGCGCTCCGAAGTCGACCTGCTGGTCGAGCTGCGCGATGAATCGGGCGCGCTTCTGGCGGCGGCGACCTCGGCAACTGAGACGCAAGTGGACGAGACCTTCGACGATCTGGTGAGCGTCAAGGACGCCGTCATCGAAGGCTTCCAATTGCCCGCCGACGGCTTGTATACACTCTATTCGCGTCCCGAAGATATTGCCACGGAGACGGTATTGTCCGAAGCGCTGAGCCAATCGCAGTTGGCTTTCGAGGCGCTGCTGCTGGGTCCAATCGAGCGGGTCAATCGCTGGGGCGTCTGGATTCAAGACGCGATTACGCTGATTCTGCTGGGCCTGTCCTTCGCCATCGTATTCCGCGCGCAGCAATTCAGCCTCGGCGCCGAGGGGCAGCTCTACTTTGGCGCGCTGGTCAGCGGCATCATCGCCCTGAACTCGCCCCATGTGCCGGGCATCATCCTCATCCCCTTCATCATTCTGGCATCGGGCACAGCCGGCTTCATCTATGGGCTGATACCGGGCGCGCTGAAAGCCTACCTGGGCGCCAACGAACTGGTCTCGACCCTGATGCTCAATTTTGTCGCCACCCGTTTCTTCGAGATGGTGCTCAACTTCCAACTGAAGCCGCCCGACGCCGGATATGTCGCCTCGGCGAAATTCACCGAGAACGCCATATTGCCGGTGATTGTGGATAAGACGCAAGTAACTGTCGCTGTATTCATCCTTGCGGTCGTCATTTTCGTCTCCTGGCTGTTGATCCGCCGGACGCCGCTGGGATACGAGATCCGCATCATCGGCTCCAACCTGCGTTTCGCCGATTACGGCGGGGTCAACACCAAGCGGACGATTATGCTGGTGATGGCGATTGGCGGCATCGTCGCTGGCTTGGCGGGCATGCACCTGGCCAATGGCATCCACCGGCAGTTGATCCTCAATATCTCCTTTAACCTGGCATTTGAAGGGGTAGTGGTCGCCTTGCTGGCGCGCCTGAATGTACTGGTCGTGCCTTTTACCGGTTTGCTTTACGCCTACCTGCGAGCGGGCGCGCAATTCATGGAGCGCGACGCCAACGTCAGCTTTGAAGTCGTGCGCATGATTCAGGCAATCATCATCCTGCTGATCACCGCGGAAGCGCTGGTGACCTTCTTCCAGGCGCGCCAGAAGCGGGCTGATATCGACGAAGAGGGACACGCGGTTGAGTCCTTGGAGGCGGCGGATGGTTAACCAGCACCTCGCAAGTTACATCTCGGCAGACACAAAAAGACGAACCCGTGAAAACAAGACTCTGTAGGGCTTGTCCGCTAATGTTCTTTTGCAAGATTATCCGAGCAATGTACGCGTGCTACCCCCCACCCCAAACCCATGCACCATTGAGATGGTGTCTGGGGCCGGGGTGGGGGGTAGAATTGCGGGTCAATCACCCAATAGCGGACAAGCCTTGTAGGGGCGAGCAGGTGGCGCGCCCGCTGATTTCCAAGATGTCGGGGGTGGGCGACTCACCGAGTCGCCCCTACATGCGCCGACGAATAAGGAATAGGGATTGTACGGGTTCTTTAGCAGAGAGACGCAGAAAGTCCGAGGGAAGCGATGTTTGAAAATGTCATTGACGGGATCTTCAGCGCGCTTTTTGTCGCCGCCATCCTGCGCGTTACCACGCCGATCCTGCTGCCCTCGCTGGGCGCCCTGATTTCGGAGAAGGCCGGCGTGCTCAACATCGGGCTCGAGGGCATGATGCTCTCTTCGGCATTCACCGGTGTTGTCGTCAGCGCATATGCCCAAGACTGGTTTGGTTTCGAAACCGGCGTCAGCATTGGACCCTGGCTTGGGCTGGTTCTCGGCGTGACCGTTTCCGTATTGCTTTCATTTGTCTTGGCGCTCTTTCATTTGGATTTGAAGGGCGATCTCTTCCTCTCCGGCATTGCGCTCAATATCCTTGGCTCGTCCGCCACAGTCGCTATCATGTTTGAATTGACCGGCGACCGCGGAAATACCAGCACCCTGGCCAGCTTGCAGATGCCCTTCATTCAGCTGCCCGGCTGCGTCAAAACGGAAACGACCACGACTATCTTCGAATTTCTTTGCGGCGCTTTCAGCAATCAGAACCTGATGACCTGGATCGCCTTCATCGCTGTTTTCGTCGTCGCCTTCGTCTTGTACCGCACGCCCTTCGGCATGCATCTGCGCGCCGTCGGCGAGAACCCGGAAGCGGCTGCTTCGGTCGGCATCAATGTCAAGCGGATTCGTTATTACGCCCTGATGATCAGCGGCTTTTTCGCTGGCTTGGGCGGCATCCACATCGGCATGGGCTACTTGCAGCTCTTCCAGCGCGATATGACCAACGGGCGCGGTTTCATCGCCCTGGTTACGCCATCGCTCGGCGGCGGCACACCGGTGGGGACCATGATCGCGTCGTCGATATTTGGCTTCTTCGATGCGCTGGGTTTGCGTATCGGCTCGCTGGAGATACCGGCGCAGTTGCCGCAATCGATCCCATATTTCGCCACTGTGCTGGCGTTAGTGATCTATGCGCTGCAGCGCCGGATTTCCCAGCGCGTCACCGAGATGCGCACGGCGTCCGGCGCCGCATTTGACGCCGCCTTCTGGGGCTCGATCCAGCGCATCAGCATTTTGCACATGCTGCTGATGATGATCGCTGTGATCGGCGTTGTGACCAGCGGCTCCATGCTGGCCGCGCCCAATGGTTTCGGCGGCGCGGAAACCGCAGTGCCGGCCGGCTTGCTCATCGGCTTTGCCTCAGTCGCGCTATTCGTCGTCGGTATCCCATTCGTCCGCGATATCTTCAGTATCCAGCGGCAATGGCTGGCGAGCGCGCTGGTGACGATTGTCTCGCTCGGCATCTACCTGACGCTCTTCATGGCGCTTTTCTTCGAGTTGCTGCTGGCGCTGGCCATCGGGCTGGTCTTGAGCGCAGTCGTGTGGTTTATGATTGGCGGGCGCGTGTTGATGCGGGCGGAGTCGGACTGAGTACGAGATGAAGGAGAAATAAATGGACACAAGCACCCGTAAGCTCTATCGTGGCGACTGTCTCGAGATACTGCAAGATTACCTTGAACCCGACTCCGTTGACCTCATCTATCTTGATCCTCCGTTCAACTCGAAAAGCAACTACAATCTGCCATTTCGGGGAAAGGACAAGACTCATACGGCGGTTCAAGCATTCGTTGATACTTGGACCTGGAAGCCTGAAAACGACATACGGTTGGCTGAGTTTCGTCGTTCTGGTGATCCATACTCATCAATAGCAACTGTAATTGATTTCGCGCAGCAAGTTGAAGATCTTGATGCGCGTACGCGCAAACGTGAATCGAGCTTGGCTGCTTATCTGTTAAATATGGCAGATCGACTAATTGCAATGAAACCGATTTTGCGCGACACTGGCAGCATCTATTTACATTGCGATCCAACTGCAAGTCATTATCTCAAGCTTGTCATGGACACGGTGTTTGGGAAATCGAATTTCCGAAATGAAATTGTGTGGGCATATCGTACTGGAGGTGTGAGCGCTCGATGGTTTGGTCGCAAGCACGACATAATATTGTTCTATTCTAAGTCGGACAAGTACTCAATAACCGTGTCAAAGGAGCGCTCTTATAATCGCGATAATAAGCCGTATCGCTTTAGCGGCGTTGAAGAGTTCAAGGACGAAGAGGGACGCTGGTATACAATGGCGACGATGCGGGATGTTTGGGAGATAAATGCAATCGGACGAACATCCGCAGAGAGGCTGGGATATCCGACGCAAAAGCCTCTTGCTCTGTTAGACCGGATTATCGAAGCAGCTTGCCCATCCACTGGTGTTGTGTTGGACCCGTTCTGTGGTTGTGGCACTACAGTACATGCTGCGGAAGACAAGGAGTTGCATTGGATAGGCGTAGATATATCGCGCTTTGCCGTTGAGCTAATTCGCGAGCGTGTCCAGAGCAATTTCGCGCATAGATTGCGCGATCTTGACTCGATCAGTATCATCGGTTTGCCTGAAGACATTACAGATGCGCGCCAATTAGCAAGAATGGATCCATTTGAATTTGAGAAATGGATTTGCGGGAGAATAGGATCAAATGGTCTGGGTAAGCGACTGGGCGCACGAGGAGCTGATGGCGGGATTGATGGCATCATAGAACTTGATACTGTCCAAGACCAAAAAGTTGTCAAAGAAACTGCAATTGTACAGGTTAAAGGCGGTAACGTCTCGGCAGACAGTGTTAGAGCTTTAAGTGAGGTTGTTAGGCGAACTGGTTCTGTCGCGGGCATTCTGGTTTGCTTTAAAGAGCAGGCGTCTACGGTGGAGAACCAGCGCAGTAGAGATACATGGTCCGATGCTTCCGGAACCTATCCAGTTATTCAGTCATTCAGTGTGGAAGATCTGCTAGAAGGTAAACGTCCTTTGCTACCGCCGCGGTATGGCAGACGGCGCGGTGGGAGAATAACTGCTTAGGCCTGTGTTGCAGCGTCGCTTGACTTTGCGAATTTGAAGCGTATAGGCGTAAGCCTCATCATATGAAATATGTCCACAACAGTATCCTCGGCTGCCTCTACGGCCAAGCGCTGGGCGACGCTTTCGCGATGCCGGCCCATGTCCACCCTGACGACACCGAGCGGGCTTTTGGCTGGCTTGAGAGCTGGCAGGCCGCGCCTGATGACCATGTCGTGCACGCCGGTCTGCCGGCTGGGCGCATCACGGATGACTCGGAGCAAGCCTTCTCGATCGCCCGGGCGGTGATTGAGGCCGGCGGCGTTACGCTGGAAGCGGCGGTGGACGGACTGACGGCATGGTACGACCGCGTCGATGGACCGAATTCGCCTTATGTCGGCCCGAGCACGAGGCGCGGCATGAACGCGCTCAAACGGGGCGAGGACCCGCGAACGACTGGCTTATGGGGCGATACCAATGGCGCGCCCATGCGCATCGCGCCCATCGGTCTGCTGCATCCGGGCGATATCGAAGGCGCCGCCGCCGATGCGGCCATCGTTTGCATGCCTACCCATTTCACTCAGCCGGCGGTCTCGGGAGCGGCGGCAGTGGCGGCGGCTGTCGCCGGGGCGATTGTCGTCGGCGCCACGCTCGATTCCGCGATCTCAGCCGGTCTGCGCGGCGCTGAACTCGGCGCGAAGCAGGGGCGGCGCTGGTTCGGCTGTTCGGTACCCTTTAAGATTGAGCAAGCCTTGAAAATCGCTAACAGTGGCTCCGATGTACGGGTGAACCTCCGACGCCTGTTCGACGAAGTCGGCGCCACCCTCAATGTGCCGGAGACCGTCGGCGCCGCCTTCGGCCTGCTGGCGATGGCGGGGGGCGACCCTAAGCATACGGCGATTCTAGCTGCGAATCTCTCCGGCGATGCCGATACAATCGGCGCGATCGCCTGCGCAATGGCTGGCGCATTCGCCGGCTTTGACGCGATACCGGCGGAAGATGTGGCTGTGCTCGAAAACGATGAGATCTTCCAAGCTTATAAAGTGCGCGAGATTGCGGCGGGATTGCGGCGAATGATTGAAGCGCGTTAGGTGATGTTGTGGACCCGCTGGCCAACCCCTCCCTCCAGCACTCTTCCCCAAGTATCAGGGAGGGGGAGCGCTGCCCAGCGCGATTGCCGGATACGTCGCGGGCGTTGATTTCCAGCGAAACTAGCGTTACGGCTGATGGCTAAGCGCTTGGTGACAGTCGGCGATCTGGTAGTCGATATCGTGCTCGACGCGGTACTGCCGCTGCATCCCAACCAGCATCAGACGGCGAAACGCCTGCGCTTTGAAGCGGGCGGGGCTTGCACGACTATCCTGGCGGCGCGGAAGATGGGATTGGATATCGCCGCGCTCGGTACAGTCGGCGACGATTTACAGGGGCGCATGCTGCTCGATATCCTCGACGATGCCGCTGTCGATACGTCGGCTCTGGTAATTCCGCCCGGAAGCGCCACAACCACGGTGGTCGCGCTCAGCGACAGCGGGCAGGGCGGGCATGTCTTTCTAGGACATTACGGCGAGGGCGCTGATATCGACTTCACAGACGTGGCGGAAGAGCGGCTTGACGCCAGCGACGCTATCTTCATCCCGGGCTATACCTTGGCCGAGGCGAGGCTATCGCCTTTGGTCGCGGGCGTATGCGACTGGCTGGCGAAGCAGGGTGGCCGGTTCTATTTCGATGTCGGTCCCTTTGCGCGCCATTTGACTCAAGCGCAGATCGACCAGGTCTTGTCGCTGTGCCATATTCTGCTGCTCACCGAAGACGAGATCCCCTTCGTCGCCGAGGGCGCGCTCGGGCTGGATGCTTGCCGCCGTCTCTGCGCTCAATACGCCCAACTCACGATCGCGCTCAAACTTGGCGCCGCCGGCTGCCGCATCATTTCGCGCGATCTCGATCTCGTCTGCCCGGGATTCACTGTCGATGTGGTTGATACGGTTGGCGCGGGCGATGCTTTCGCCAGCGCTTACATCTGGGCGGATCTGAACGGGTATTCGCCGCGGGCATGCGGTGCAATCGCCAATGCCATGGGCGCGGCCAGCGTGGCGAAAGCCGGCGCGGGCGCTAGCGTCCCGGCGGGCGCCGACGTACAATCCTTGCTAGACCGAGAGAATACCGGGATAAACATATCATGTTGAATACTATCACCATCGAAACGCCGGCCGGCGACGCCTTGGTGGACATAACGCCGGAAGCGAAAGAATTGGTGGCGAATAGCGGCGTCCAAGCGGGCATCTGCGCGCTAATCGTTCCCCATACCACCGCCGCCATCACCCTCAACTCGGGCTTAGACCCGGCCACGCCTGCCGATATAGTCGCCGATATCAGGCGACTGGTGCCGACGCGGGTCGACTTCATCCACCAATACGACACGCCCGCTGACGCCGCCGCGCATATCAAAGCGACCCTGGTCGGGAACAGCATCACCCTGGCGATTGACGCCGGCGAGCTGCTGGTTGGCTGGTCGCAGAGCATCCTGTTCTGCGAATTCGATGGTCCGCGTAGCCGCGAGATTCAAGTGAAAATCATCGCCGGCTGATTGCGGAAACGTCCGCCATGCTTTCTGCTACAAGCCACTTCTGTTGGCGCTGCGCGGCGCGCCTTAGGTAGCGCGCTAGGCGGTCGAAACTTGTATACGGTGTAGCCAACGGTCCATGAGGGTGAGGAATATGCTCAAACAGAAGGCGGACCACCGACCCATGCACAGGGCTGAATCGACCGCGGGCTTCGGCCGTCCAATGGCGAGGTTGCATTGGCCGATGGGCTGGGCGGAACAGACTGGTCATGCTGTACTTTGGGCGCTGCTTGTCGGCTTTACCGCTGGCGTCATGGCGCCCTTTAATGTGTTTGCTCCAGCGCAGTTTGTAAACAGGCGCGCCGAGTTGGTTCCGACCTAGCGCGACCGATATTGCCACTGCGCCGAAACAGAATAGGAGATGGCGAATGCCACGAAAAATCATAATCGATACCGACCCCGGCGTCGACGATACAATGGCGATCTTCTTCGCCCTCTGCTCGCCCGAGCTGGAACTAATCGGGTTAACCACCATCTTCGGCAATGTCCATACCGAACTGGCGACCAAGAACGCGCTGCGGCTGCTCGATATCGCCGGGCGCGGCGATATCCCGGTGGCGCATGGCGCAGATGACGCGCTGACCGGCGACTTTGAGGGACCGGTACCCGTCGTGCATGGTGCCGATGGACAAGGCGATATCTTCCTGCCCGACCCAGCCGGCGCGCCGATAGACCTCAGCGCCGCCCAATTCATCATCGAGCAACTGCGCGCTAATCCGGGCGAGATCACCTTGGTTCCAGTTGGACCCCTGACCAATATCGCGCTGGCGCTTCGGCTCGAGCCGCGCATCACCGAATGGGTCGATGAAGTGGTGCTGATGGGCGGGAACGCGCTGGCGCCGGGCAACGCCAGCCCGGCCGGCGAAGCCAATATCCGCAACGATCCCGAAGCCGCCGACCTGGTCTTCGGCGCCGATTGGCAGGTGACCATGGTCGGGCTGGATGTCACCTTGCGCGTCCACATGAGACCCGAGGATATCGCCGAATATGCAGCGCATGGCAATCCGCTGTCGGATCACATCACGCGCATTCTGCCACATTACCGCAATTACTTCGAAGCGAATTACGACGCCGAGGGCATCTTCGTGCACGATTCCAGCGCCATCGCTTATGTGATTGATCCCGGCCTGTTCACTGTGAGGTCCTGGCCCATCCGCGTCGGCACACAGGGCTTGGGCCGCGGCAAGACTTGGCCCGCCACCGGCGGCCGCTTACTGCCGGCCTGGGAGGGGCGCCCGCTGGTGAATGTCTGCATCGGCGTCGATGGCGAGCGCCTGGTCGAGCTGGCAGCGGCGCGGCTGCGCGGGGCTTGAGCCCCCATCCCCCGGCCCAAGTCCCACCGTAAATCCCCCCCCCCGTTAGTCCTGAGGACAGGACAGGTTTAATCCGATTGGCTATGGATGCTTCGATGTGCCAATCACAAGCAATGCTAAGTGCGAAAATTGTAGGGGCGACCCGATGGGTCGCCCGAAAAAGCCCTAGAAAACACATAATTTGCGACGAAATTCTGCTCGCCGCAAAACTGTCCTGTAGTCAGCCATGAAGAGGGAGGGGCCAAAAATCTGCGAAGACGAATGAAAACTCCTCCTTGTGGGGGCTAGGGGCCGGGGGATGGGGGCAGCAAGCCACGCCCAGCGTCGAGTAGCGGACAAGCCTTGTAGGGGCGACTGAACCGCAGTGTCGCCGGTCAGTGTCTACGCGACCTACGCGCGGCGGTGGGTCGCCCGAAAAAGCCCTAGAAAACACATAATTTGCGACGAAATTCCGCTCGCCGCAAACCTGTCCTGTCCTCAGCATCGCTATGGGGAGGGCTTAGATTTAAGTCAATCCCGATAGATCTGCTGCATGACGGCGAATTCGTTGAAAAGCAGCCACTCTCTGGTGATAAGGCCGCCTTCGATCTGTTGCTGGGCGATGCCCCACAAATTGATCCGCCGTCCCGTCGGCGCGCCATAAATGCCAACGCCGCGATGCGTGCCGGCAAGACGCCAGCGCACCGCCGCCAGATAACCGTCGGCATCGTTGCCCATCCAATAGATGTCGTCGATTTGCAGCATGGCATCGGGGAACATCGCCAGCAAGCTGAGCACGAAAGACTGATATTCGCCGCGCCCGTACAATACGCGCCCGCTGCTGCCGCGGCAGACGAGTCCAGGATGGTAGGCGGTAATCACCTCGCGCGGGCTGCGACGATTCCAGATATTGTGCCAGTTGCGGCGGATGAATTCCTCCACATCGAAACCGCCCGCGTTGCTGGGCAAGATCCGCGGCGGCGCGCCTTGCCCAGGCAGACGCTCAGCCTCGCCGAAGCGCGGATCCTCGCATTCCATTTCATTGCCCAGTTTGCGCGCCATCAGCGGCAGGTCGTGGCCCAGTTGCCGAATCAGATTGGCGGTGTCGTATATCACCCATTCGGCGAAGATTTCGTTCTCCAGCGAGACGCAATTGGCGATGCACCAGAGGAAAACCGCCTTGCCCGTCGGCGGGCCATAGCGCGAATAGCCGGTGTTATGCCCCTTGATTACCGTGCGATGCGAGGTGTGAAAGCCGATCTCGTCATCGCCCGCCCAGATAATCTCATCAGCGTACAAGCGAATATCGGGGAAGGCGTTGATCGTGTGGACGGTATCGGCGACAATCTTTTCACTGCCGTATTGCAAGCCATAATCATCATAGACCCGCGAGGTCTGGCTGTAGGTGTCGTAGATATAACCGACATCCTTTTCTTCCCAGATGCGATGGGTGATGCGCACGATGTAATCGATGATATCGCAGTACTGGTCCTCAAAGCCGCGTATGCGCTGCGCGCGTTCGCTTCCGGGGTTGCGCAGATAAGCATCGACGCTGCGGGCGCGCAGCGAAATTGAGAAGTCGCGCGGCATGATGGCGGCGCCCTTAGCGATCGCCCGCGGCTCGGCGGCGGCGCTGCTTGAGGGTTGTTTGCCAGCGACAGCCGCTGAATCGCCGTTGGATTCGCTATTTGGCGCCATGGTATACCGCTCCAGTCTGATGCTAATCCAATACGGATGATACCTCAAAGAAGCGAATTGTCGCGTCCCGCAGGGGATGCCAGTCATGTCCGCAGTTCGCGACTGCTTCCAGTTGCGCGTCACAGCCGATCCGCTGATATTGCCGGTGAAGCGAATCGAGTCGTTCGCGGCGGTTGGCGCCCGCGCGATCGGCGCCAGGAACCCACCAGGGATCGCCCTTCGCAATGGTGATATTGGCGGCGTCGTTCTCGCCGACCAAAAGCTGAATCGGCAGCGCGCGCAGAGCGGGGATATCAATGGCGCGGCCGAAGAGCTGCTCGGCGTCGCCTGTGCCGCTCCACCAGTCAAGCGATTCATCGAGCAGGGTCACGCGGCCCGGCGCCGCCAGCGAGAGGGCTGTCAAGCGGTCCGCGTGGAAGTATGCGAAGCGATGGGCGAATTGCGCGCCGCCGGAAAACCCGCCCAACATGAATCGCTCGAAATGGACCGCGTAGCGCTTACATATCTCATCGACCATGCCGAGCAGAATCTGATCGAAACGAATGCCGCGGTAGAGCAAGAGCTTGTAGTTTTCGACATCCTGCGGGTCAATGAGACCGGCGGGGAATAGCGGGCAGACCAGCAGGGCTTGATTGCGGACGGCGAAATCCGTCAGTTGATCGCGATACATGGCGGCGTCGCGGTAGGTCCCGTGCACGTAAACGCAAATCTGCCGGACCTCATCCGGCACGTACAAGCAATACGAGAACCGAGGATCGGCGCCATAGGCGATGAATGATGTTCGATGGTAAAGGAACGGAGATACTTTGTCGCGCGAGCGTTCAGGTTTCGGCATACGGTATTTTCGCAATGAGCCTAAGTTTTCAGTTCACCCGATATCGCTCCAGAAATTCGTAATTCGGCGTGAAGCCCAAGCCCGGGCGCTGCGGAATCGTGAGCCAGCCGTCATCGTCCAGTTGCAGCTTCTCTTCAAACATGCGCCCGCGATTGACATCGACCGTCTCGCGGTAGAATTCGACGATCAGCCCGTTGGGAAGCGCGCCGACCAAATGCAGGTGGACCTCTTGATCGCCGTGGGGCGCGATGTGCAGGTCATGCGCCGCGGCCAGGGCGGCGACATTCATGAACTCGGTGATGCCGCCGAGCACTTGGGCATCGGCGTTGTAGATCGCGGCCGCGTCATGGGCGATGAGATCGCGGAAGCCGTAGCGCGTATACTCATTCTCGCCGGTGGCGATCGGAATGGCGGTCGCCTGCGCCAGCCGCCTGTGACCGCGATAATCATCCGGCGGCAGCGGCTCCTCGAACCAGAAGATATCGTATGGCTCCATTCTGCGCGCGATATTGATCGCCTCGCGAACGCTGTAGGCGCAGTTTGCGTCGACCATCAGCTTGACATCCGCGCCCACCGTTTCGCGCACGACGCGCACGCGCTCGATATCCTCAGCGATCGACGCGCCGCCGATCTTCATTTTGACCGCCTTGGCGCCCAATGCGAGATTCTCTTCCATTTCCGCCGCCAGCTCCGGCAAACCTTTGCCTTCTCCATAATAGCCGCCGGCGATATAAGCAGGCACGCGATCATGCGCCGCGCCCAGCAGCTTGTGCGCCGATTTGCCGGTCGCCTTTCCCATTAGATCCCAGAGCGCGATATCGATGGCGCTGATGAAGCGCGTGGTGATGCCGCGCCGCCCGACCAGCTTCGGCGACCAAAGCCGTTGCCAGATGCGGCGATAATTGAAAGGGTCCTCGCCGATCAGCAGGGGCTTGAAATGCTCCAGCAAGCCTTGCGACACCTTCGCCATGCCCAGCGTCTGCGGCTTATGCGCCCAGCCGATGCCGCCGATGCCCGCGTCGGTTTCGATCGTCAGCAGATTCAAGCCGCTATGGGTATAGATATGCATGCCATTGCGGATTGGCGCGCCCCGCTCCCAGCGATATTGCCGCAATTGAACGTCAGTTATTTTCATCTTTGATTCTTCCTTAAGGCTTGAAGATGGTCGCCGCGATATGGCGTACCCCGCCATCCAACTGTTTCTCATCGCTTGCGCAATTGAAATAATACGCGGTGATGACCTTGCAGCCGCCCAGCAACGCCGTTCGCGGATAACCCAGATCCCAGGAGCCGCCGTCATCGCGCAGGATGAGCTCCGCTCCCCAGGTCGCGCCATCATCTTCGGAGAGCCGGGCGCGGATGCCATATGGCGGGGTGCGATAACCGTAGACTGCTAGCAGACGGCCATCGTCGAGCAGGGTCAAATCCGTGGGACCGCCCCAATCGCTCACCCGCGAGCGGAAGCGCCAACTGCGCCCGCCGTCACCCGATTCGAAGATCTCGGGCCAGGCGTTGCGCGCATCCATCTGGCAGCGCAGCGCGACCAGAATCCGCCCATCGTCCAGCAAGACCGGGCTGGCGTAATAGCGCTTAACAAAGCGCCAATCCGGTGTTTCGGCGGTGATTGACGACAAGTAATGCCAACTCAAGCCGGCATCGGGCGAGGCGTAGACGGCGACCAGGCGATTGCGCGGCGCGCCATCCCCAAGCCCGACTGTAACGAAGAGCAGCACAACGCCATCGGGCCTCACGATGTAATCGGGCTTGACCTGCGCCCAGGCGAAGCCAAAAGTGGGCATACGATAAGGACCTTCCCATGTGTGCCCGCGATCGCGACTGTACTGAATGTAACCCAGGTTCTGGTCGCGGTCCGGCGGAATGCCGAATCCGGCCGTCAGGAAGAAATCCAGCGAGCTCCAGTCGCATGGCTGTAAGGGCGCATCGCCAGGATTCTGGTAGAGCGGGCGCTCGATATCCTGTCGCGAGCCCAATGACTGCATGCCTTCCAGCGGCCAGCTCCGCCCGCCATCGCTCGAGCGCATCGTGACATATTCGCCGCCGCGCGCATCCACGACATGATGCCCCATGTCGTAGCGCGATTTGTAATTGCAGGGCCCGCGCGAAAAGCTGATCAGCAGCTCGTCTTGGGAGAAGGCTTTGAAGCCGTGATTGAAGGGCCAGCCGGCGAAGGATTCGCTGTCGTAATAGATCGTAATGTGCTCCGCATTTGCCGGACGTATGGCGCTGGGATATCGGTCCTGGGGCATAGAATATTCTTTCTATCGGCATTCGGTTTGCCGCAGATTTAGTAACGCGCGTATTATGGCACAGCGTGACGCCCGGTCGCCATGCGCCCGCCGAAGTTTCGGAGGAGACACTTGCGCTGGCTCTACAGCTTTCGCGCTCCGGGGGCAACTAACGGTCAAGGTCGGCGGCTTAGCCGCTGTTTGCGCGCCTTACGCTCTTCTCCCTTTGGCGAATCTCATCCGGGAAGTCGTCTGTAGGGGCGTTTCGTGAAACGTCCGCGCATATATCGCTTAGAAATAAACGGGCGAGCGCAGGTCAGTGTCTACGCGACCCATCGGCTCGCCTCTACAATTTCTCAATTTCTTGGGTTCGCAGTTTTGTAAGAGCCAAGTCTCGACTCGCGAGGAGCTGCGGCAAAAGCTGTACAGTATTGGCTAAAGGGAGAAGGTCTACAGGTTTCACCACTCCCTTTCGACCGGGCGCTTTGACGCCCGCCGCTCAAATTGTTATGCTCTCGCAATTGCTTTCACGCAGACGGGTGCGGCGGTGAAAATCCAAAGCAGCGCATCGGCGCGCAGCCTTGACGAGATCGCGCTTTTCCCCTTCGATGACGGCGCCATCCCGCTGCAGCGCGGCGTCCAGCTTCACCTCAATGGCCACCGCGCCACCTGCGGCCGAACGCGCATCGTGCTCGCGCCCGGTCCAGAGGGCGCGCCGGACAGTGAACATGTCGCCTATTACGGCACGGTAATCCGTATCGGCGACCTACTCTGGATGTGGTATCTGGGGCAAGGCGCCGAACAGACCTGGTTCCAACGCGTGCATCTTGCCTTTAGCCGCGACGGCTATAAATGGGACAAGCCAAATCTGGGCTTGGTCAAATACAAGGGAAGCCGCGACAACAACCTGGTCGATATGGGCGATGCCGGGCATATCGCCGCCTGCGTCGTCTTCCATGATCCGGCCGATCCGGACGAATCGCGCCGCTTCAAGATGGCTTTTGAAGACCAGCGCTACGGCAATCGCTTCGCTGTCGCCTTCAGCCCGGACGGCTTGCGTTGGACTGAATCGCCGGCGAATCCGGTCGGTCCCTGGTTCGAGATGTCTGGCGGGTCCAAGATTGATGACATGTACGTCCTCGCCGGGCAAGGTGGGGCGCATATCCCCGATCTCTTTCGCCAATTCGCCAGCCACGTCTCATACGACTTCGAGAATTGGAGCTTGGCGTCTTGTCTCGGTTTGCAGCGCAGTGATGTCGCGCCGCGCCCGCGTGTCCTGGGCGGAGACGCCGGCGAGCAAATTCACCTCGGCGCCGGGCTTTGGAATCGCGGCAACATTATCATCGGCTTCTACGGCATGTGGAATGGCCACCCCGCCAACGACCGCCGCATGACCACCATGGACCTGGGTTTGGCTTTCAGCAACGATGGGTTGCGCTACCGCGAGCCGATTCCCAATTTCCCCATCGTTTCGGCGGCTGAAGACGGCTGGGCAAAGCCGCCTCGCGGCGATCAGCTGCTGAACTTTCCGACGCTGATACAAGGGCAGGGCTTCGAGAATGTGGGCGATGAAACGCTCTTCTGGTACGGACCCTGGCCCGAGCAGAAGAGTGATGGCGTCCGCATCGCCAGCTGGCCGCGCGACCGTCTCGGCTGCTTTCGCGCTTATATGGGGGGACCCTTAGCCAGCGAAGCCGAGCGCGAGCCGCACATCATTTCGGCGCCGATTGATCTCGAAGGAAAAGCGGCGCGCTTATATCTGAATCTCGATTGCGTCCATGAGCATAGCAGCCTCAGCATTGAGATCCTCGACGAACGTTTGCATCCGCTGCCCGGCTATTTGCGCGAAAATTGTGACGCGCCCACAGAAACTGGTTACAATCAATTGGTGACTTGGGGCGGCGGCGATGCGATTGCGCGCTTGTCTGGACGTATACGCATCCGCGTCGATTTCACTGGCGTCCGCCCCGAAGATGTCCGGCTTTATGCCATGTATTTGCGCGAAGCGAAATAGGAGCGAAACATGAAACTGTTCGATTACCCCGACCCGGTGGAAAACTGGGATTTGACGATCAATCGCTACGCCACGCAAAAGGTGGAATTTGGCGCGCAAGGCGTGGCGGAAAAGGTCGCCGAAATCGAAGCCCTGCTTAAGCAGAAGATCGCCGAGTTGGACGCGCTGCCCAATGACGCCGAGCTGGAAAAGGCTGAGCCCGACGATCTGGAAGCGATCAAGGCGCTGCGCCCGGCAGGGGAGCGACGCCTGTTGACTGCGCTCCCCGACAACTTCCGCGATCGCCTCGAAGGCGCCTGGCTGACGCGCTGCAGCGGCTGCACGCTCGGTTCCATCGTCGAAGGCTGGAAGGTGGACCGCATGGAAAACTGGGCGGCTTATCTGGGGGACCCCTTCCCGCTGGTGGATTATTGGAGCCAGGCGGAGCAGCCGCATCTACCCCGCTTGAAGATGAGCGTACGCCATGACTACACGCCCGCGAAGATGAATGGCGTGCCTAGCGATGACGACCTCAACTACACGCTGCTCGGTCTGCTGGTGCTGGAAGAATACGGGCCCGATTTTACCGTTGCCGACATGGGCGAAGCCTGGGTCAAATATCTGCCCTTCGCCTTCACCGCCGAGGGCATCGCGCTGGATAATCTGCGCCAGGGCGTGCCGGCGATGCAAGCGGGCGCGCTCAACAATCCTTGCCAGAATTGGATCGGCGCTGATATCCGCTCCGACCCCTGGGGTTACGCCGCGCCCGGCTGGCCCGAGAAAGCGGCTGAAATGGCTTGGCGCGATGCCACCATTAGCCACCGGCGCAATGGCGTCTATGCCGCCATGTATTGGTCAGCCGCGATTGCAGCCGCCTTCGCCGTCGATGACCCTATGGAGGCGCTGCGAATTGGCTTGGAAGAGATCCCGGCCGATAGCATTACCGCGCGCGAGATCCGTTGGGCGCTTGACAAAGCGCCGTCCATTTCCGGCTACAAAGACGCCGATGCCTTGGTCCAGGAGCGTTATCCCGGCATGTGGAAGTCACATTCTTTCCAAAATAACGCCCTGACGGTTTGGGGCTTGGCTGTCGGCGGCGAGGACTGCACCAAAGTCATCGGCGAGACCGTCTCCATGGGCCAGGATAACGATTGCACCGCCGCCACCGCCGGCAGCATCTTCGGCGCGGTATACGGCGCGGGCGCCATCCCCGAACACTGGACGCGCAATTTCAACAACAAAATTCATTGCTACCTGAACGGGCATCCGACATTCGCGCTGGATGATGTGGTGGATCGCTTCGCCGCGCAGGCCGAGCGGGTCTTTTCAGCCTAATGCGAATCTGTAGGGCTAGTCCGGTACTTGTTGGCATTGCTGTCTCTGCAACATGCAACAGATTTCTAAAGCTTCACCACCGAGTAAACGAGGAAACACAGAGGGCACAGAGAGACATATTGTCCTTTTCAATACGACGTTGTAAGGCTTGATTGGTATTGGTCGTAGGCATTTCAACGTGAATTGAAAG
>JAPPFH010000073.1 GCA_028875185.1 Chloroflexota bacterium | reverse complement strand
GGGGGAACAAGATTTAGGGTGGGGGAAACGAAGGATATATCAACACATTCACCACTCCCCTTAGTAGTAGTCTACATAGCGCAAATCTGGCGCGCAACGCGACGATGCCTGCCGAGCGCAAGCGAATCAGCGGCGCTAGAATTGACGCTGGCGGCTGTGAAAGCTATACTGATGCTCAAGCGTTTAAGGCTAGCATTGGGGGCAAGATGGGAGTCGTATCCGATGAACTTATGGAAATTCTCCGCTGTCCAGTAGCGGTCCATTACAAAGACAAAGGCGACGACCCCGGCCGGCTGCGGCTGGTGCAGGATTGCTGGCTCGTCTGCGATGACAGCGGCTACAAATATCCGATTCGCGAAGGCATTCCGGTGATGCTGGTCGATGAGGGCGAAAAGTGGAAGGACACCGCGGACGAAAATCTGCCCGTGCCGCCGCCCGAAGAATGAAAAAGGGGCGCCGCTCCGCCCCCGCTCAATGTCATTGCCGGCCCCAATTTAGCTAAGGACCGGCTCCAAAGCCTGTGACCGAAAGCAAAGTGCGCTCCCGCTCTCGGCGCGATTGACCCGCACATGATCACCCTCGTGAATGCTGCCCTCCAGGATTGCTATCGCCAGCGGATCTTGCAACTCCCGTTGAATCGCGCGCTTTAATGGTCGCGCGCCGAAGACGGGATCCCAGCCGGAATCGGCCAGCAGCGCTTTGGCGGCTTCGCTCAGTTCGATTGTAATGCGCCGGTCGGCCAAGATCTGCGCCAGCCGCATGAGTTGAAGGTCGACGATGCTGATGATGTGCTCGCGGCTGAGCCGGTTAAAGACGATGATGTCGTCCAGCCGATTGAGAAACTCGGGGCGAAAATGCCGATCCAGTTCGCGTAATATCGCCGCGCGCTGCTCATCGCGATCAACGGCATCGCCCAGCTGCTTGATCAATGCGCCCCCGATATTGCTGGTCATGATAATCACGCTATTGGTGAAATTGACCGTGCGCCCCTGCCCATCAGTCAGGCGGCCATCGTCAAACACTTGCAAGAAGAGGTTGAAGACATCCGGATGCGCTTTTTCGATTTCATCGAATAACAGGACGCAGTACGGTCGGCGGCGTACCGCCTCGGTCAGTTGCCCGCCTTCTTCATAGCCGACATAACCGGGCGGCGCGCCAATGAGGCGGGCGATGCTGTGTTTCTCGCCGTATTCGCTCATATCGATGCGTACCATTGCGCTCTCGGCATCAAACAGAAACTGCGCCAGCGAACGCGCCATCTCCGTTTTGCCCACGCCCGTCGGTCCCATAAAGAGGAAGGCGCCCACCGGCCGCTGCGGATCCTGCAAGCCCGCCCGGCTGCGGCGCACCGCGGCTGATATCGCGCGGACCGCATCATCTTGCCCGACAACGCGCTCGCGCAATCGCGCCTCCATCCGCAGCAGTTTTTGGACTTCGCCTTCGAGCATGCGCGCCACCGGTATGCCGGTCCAGCGGCTTACAATGGCGGCGATCTCGTCCGAGTCCACCTCTTCTTTAAGCATCAGTCCGCCGCGCTGGCGCATTTCATCGAGGGTCGCCTCGCGCTCGCGCAGCCTTTTCTCCAGATCTGGCAAGACGCCATAGCGTAAGCGCGCCGCCGCTTCCAGTTTGCCTTCGCGCTCGGCGCGCTCCAGTTGAATGCGCGCATCATCCATTTCAGTCTTGACGCTTGACATCGCTTGAATCGCGTCTTTCTCGTGCTGCCAGATGGCTAGCAGACTGTTAAGCGCCTCTTGCGCGTCAGCCAGCTCGGCATCCAGATCTTCGAGGCGGCGCTTGGATGCGTCGTCATGCTCTTTGGTGAGCGCGGCGCGTTCGATTTCCAGCTGCATGATTTGGCGTTCGCGTTTATCGAGCTCTACCGGTTTGCTGTCGATCTCCATCTTGAGGCGCGCGGCCGCCTCATCAATGAGGTCGATCGCTTTGTCCGGCAGTTGCCGCTCGGGCAGATAGCGCTGGCTGAGCGCGGCGGCGGCGATGACCGCGCCATCCTGTATGCGCACGCCGTGATGCGCCTCATAGCGCTCCTTGAGCCCGCGCAGGATGCTGATCGAGTCTTCGACACTCGGCTCATCGACATAGATCGGCTGGAAGCGGCGCTCCAAGGCGGCGTCTTTTTCGATGTATGCCCGGTACTCATCCAGCGTTGTCGCGCCGATCATGCGCAGTTCGCCGCGCGCCAGCATCGGCTTGAGCATGTTGCCGGCGTCCATCGAGCCTTCCGCGCGCCCGGCGCCGACGATGTTATGCAGCTCGTCGATGAACAAGATGATCGCGCCATCGCTCTCGGCGATTTCATTCAAGACCGCTTGCAGCCGCTCCTCAAATTCGCCGCGGAACTTGCTGCCGGCGACCAGCGCCGCCATATCCAGCGCGATAATTGTCTTGTCTTTCAAGCCCTCGGGCACATCGCCATTGACAAGGCGCTGCGCCAAGCCTTCGGCAATGGCTGTTTTGCCCACGCCCGCCTCGCCGATCAACACCGGGTTGTTTTTGCTGCGGCGGCTGATGACGTGAATGACGCGCCGGATTTCTTCGTCCCGACCGATTACCGGGTCAAGCCGGCCCTGGCGCGCATCGGCGGTCAGGTCACGCCCGAATTTGGCCAGGCTCTCGTAAGTCGCTTCCGGGTCTTGGCTGGTGACGCGCTGGCGGCCGCGAATCGATTGCAGCGCCGATAAAATGTCGTCGTATGTGATGCCGCTTCGATTCAAGATTGCGCTCATCGCCTCGTCTTTGGCGAGCGCCAACAGCAGATGCTCGGTGCTGGTGTATTCATCGCGCATCTTCTGCGCTTCTTCTTCCGCCTGGCTGAAGACCTGAACTGCCGATCGACCGATGCCGACGCCATTGGCTGGCTGGCTGATCCGCGGCAGATTGTCAAGCATTCGCGTAAGCTCCGCGTGGATGGCGGCCGGCTCGGCGCCGATCTTCTGGATGATGCGCGGCGCTAAACCTTGATCTTGTTCCAGCAGTCCTAGCAATACATGCACCGGTTCAATCGCGCTGTGGTGGCGCTCGCCAGCGATACGCTGCGCGACAAGGACCACGCTCTGCGCTCTGTTGGTGTAACGGCTGAAATCCATAAGACCTCCTTCACATGGATCGCTGCAACACCATTATCCGGCGGCGCCGTCAGAGGAGTGTCAGAGGACTGTAAAAACTCTGTAATCGGTATTCAGCCGATGGATTCATCTTTGGCAGGCGCGCAGAATCGTTCCTTCGCCGCGCATGACGAAAGATGGGACGCAAGCGGGAATCATGCCAGTCTCCCCTTTATGAAGCACGATTTCTTCATGCTCAGCGGCTGCCACTTGTGCGGCGCCTGCGATACAAGTCAGTGATTGAAAACGGCCTTCGGATTCGACATTGAGCGCGTCGCCGGCGAGCGCGTGACGCCATGTTCGGAAGTACTCGCCATCGACTAGCAGCTCAGTCTCGGGCTGCCGCAGGCGCGGGAGCGACTCTAGATCCGCCACGAGCAGGCTCTTTTCGATATGCAACTCGCGCGGCTGCCCATCCAAGCCCAGCCGCCCCCAGTCGTAAAGGCGATAGGTAATATCGCTCGCTTGCTGTATCTCGTAAACCAATATGCCGGGTCCCAGCGCATGAATCGTATTCGCCGGAATGGTCAAGACATCGCCGCTTTTGACTTCCGCGTAAACCAGGAGCGCTTCCAGTCGATTGCGCCGGATCGCTTCGGCCATTTGCTCGCGCGTGGCGCCCATTCGCAAGCCGATAACCAGTTGCGCGCCCGGTTCAGCGTGGAGAATCACCCAGGCTTCCGATTTCCCGCGTGGCTCGCCTTCAAGTTCGCGCGCCTGCTCATCATTGGGATGCACCTGGATCGAGAGCCAATCGCTCGCGTCGATGAGTTTCGCCAACAGGGGAATGCCATCAGCTGGGTCGTTTCCCGCGCCCACAAGATCAGCGCCGAATTCGCGCGTTAACTCGCCCAGGCTGGCTCCCCGCAGCGGCCCGTTGACGACCAGGGCGGTATCATGCAGTTCCCAGGATTCACCGTAGGGTTCGGCTGTCGGCAGCGGCTTGCCCATCAAATCCGCCAGCCGCCGTCCGCCCCAAACCTTCACATGCAGGGCGGGCTCAAGCTTGAATGGGTAGAGCGCGTTCATCTCCATGTTCCGACTCTTTGCATGTATCCGTGTAGCAATACGACGGCTTCCGGTTATTATATGCCATGTCTTGCTTATGCTATAATGACCGTGATTCGCCACCGAGGGACGGAAGGCGCGTTTTGCGTTGCTCGAAGGTTGGCGCCGGCGAGATTGCCTGATGATTCAAAAGCCTAGTCCCCAAGACTACCTGGACGATCTGCACGCGATTGGCGTGACGCGCCTGTTCCAGCCGCATCTCAACACCCGTGATCGCGCCGCCGGTATTCGCCGCGTGCGCCAGGAGCTCGGCCGGATGCGCACTGAGTTGACCTTGCATCGGGACACCTTTGGCGCAAATGGCGCCGACGCAAAAGCGGACGAGGCGCGCCGCGGCGCCGCGCCATTCAATCTGCTGCTGCTGCTGCACGAACAACTGGTCGAGGAAGTCAGCGATCTGGAGAGAAGCCTCGGCTCGAGCAAGCCAATGCCCTACAGTTTCGATTTCGGGCGGTTCATCTTTGGCAACGACGAGACAGGTGAGTGGTTCGTCGGCGGGCAAGACCAGTATGACGACTGGCAGCGAATTCAACAATTCAAGCGGCGGCTCGATGCGCTGCGCCTGAAAGGACAGCCAGCGCGCGAGCAATTGACGGGCATTCGCAGCGAGTTGGAGGCGCTAACAGCCAAGCATGAGAAAACGCAAACCAAGATTGAAGGGCGTAAGAAGCGCGTCTTCGTTTTGCGCAGGATTGGGATGCTGATCGTTCTGATTGCCGCCAGCGGCGTCGTTGGCCTCCACTATTGGAACACCCAGCGGGACTTCAGCCTAATTGCGTTTGGCTTGACCGCTGTTTGCGCCGTGATGATCCCCATCGTCATCGTCAATTGGAAGGACCCGCGAACCCGCGCCGCGCGCAGACAACGCAAGCTGGAAGCGGAGATCGTCGAGTTGAAGCAAGAAGGGGCGCAGCACCGGCAAAGCTACCAGCCGCTAGACTTGCAGATCAAGGCGCTGGAGGTCCACTACAATCGAATGATGGACAATTGGGAAGCGGCTCGGCTGGTCAAGAACAGGCTGGATGACTTCATTGAAGAGGGGCAGCCCCTGCGAGAGCGCGTCGAGGATATTCGCGCCGAGCTGGAAGAGCTGCGTCCAGAGCGGGAAAAATTGCTGCGCAAGCTGGAAAGACGTCAGAAGCGCGGCGCGCTATTCCGGCGCATGACCCTGCACATCCTGTTGGTCTTGGCCAGCGGAGCGGTGGGCTTCTATCTGCAATATACCGGAGAAACCGACTACGGCTCGGTCATGTACGGCTTGGGCGCATTCTGCATTCTGCTGGTTCCGCTTGCGTATATTGATTGGAAGAATCGCGATTACAAGCTCGAGTCCAAGCTGCGCCAGATTGAAACGCGCATGCTGCAATTGCAGACCGAAGGCAAGCAGGTGATGAAGCGCTACCATCCCATCGAATTGCAGATCAAGACCCTGATCGCGCAATACAAGCGGACGCGCGCTGGCATAAGCAATTCACATGAATCGTCGGCTTTTGCTTAGCCAACAGCGGGATCAAAGCGATAAAGGGCGCCATCATAATCGACGAGATATACCTCGCCCGCTTCATCCTCGCCAAAGCTGCTGACCGGGATATCGGTATTCATCAGCTCAATGGCGCGCCAGGCCAAGTCGCTATCGCGCCATAAACCCCAGATGCGCCCGCTGCACCAATCGCCAAACAGATAAACCGCCCGCAAATCCGCGATCGCGGCGCCGCGATAGATGACGCCACCGGTTACCGAACAGCCGAGCGCATGGCTGTATTCGTAAATAGGCGGGACGTGGTCTGGCGCGGCGCCGCCGGCGAAAATGTGGTTGCCCTCCCATACGTTCCAGCCGTAATTCTCTCCACCCGCGCTGCCCGCCGGTTGAAAGTTTATCTCCTCCCACTGGTTCTGCCCGACATCCGCCATGACCATATCGCCGGTCATGCGATCAAAGCTGAAGCGCCAGACATTGCGCAGCCCGTAAGCCCAAATCTCGTCGCGCGCCGCCGGGTTATCGACGAAGGGATTGTCCGCCGGAATTGCATAGGGTGCGCCACCATCGACATCAATACGCAATATGGAACCGAGAAGCAGCTGGCGGTTTTGGCCCGCGCCCAGCGGATCGTTCGCCGCGCCGCCATCCCCCAGGGCGATGTAAAGGTAGCCGTCCGGACCAAATTCGATATGACCGCCGTTGTGATTGGCGTAAGGTTGCATTAGCTGAAAAAGGACTTGGCCGCTGTCGGCGTCCGCTAGATTCGGATTGCTCGCATCCACGTGATAGCGCGCGACAACAGTTCCCCCTTGTCGGTCCGTATAGTAGATGAAAAAACTGCCGTTTTCGCGGTAATCCGGATGGAATGCCAGTCCCAGGAGCCCTTGCTCGGAGAAAGCGTTAAAGATCGCCCCGGGCGAAATGATGTCCTCAATGTCCAAGAATGGCTTTGGCAGCAGCCGCCCATCTTGCAGGATCCAGATCTTGCCAACCTGCTCGACCAGGAAAATGCGGTTTGCTCCGTCGCCGGCGTGTGTTACATAGAGCGGCCGTCTGAAGCCAGCGGCAACCTGGGTCAACTTGATGGCGGCGGGATCGGGCGCGCCGTCCCGCGCAATGACTATTTCTGATTCGCTGTCTTGCGCTTGCGCCAGCGCGAATGAGAGAGCGAGTATGAGCAGCATGGCAATTCGTAAGCTGTTAATGACTTCTCCTTTTGGCGATGATTGTCTCAGGCGCGCGCAGCTTGACTTCTTGCGATCAGCGACAGCACGGCATAATTGTTGGAGCGTTCCGGCGCGTCAATTCGCTCGTCGCCGTGGATTTGCCGCAGGCAGCGCGCCAGGTGCGTTTCAATGACCGTTTGGCTGCGCGTTCGTGATTTTAGCCAGCTCTCGCCCCAAATCTCCGCGCCAACACTGATGCAGTGCAATTGCTGTTCGGATAAGGGACCGTCCAGCCGGGTCGGCAGCAGCTCGTCTATCAGCTGCCAGCGCATATCTTGCCACTTGCCGGCCGCGATGATGGCGCCGGCAAAAAGCGCGACATTGCGCCAGCGCGCATAATCGTGGCAAAGCAGCGCCACGATATTCTCCGGGAAGGTCCAGCCTTCGGCGCCGGCCGGTCTTAACTCCGAAGGCATTCGGCATTCATCGTAGAATTCGATGAGCGCGCTGGCGGCCAGGTACTCCTGGATAGTGAGGTGCGGGAAGCGGTAGAGATCGGGCGCGTCAGAAACCAGGATGCCATTGCGCGTCGCCAGATATTCCAGGACATCCTCAATGCCGGCGCCCAGCCCACCGCCCAGCGATTGCTGCTCAATCAGCTTGTCGAGCAGACGCGCCCGCTGAATAATGGTCGGATAGCGTTGATACGATTGCTGCTCGGAATGCAACTCGAAGGCGATCAGCTTTAGCGCCGCCCGCATGCGATCCAGATTGATATTGGCGAGCTTCTCGTGCAGTTTATCCGCCGGCGATGGAATGTTCCAGCGATCAAGCAGCTCCACCGTATGCTCGTAAAGCTCGGCTCGTTTGTCAGGCAATTGCTTGTAATCTTCGTGGATCAAGGTCAATAGCGCCAGCATCAGCGGCTGGCGCGCCAGGGGCCAGAGCGCCCGATTCTCGCGTATGGCTTGGTTGAGGTCGGCCGCCATCAGCGCGCCCTGCTTGGCGGCGACTGCGCGCCCGCCTAGCACGCTGGGACGGTTCTCAGCCACATTGGCGTACCAGCGTTCGATATAAGTCTTTACTTGTTTCCAGGTAAAGGGCGCCAATTCGGCGGAGGCGAAACGTTCGGACAGGCGCCAGCGCGAATCACGGCGGTAGGCGTAGGTGCGGCTGGTGACGATGATGCGGCTGGTGGGAAAGCGGTCAGCCCAATTCTCAATGATCCGCTGCAGGATAATGCGATCCTTGTCTTCGTAGACTTCGTCGAGGCCATCGAGAACAAGCAGGCTGCCGTGCGTTGGCACATCAGATTGGGTCAAATAGGCTTCAAGGTGCGGCGCCAGATTGCCAGTCGCGCCTTTGATGTAGTTCAATAGCTGCTCGGACGAAGCCGCGTTTAACGATTGCGGGAATAAATCAGGCGAACTGGCGAAGTCGCGCAAGCTGACGTATATGGGCAGAATGGGACCATGAATCCATGACGCGCCCAGCATCTCCAAGCCTTTGACCTTATCTTGCCGCTCGGCGCGCGGATCGCAGGCGTAAGCGAGGGCGGTAACGATGAAGCGGCATAATGAACTCTTGCCCGTCCCGGCCGCCCCGGTGATGACGATTAAAGGATGAATGGCGATGACTTCAAATACCGATCCGCGCAAATAACCCATATCGCGCTCAATCGCCTGGAAACGCCGCGCGTTAAGCTCTTCGACGCCGACGCTGTGGAACTGGCGCTGGTCGGTCCAGATATCCACCGGCGTGTAGAGTTGGTGGAGCAGGGCGGGGCTATGATGCTGCGATGCCGGGTGGATGGTCGTCGTCGGGATATTCCACTCGGAGCGCACCGCAGCCAGGTAACTCTTCAGCGCTGATTTGCTGCCTTGATAATGTTCGGCGACGATGTTGACGTCTTGCCCGGCGACGATGACATGACCGCCAGCCGAAATGCTGCCCGCTTGGACGCGCACCGCGGAGGGATAGTCGCTGTGGTCGCGCATGGTTTCCAGCAGATTGCGCGCGAATAGAATCGCCTGCGCCCCTTGATTGGCTGACCCATCCAATCCGCCAGTGGCGACGATCAACCAATCCAAGCCTGTTTGTTCATCGCTGTTCAGTTTGTCGGGCAGGAGTTCGTATCTAGCCAAGTCTTCGGCTGCGCGCGTGTAATTGCGATCTCGGTAGATTTCCGTCAGGCGTTTGCTTAGCGCTTCACAATAGCGGAACTTTTTCAGCAGACGCCGCAGCAGCGTTAGCTTAGTTGTTGGGTTGGGCATGACCGGCGCGAAAACCATCATGACCAGCGTCTGATAGGGTGTGTCGAGCGCCGCTTTATCCGCTTGCTGTTTCAGCATTGCCCAGTGCGCCTGCACAAATTGGCGCCAGGCGGCCGGCGACGTGATCATCATTTGGCTGGGCGCGGCGCGAGCGGGAAGGCTGGCCGCGTCTTCTGGATATTGCTGGCTGGGACGATTCATTACTGCTGCTCGGCGCTGATGTCTAATCGAATAGCGCCCGCGGCAAAGAACGCGCGCAGGGGCGGTTTTGGGCTGCGTATACTAAGGGCAGGGCGGGCGGCCACAAGGCGGGAAATCAAGGTCATGTCTGTCGTCAGATTTTCTTTGCCGCTCGCTGCCCGGAGAGCGCCTCTTGGAAGTTTATGGCGACTTCGCCGACGCTGGCGAGAATGGCGCCCACCAGTGGCTGGTCAAAAAGCGTCAGTGCGGCCGCGGTCAATGCGGGCGAAAAGCGTAACAGCGATTTGGCTGCGCGGATGAGGATCCGCGGATTAGGTTTCTTGCTGGACGTCAACTGCGCTTCGACCGTGTGCAAATCGTGCATGGCGGCTTCACGGCTCTCGCTCGCCAGATTATCTTTCTTGATGGTGTCTTCCATATTGCGAAAGCACTGGAGCATCATATCAAATTCTTGCGGTGTGGTTTCGACTCCGCCAACGGTCACGGTTTGGTTGGTGTGCTGGGCGACATCCCCACCTGTCTGCACTTTCACCTGGCCATCCCGGCCTGCGAAAACCACATGCCCGGTCACCGATAAGCTATCGATGTCAATGTTGATGGCGGGCCGCCGAGCCATCCCGTTTTGTCCTCTGTTCTCGCTCGCGCTCATCATTGCAATCCTTTCAACAAAGTGGCCACAGCGTTTCACTGCATATCGAAAGCAAACTTAAGTCAAGCCGACCAGCCGGATGCCGATTGATGAATAGCGCACGCGCGGATCGAGGTAATAGCGGAAGGATGTATGCGCGCGGTCGCATGGGCTGACGAAGCTGCCGCCGGCGACGGCGCGGCGAGAGTCTCGTCCGGCTTCGGCTGCGGCAGCTGAATTTAATGTCCACTCCCATACATTGCCCGCCATATCGTAAACGCCATACGGGCTGGCGCCTCTTTGGTAGCGGTCGACGGGCGTCGTGGTTTTCAAGCCGGTCTCTAGTGTGTTGCAATGTTCTTCATCGTATTCATCGCCCCAGGGAAAATAACGGTCATCATCGCCTTTGGCGGCGCGCTGCCACTGGGCGATGGTTGGCAGCGTGATTTTCATGCCAAGCAAATTGCCGAGCCAATTGGCGAGCGCCATCGCTTCATACCAGTTTACGTTTTCTCGCGGTTGCGCGTCGCCGCTGAATCGTGATTCGGCGACGCCTTTGCCCAGTTTGAACCAGCGCCGCGCATGTTCAGAGTATTCCCACCAGCGCGGGTTGCGATAACCGTCCTCGGCGCCGGCGAATATGGCAAACTGAGCGTTGGTCACCGGGTATTTGCTGATTACAAAATTATCCACCTGCTCGATTACTTCGCCAAAATCTTCATCGGCGCCCATGATGCTGGAAATGGTGACGGCGCCGTGCGGCACGTCGCGCCATTGTAGCATAGGCAAAACGTCTTTAACGCTTAGCGCGTCTTCATCCGGGGCGAGCAAAGCGAGGTTGGCGGCGGCGTTCACCTGAGCGTCTTGCCTTGCCACCGCTCTTGATAGCGCCTGTCTTTCGCGCGCGCTCGCCACAGTCTGGCTGCTGGCTTTAATCTCTTGCGGGCGGCTATATTCCGGTCTTGACGCTTGCGGGCCGCTTGCCGCGGTCTGCCGTTTCGGGCGGCTTGGGCGCGCAGTGACGCCGGCGTTGCCATCGCCTGAAACCTGGACCGCGCTGTTGCTGTCGCAAAGGCGGCGCAAGCCCTGCGGATCGTAATCGCCAAATTCCTTTTCGAATTCCGCCAGCGCTTCACAAGCCAATTCCCGTGTGCTCTCGAATGAAAACAGGGCGACAATATGCTGGTATTCTCGTTGAACTTCCCGCGTCTTGGTCTGGTCCGCAACCGCGCCCTCGGCTATGCGCAGCAGCTTGTCGAGGCTTACGAAACGCGACTGATAACCGCTCGCTCTTGCCTGTTTCAACAAGAGAATGGCGTTGTCGTAGTCGCCCTTCTCCAATGCGCTAACCGCATTGCTGATCATCTCCGCCGGTTCGTTGCTGAATGCGGGGCGGCTTTCAGCAGCATCGCCTGACACGGATGGTGGCGACGGTTTCGCCGCTCGCTGCCGCTCCACCACGAGAATTGCGCTTAGCAACTGCGAGACATTTTCCACCGTCAAGTTGTCGCACAGATCGATGTATTGCCAATCTTTCATATTCTCTGGCAGCACGGTCTCGCGGTTGATAAGCACCGGGATGATGTCGCGCTTTAAGCGCAGCGCTATTTCCAGCTCGCGGCGGCAATATAGCGAAGCCACAGAATCCGGCGATAGCAAGTAAATGAACGCGTCACACCAATCCAGACGGCGCAAGATCTCCTTCCACCAGTCTTGCCCGGCGTATAGGCGCTGGTCGTACCACAGTTCATGCGCCTGCAAAGTCTCGATGATGCGGATGCAATAAGGTTTGTCGACCCGGGCGTAACAAACGAAGATCTTCATGCGCCCGCCCGTTTGTCAGCAAGCGCTACCGTATCAAGCAGCGCCCGCGCTTCATCCGTGTCAATTCGCTGCAGCGCCATGCGGGCAAGGTCATGCACGGTTTCGTTTTCCCAAGACGGCTTTTCATGGTCTTTGAGCAATTGTTTCAAAATGGGAATATCTGTCTCGTTCATACGCGGCGCCAGCTGCCGCATGGCGAACCAGCGCAAGTGTATACTGCTGTCGCTTAGCGCCAGTTCCAGGTGAGCGCGCGCCTCATGCGGGTCCAATTGATGAATCGCGCGCAGGGAAGCGAAGCGAACAAATTCATCGGCGTCGTGCTTGAGCGTCTCACCGAGAGCGCGGATCGCCTGGGCGTCGCCCATCTCGCCCAATGCCTCGGCGGCCGTTTCGCGCAAGGTTTTCCGCGGGCTGCGCAGCAGTGTGGCGAGCTTTTCCGTCTGCCCGACGGCGCCCAGTTCCACAAGCGCGCGGACGACCGCAACCTGCACGATCCAGCTTGGATCAGTCAGGCGCCCGCTCAAAGCCGGGACTGCCGCCGGATCTTTCAGCATCGCTAGCGCCTCGGCGCTCGCCCAGCGCACGCTCCAGTTGCCGTCATTCAAAGCCTGGTTCAGCAATTTCAGTATCTGCGGATTGTCCGTTCCGCGCAGATGGCGGGCGAATTTGCGCAAAAACTTGGCCGCCTTCTGCGTTCTGCCCCAATCGTCATCGCGCAAGAGCTTAAGTGTTCGCAGGATTTTCTCTTCATCGCTGAATTCGAGTGAGTCGCCCCCGCCGGGCAGAAGCGGCGACCCGCCGGATGCGCTGCCGGGTCGGTTGCCATCCATCAGCGATGACTCAATGGCGGCCAATCCCTGGCGCGCGAGCTGCCCAATGGTCGCGCCGCGATATGCCGGCATTCGCTCGTCATTGAGCAGATCGCGCAGCGCGGCGGCAGCCGGTCGATGGCGCATATGCGCCAAGAGGTCGATCGCCGCCGCCACCGCCGCTGGATTCTCGCTCGATAGCAAGTCAACGAGGGCGTCGCAATCCAATGTGCTCATCGACTTAAGCTGCTCGATCACCGCGGTGACTACCGCGCTGTCGCTATCGGCAAGCGCGGCGAAGACCGCCTTCCGCGCCGCCTCCACGTCTTCAAAACGGGCGAGGCCTTCGATAGCGGCGAGCCGCACACGGCTGTCCTGGTCGTTTGCCGATTTAAGCAGCAGCGGCAATGCGGCATCTGCCGGGTAGTTGACCAGGTCTATTATGGCGGCGCACCGCGCTTCCCAGTGGCGGTCGCGCAGTTTCGCCAACAATGTGTCGGGGATTAAATCGCTTGCCTCCGCCGCAGCCTGCGCGCCGCTGTCATCGAATAGCGGCTGCCCGTACAACAGCGCCTCGATATTGCTGCCCGCCAATATTGTCGACTCTGGCGGATCGCTAAGGACGCGGCTGATCATCGGCACGAGCTGCTGAAATCCCTGGCGGTTGGGCAATTGCTTGATCGCCGCCGCCAGCCGCGCGCGCAACTCTGCGGCGCGCTTGTTTGCCTGAACGACCGACTCTATCGCTGCTGGCAAGTCCGTCGATTCCGCCGCGAGCTGCGCCAGCCCGATTGCGATGCCTTCTTCGTCCATATTGACGACTAGCTCGTAAAACTCGGGATTCAGCGTCAGCCGACGCGCATCCGCTAGCGCGAGCAGCCGGCTGGTAACCAGTCGTTTGCGCTCGGCGAGCGCTCTGATGACAGCCGGACGATGCTGCGGATGATCTTGCGACCAACGCAACACCCGTACCATCAGGTCGGAATAGGCGTACTTCATCAGCGCCAGGACGAGCTCGTCATGATCGCCGCCATCACCCTCTTCGAGGATGGACAAGAGCAGGATCGCGGTCGGCAGGTACTTGATCTCGCCGAGCATCCAGATGGCGTTTCGGCGGATTTCCTCGTCTTGATTGCTCGTCAATTTCACCAAATAGGCTAGCGATAGCGATAAGCCAAAGGGCTCTAGCTTTTCGTTGACAGCATCGGGAGAAGCGCGTTCTATATCCGACGCCAGGCGGATAAAACTCACCGGCAATTCAAGCGGCAGCGCGCAGATTTCCTGCCACAGCCAAAGTTGCTGCGCATTGTTGAATCGACCCAGCTGCGCCAGCAACAGCTCCGCCGTCGTTTCAGGCTTGGGCAGACCGGCGGCGGCTTCGCGAAACGCCAACTGCGCCGCTGGATTCTGCGCGCAGAGTTGAACCAGATTCGCAATGAGCTTCTCCTGAAGGCGGCGGTCAAATTCTGGGTGACGCTTCAAACACATTGCCGCGATGAAAGGATCGATTTCGGCAATCTGTTCAACGACGCGGCGCCGGCTGTCTTCCGCCAAGCCATCCACCAAAACCAGCGCCAGATTATCCCACTTCTTGGGGATTCGTCCGCGCTCGGCGGCGAATTCAGGCCGGGTCAGATACTTGTTGAGACCGTCTTTTTTGAGTCCTTCAGCCGCCAGATGCCAATGAATAAACTCGCAGTGAAAGCGAAGAGTCGCGCCCGATTCTTCCAGCAAGCCCAAATCCAATGCGCGGTCTATGATTCTGGGGTCAATCGAGCGGCCAGAAGCCGAATCCCGCAGCAGGAAGCGATAATTGTCTTGCAGCATCATTGACCAGGCAAGCTGCTGCAGGCCCTTCAAAAGGCGGCTGTTGTCCACGCCATGATTGGCGGCGGGTAGCTGTCGGTCGCGCAGGGCAATCAGAGCGGGCATGGGATTCTCATGCCATTTGTTGAATGCCAGCGCCCGGTCGGCGGCAAGCAGTTCGATGCCGACGGATAAATCGTCCAGCCGGCAGTTCTCCAGCCTGGCGCTCTTCTGCTTTTGAAGCCCGCGGAAGCTGCTCTGCTGATCAAGGCTCAGCCAGAAGCTCGCAAAACGCTGGGCGCGCCCGGCGCTAATTCCGCTGAGGCGGACTGCCGGCAGCTTTAAGGGCGCCGCCGCGTTCAAGCCGGATACGACGATGAATCGCTGGTTCGGGCTGGCGTCAATCCAGTTGATAATGTCCGCGGTCTGCGACGGAAAGCTGCGGGCGAAATCACCCCAGTTGTCGAGAACGATCAAGGTCTGCTGCTGGTCCAGCCAGTGCTGCCAATAAGTTAGCAGCGACCATTGTGATTCGATGAACGCGTTTAGCGACCGCTGTTTCGCGTCCCAGCGCGCCATATCGAGCCAGATCGGCACGGGCGCGTCCTCATCTCGCATGGCATTGTGCGCCTGCTGCAGCGCCAGTAGCCGCGCGAAGCAGGTTTTGCCGCTGCCGGCCTCTCCGCGTATGACGAAATGCGGCTCTTCCTGCGACCACGCAAGCAGATTCTCCACCGGCAATGACGTCCCCGCCTTCTCGCCGCTGAAATCCCAGTCCCTAATCATGCCCGTTTGAATCATACGCGGGCGGACCGCAGCTTTGTCATTAGTCTCAGAGGCGCGCAGCGACGCCCATGAAGTTGGCATCTTCGCCAGCGCCAATTCGGTGTCTTGAATGAATCCGCGAAGATAATCGAGCCGTTCGCCAGTCTTCCGCACCGCTTCCGACTGCGGCACCTGGCTCAGCAGATTCTCGACGCTGAGGTCGGTGGGATCGTCAAACCAGCGGCGGAAGTCGATCCAATCGCTGAAGGCGAAGTCGGCGATCTTCTCCGTCGAAAAATCTCGCGGGATGACAGCCGTTAACGGCAGCCCGCGATCTTGAAAATATTCGAATTCGGCGCGGCAGCTTGGCGTCTGGAGGTAGTCATCGGATACGACAACGATGACGCCGGTCGCCCGGGAGCGCGCCTCGTGGATTCGTTCGCTCCAATCTTCGGTCAGATCAACTTCGAAGCGATCTAGCCAAACGTTGCGATAATAGCGGATCAGCAGGGTCGCAAGCTGAAAAGCGTAAGCCAAATCTATATTGTGGTAGGAAAGATAAATCAAGCTCTCGCGGATGACAGAACCCCTCGGCGCGCTATTATTTCAATGTGTTGACACAATTATACTCTTGGCTGGATTGGCTGATATTGAATATCGCCGTCAATCTATTAGAGCCGAGCAATGCAGACTGTCTCCGTTAAGCGCCATCGACTAAGATAAGGTTTCACGAAACGGCGCATACGCTGATAATTGAATTCAATTTCCGGGAATTTGCGCGGCCTAATATATGGCATCACGGCGGCGAGCATCTGGGGCCTGATGTATGTCGTTTCTGATGTGACGCTTTTAGCGATTCCGCCTTTCACCTTGCTGACGCTTCGGATTCTCCTCGGGTTAGTGATTTTACTCCCGCTCGATCGGGCGAAAGGACATGCTCCGCCCGACCAACGGACGACGTTGTCGTTGTTGGGAATCGGCGCCTTGGGCTTGGGGATCAGCCTCGGCGCTCAGTTTGTCGGCACCGATCTGTCGACTGCAGTGAACGGCGCCCTGGTAACCAGCGCGTCGCCGGCTTTTGTCGTTCTCTTCGCGCTGGTCTTGCTGCGCGAACGGCTCACGCTGTGGCGTCTTTCCGCTGTCCTGCTGGCGAGCGTCGGCGTGCTGGCGATCTTGAATCCAGCGTCTGCGGATTTCGGCTCGGAGACATTCGTCGGCGATGTCTTCCTGGCGATTGCCGCCGTCACCTGGGGTCTATACTCGGTTCTGGTGCGTCGTGTCACGCTGCGGCATAGCTTGCCGACGCTCACGGTGACGGTTTACGCGCTTATTGGCGGGCTGCTGCTGTCCATTCCCGCCAGCGCCCTCGAATTGTCTCAGCGGTCTATCGGCGCGATTGATGGGGCTGTCGTCTTGGGCGTGCTTTACCTGGGCTTGGTCTCTACCGCTTTCGCGCTGCTCTTGTGGAATCGCGCCTTCGCCTTGGCGCCCGCCGCTCTGGCCTCGCTCTGTTTCTTCGCTCAGCCGCTCTCGGGCGCAATTCTGGCTGCGCTGATCTTGGGGCAAGAAATGACCGCGGCGCTCTGGGTCGGTGGCGGGTTGATCGCGCTGGCGCTATTGCTTTCGCTCGCGCCCCAACAAGCGCGGACTAAGCGGAAAGCAGGTCCCTAGCTTCTACCGCCATTTTCAGCAGCCGAAAGCGGCGAACATCCGCATACAGGCGGGCGATGTCCTGCAGGTTTGACATTCCATGTGTGCGCAGAAGCTGCGTGTGACCGGCTTGATCGCGCAAAAGCTGCAGATCCTGCTTGACGCCGGCGAGCCCGCGCAGAACCATTCCGCAGGTGAAACCGAGCCGCGCCAGTTTCGCATCGCCGTTCCAGCCGGCTTGGCGCAGACCACCCACGTATGCGGAAAAAACCGTCTTGTCGAGCTCTTCAGCGTAGTCGGCGGAAAACCCTTCATAATACAAGCTGACGGCGACCAGGCAGACCAATTCTTCGCCAATGGCGCCGACCGATGCGAGCGCCCAATCCAAAAGCACAACATCGCCCCGGCGGTGCAGGATGTTGCGGCGAAAGGCATCGGTATGGCAGAGCGTACGCGGCAACTGCGCCAGCGTGTCTTGAAACAGGCGGCGGTCACGCCAAATCGACATGATCTCGTCTTGCGCCTCAAGCGGGAGCGCCCTGCGCGCCAAGGAAGTATCAAGCAGTTGATCCAGGCTTTCAAAGCTGTCAGCCAGCCCAGGCGCAATGGCGCTGTGCCAGTTGCGGCTCAGCCAATTGAATCGCGGTGGAGCGCGCCTTGTCAGCCAGGCGCCGTTGAAGCGGCCGAGCCTCGCCGCGATGTTGCGAAAGTCGGCGAGCGACCACCTGTCCTTGCAGTCTTCCACATCTTCCATCCAAATCCAGCAACTGTTGCCGAAGTCATTCAGGTCATAAATTCTCGGCGTCGAGAAAGTATCGGCGGGCAAGTCTTCGAGCAAGCCCGATCGGTAAGCCTCGTATTCGCGCTTCCAATAATAGGGCGAGCTCGGCGCCTCGTCCCGACGCTCGTAGAGGATTTTCAAGACGAGCGAGCAAGTTTGACTTGTAGCTGAAACAATCGTCAGGCGGTAGAGTGCGGTGCCGCCGACAGCGCTGCCGAAGCCGCCAGATAGCGGCTCAAATTCCCACGATGCCGCTTCGAGCTTGTCGTCACCCGTGACTGCTCTTGCCAGTTCAGTAATGCGTGGGGCAGTGAGCGACGCCAGTCGCTTCGTCGTCGCGGCCTGGCTCACTGTAGAATACACGAGACCTAGTCGATGCCGAGGTAAGTCTTCTGCACGGTTTCATTCTGTTGCAGATTGGCCGCCGTATCGCTGATGGCGATCTCGCCGCTTTGCAGCACATATCCGCGATCGGCAATTTGCAGCGCCATGTGCGCATTCTGCTCGACAAGCAAGATGGTCACGCCTTCGCTGGCGATGCGCTGAACAGTCTCGAAGACACCATCGACCAAGACCGGCGCCAAGCCCATCGAGGGTTCGTCAAGCAGCAGCAGGCGCGGCTTCGACATCAGCGCCCTCGCAATGGCCAGCATCTGCTGCTCGCCGCCGCTTAGCGTGCCGGCAAACTGCTTGCGGCGCTCTTCCAGGCGCGGGAAGAGCGCATACGCGTCTTTCAAATCGTCCTTCAAGTCACCGCCTCGCCGGACGTAAGCGCCCATGTCGAGGTTCTCTTCGATGGTGAGTTTGGCAAATACGCCACGTCCCTCGGGCACCATTGAGATGCCTTTTGATACGAGCAAATCGGCGCGCGTGCGCGAAATCTCTTCCCCGTCATAAGACACCGAGCCCTCGCGCGGCGCCATCAAGCCCGATATGGTGCGCAGCGTGGTGGTCTTGCCAGCGCCATTCGAGCCGATCAGCGCGATGATTTCACCAGCGTCGACTTCGAACGATACACCCTTGAGCGCATGGATATTGCCGTAATAGGTGTGGATGTCGTTTACTTCCAGCAAAGCCATAGCGATCTTCCGCGCTCAGCTAGTCTTGCATCGTTGCCGCGGCCGCGCCGCGCCCAAGATAGGCTTCGATGACATCGGGATTGGTCTGAATGTCGGCCGGCAACCCCTCGGCGATCTTGCGCCCGTAATCCAACACGGTGATATGTTCCGAAATATCCATGACCACTCGCATGTCGTGCTCGATCAATACGATGGTGATGCCGACCTCGTCGCGCAGGCGGCGGATGAAATCCGTAGTCTCGATCGTCTCGCGCGGATTCATCCCGGCGGTCGGTTCATCCAGCAAAATGAGCTTTGGCTGGCTGGCGAGCGCCCGTCCAATTTCCAGCCGCCGCTGATCGCCATAAGACAGGTTCTTCGAAAGCATGTCGCCCTTGCCCTCCAACCCAACAAAGCGCAGCAGTTCCAGCGCGCGCTCTTCTGTGAGTTCGTCTTCCTGGCGGGTGGACGGCAGCCCGAGAATCGCGCCGATCCAGCTTGATTTCAGGTGCGGTTCCTGGCCAACCATGATGTTTTCTATTGCCGACATATTGTTGAAGAGCCGAATGTTCTGATACGTTCGCGAAATGCCCGCCCGCGCGATCTGATCGGGCGATCGGCCGTTGAGCCGGGCATCGTTGAACAGGATCTCGCCTTCGTCAATTTCGTAGAAGCCGGTTATGCAATTGAAGAAGGTCGTCTTGCCGGCGCCATTCGGTCCGATGATGCTGGCGATCGCGCCCTCGGGAATGTAAAAGTCGAGGCTGTCAACGGCGACCAAACCCTCGAAGCGCTTGGTCATGCCTTTCGCTTCCAGAATCTTGTTCCTGCCGCTCTTGCCTTTTTCCGCCATGATTGTCTTCGTGCCCGTTCCCTATTCCGCCGCCGCCAACTTGGCTTTGATGCCCGAACTGTGCTCGTGTGAAACGATCTTTGACGGGATCAAGCCTTGCGGACGTTTGATCATCATGAGGATAAGCAGGGCGCCGTAAAGCAAGAAGCGGAATTCGGAAAACTCGCGCAGCAGTTCTGGCATACCAATCAATACGATCGCGCCGACCACGATCCCAGGATTGCTGGCGATGCCACCAACGATGATCAAACTCAATACGTTGATCGAAATGAAAACGGTGAAACTGTTGGGGAATACCGTCCCGACTTTGGCTGCGAAGATCGCGCCGGCCACGCCCCCCGTCGCCGCGCTAAGCGTGAAGGCCAGCAGCTTGGCGCGCGCCGTGTCGATGCCCATCGCGGTCGCCACATCCTCGTCCTCGCGAATCGCCATCCACTGCCGCCCGGTTCTCGAATTATTCAAGCGAATCGATACGAAAAGGCAGAAGAGGCAAGCCACCAAAACAATATAATAAAGCTGCTCCGGATTCTTGAGCTCGGTTCCGAGCAGCAAGGGTTTCGGGATCGCTTGTACGCCTTGCGCGCCGCCGATCAAAGGCTTGAGCCAGTCCGATATCGCCAGCTTGCCGATGATCTCGCCGAAACCCAAGGTGGCAATCGCCAAATAGTCGCCGCGCATGCGCAGCACTGGCACCGCAAAAATGAAGCCGGCGAACATCGCCGCCAGCAGCGCAATCGGGATCACCATCCAAAAGGTGAATGTCCCCTTGAACAACCCCAGCGGTCCAATTGAGGTCAATACCGCCAGAAAGTAAGCGCCAACAGCGTAATTGGTTACATAACCCAGGTCAAGCAGACCAGCCAAGCCAATGGCGATATTCAAGCCCAGACCCATTAAAACGAAAATGCCGATGGTCACCGCCACATCGCTGAGCGTGCGCCCGATGAGCCAAGGCAGCATGAGCATGAAAGCGACGAATATAACCAAACCGACCCGGTTCAGCGTTCGCCGCGGCGCCGCGCCGATGCTGCCGAAGCGCTCACGTGCCTGGCGCCCGTATAGCGCCCAAAGGAATCCGGCGGCTGTGCTGATGACGAATAATGCCAGCGCCGCGTTTTGACGCAAGGTATCGCGGCGGAATATCTCTCTCAGCGTGTCGCGGTCGACATTCTCTTGCAGGATCAGGCGCGCCGTTTCGCCGAATGCGCCAATCAGCGTGGTGATGCCCAAGCCATAAATGAGCGCGCGTCGAGGAACCGTCGGCATCAGATATAAGACGGAGCCTGCCAAACCGGATGCGACCGACACAAAGCCGAATGTTCCAATGCCCCGCATCAAATCATTGCGGTTTTCAAAGGTAATGACCTCCACCCAATCGCGGTCGATATTAACCAGCACCGTCCGCAGGTCGCCTTTTATCTCGAATATCAGGGCAAATGAATAAGTGACGATGCCCACCAAAATGGCGACCAAGAGCCAAATGCCAATGACGGTTTGCGTCTCAGCGCCGGCGCGATGCCGCCCCCAGGCGATTGCCGACGCCGCGACGATTGGCGCCAGCCGCAAGGTCAGAAACAAGAGAACACGAAACTCGTCCGAATTGAATAAGAGCAAAGTGATGCTTGGCAACGCTGTCAGCAAGCCCACGCCGGCGCCCGCTATGAGTACATTTCGTAGGTCGCCGCCGTATTCTCTGAGGCGGCTGGCGCTGTAATACGCGGTGACGAAGGGCGCGGCCAGCAGTGTCAACTGCCCCAGGCTGATGAACCGATCCACCACTTCGCGCTCGTGAAACGCGGCGATCATGCCGACGGCGCCCGTGAACAAGATAAATGCGCCCGAAAGCAATCCTAGTGTCAGCACTGTTCTGGAGGCTGGGGAACGCAGATGGTCCATTTGGCGCCCCCTATGCTTTCTTTTCGGACAAGCGTTCGCCGAGGATGCCTTGCGGCCGGAAGATCAACACTAGCACCAGCATCGTAAAGGCGATGACGTCTTTGAGTTGGTTGGCGCCCGGGATGCCAAGCCCGGCCAGCACCAGATTAGGTCCGATCGCTTCGATCACGCCCAGGAACAAGCCGCCCAGCATCGCGCCCGGGATATTGCCGATGCCGCCAAGCACCGCCGCCGTAAAAGCCTTGATGCCGGGGATGAAGCCCATGAAGAAATTGACGCCCTGCGGCCGGAACACGCCATTGATCACACCGGCTGAACCAGCGAGGAATCCGCCGACGCCGAATGTGAACATGATGACAAAGTCGATGTCGATGCCCATTAAACGGGCGACTTCTTTATTCTCCGACACAGCGCGCATCGCCTTGCCGATCCGCGTGCGCTCCACCAGCCAGTACAAGCACAGCATAAGCAATAAAGCCGAGCAGAAAACGAATATCTGCACGATCGGAATGTTGATGCCGCCGATCGAAATGGCGCCCTGCAGGATCTGCACCTGCGGGTAAGCTTTGAAGCCAGAGCCATATAACCCGCGAAAAGCATATTGCAAAAAGAACGATGCGCCGATTGCCGTAATCAACGGCACCAAGCGCGGGCTGCCGCGCAAGGGGCGATAGGCCACGCGTTCAAGCAAGATGGCCACCGTCATTGATACCAAGCCCGCGAACATAATCATCAGCAGAATCGCCAGCAGCGGCTGGTCGTTGAGGAAGCCGGTGCGGTTCAAGGCTTCAGCCAGGAACACAGTGGAAAAGGCGCCCGCCATAAATACTTCGCCATGCGCGAAGTTGATCATCAGCAGAATGCCGTAGACAAGCGTATAGCCGAGGGCGATCAAGGCGTAGATGCTGCCCTGAGACAAGCCGGCGGCAAATAGATTCACCCACTGGGCTAACGTGATGCGGCCCGATGAAAGCGTATTCCAGGCGCCGACAACCACGGCGAGCACGATAAGCACGCGCAGCACATCAATCGTGAAATCAACCCAGGAGAATTCGTCAGTTTTCCATTTGAACATAGGCGCAACCGTTATGCTTGTTCCTAGTCTTACGCGCGCTTACTGTTACCGTTTTCCTTCTCGCTTGCCAATCTATCCGCGAAGCATTAACCTAATCCATTGTATCCACCGCGAAATTCCAGGCGATCGGCGGCGGCCAATTGTCGTCGTAAACCTCCGCCTCGGTGATCTCGAAAACCGCCAGCGCCATGCCTGTCGAGCAATCGCCAGCAAAAGGCGAATCTTCGCGACAGGTCAATCGGCCAGTTAATCCGGGATAATCTTCCGTCGCGGCGATGGCGTCGCGAATGGCTTGCCTGCCGATGGTAATGCTGCCGTCGCCGTTTACGACCGCCGAAGTCTCCAAAGCGTCCAGGAGCAGGTTGGTCGCATCATAAGCATGCGCATGATATCCGCTTGGCGGATCGCCGCCATACTCCTCATACCACTGTTCCAGCAAGATCTCGTAGGCGTCGCCGCTGACCAATGGACCGGATACAAAAATACCAACGGCGGCATCCCCGGTATTTTCGGGAAAACTGGACGAGAAGCTGGCTGCGCCGCCAATTATGATCGTGTCTTCCAAGCCGACAATGTACTGCATCTGCGCGGCGAAGAAATTCGACTCCGGCTCGAACAGGGGCACGTAAATGACATCGGGCTGGCGCGCGGCGATTTCGGTCAGGATCGACGACATATCAGTGTCGCCCTTGTTGACCGCCCCTTCAAATACCACCGCGCCGCCCATTTCAGCGAAGGTGCTGGCGACCGCGGCGGCGAGCCCGGATGTGTATGGGTCTCCGTCATGGACCGTGGCCAGCGTCTCCGCCTGCAGCGCCAGCAAAGCAAACTCCGCGAGGCGCATGCCTTCGATCAAGCCATTTTGACTGGTGCGGAAGTAGCCCGGCTGATGGGAACCGCCGGCGGCTATATCCGCATTGGTCAGGCTTGGAGATGTGTTCGACGGCGCGATCATCACCATGCCGGACTCGCTGATAATCGGGATCGCGCCTTGAGCCGCGCTGGAACAGTTGGTGCCGATGGCGCCGGCCACTGTCGGGTCCGCCGCCAAACGCTGCGCCGCCACCTGCCCGCCTTCCGCTGTGCACAAGCTGTCCTCAAGCGCCAATTCGATCTCACGATCAAGCAAGGTGTAATCGCGCGCCAGCAGAGCAAGTTCGACCCCGCCGAGCGTATCTTCGCCCAAGTAATTGATGGCGCCGGAAACGACCAGCATAGCGCCGATGACGATGGGATCGTCCGCAGCGACTTCAACACAGCCCAAGGGATCATCACAGGCGGTTTGGGCGGCAAGCGGGAAGCTAAGCATTGCCAGCAAACTTGCGATACATAGGAGTCCAACTAGAGATCTGGGCGCCAGTTTGATTTCCTATCTGTGTGAAAGCGAGCAAGTCGGCGAGGCAGCCGGCGCTGCGCGCCGCCGTGTTTAACTGTCATTCTGAATCACATAATTATGGCGGCGAGACGTCATTGCAACATAAAGACAAGCCAGAGAATTGACTGCTCTGGCTTGTCCTTTCATAAGCCTTGACGCGCCTGGCTGCGCGATCTACTCGTCGCCAGCCATCGACATGGAGAGATCCCATACGATTGGAGGCGGCCACGCGCCTTCGTTGACCTGCGCTTCGCCGAGCTCGAATATCGCTAGCGCCGTACCGGTCGCGCAGTCGCCTGCGTATGGCGAGTCCTCTTGGCAGGTCAGCGAACCGGTCAAGCCCGCATAGTCCTCGACCGCTGCCATCGCATCGCGCAGCGCCTGCCGCCCGATGATCAGCGTGCCATCGTCCATTTCTTCCGCGACAGCTTCAACCGCGTCAAGCAGCAGATTTGTCGCGTCATAGGCATGAGCATGGAAGCCGCTTGGCGGCGTATCGGTGCCGCCTGGTTGCTCCTCTGCCCACATCGCCAGAAATTCCTGATAAGCATCGCCGGCAACGTGTGGCCCAGTCATCAAGACGCCTGCCGCCGCAGCCCCGATATTGGGAGCGAAGTCGGCGTTGAAACTGCCATCGGCAGTCATCATCCTTACGTCTTCCAAGCCCGGCGTGTTGGCCGCCTGGGAGACGAGGAACTCGGACTCGGGAGTGAAGACCGGCAGATACACCAGGTCGGGACCGCTGGCGGCGATCTCGGTCAAGATCGCGCTCATGTCGGTATCGCCCTTGCTGACCGCGCCCTGGAAGACGACTTCGCCAGTCAGCCCGGCAAATACATTCGCCATCACCACAGCCAAACCTTCGGTGTAGGGGTCGCCATCATGCACAGTCGCGACCGCGCCCACCTTGAGCACCTCAACGGCGAATCGCGCGCCCATAGCGCCCTGGAACAGATCGTTGTGGGCTGTACGGAAGTAGCCGGGATAGTATGTCCCGCCTTCGTCGGCGTTGTCGTTGGTCAAGCTTGGCGATGTATTCGACGAGGAAATCATCAGCATGCCGGCTTCGCTGATAATCGGCATAGCGCCCTGCGCCGCGCCCGAGCAAGTCGTGCCGATGACGCCTACGATGGTTTCGTCGGCGGCGACGCGCTGCGCGGCCGCTTGACCGCCCTCTGCGGCGCAATGGCTGTCCTCTTCAACCACTTCCACATCTCTGCCCAGCAGCATGCCGTCACGCCCCAAGATGGCGAGCTCTACGCCACCAAGCGAATCGGCGCCATAGAACGATGCCGGTCCTGACATCGCAAGTATGGAGGCGATGACGATCGGTTCATCAGGACCAACCTCGACGCAGCCCAGCTCATCCATGCAATGCGAATCCGCAAGCGCAGGGACACTGAAGGCGAGCAATAAACTTAAAACAGTGAACACTAGGAATGGGCGTTTCATTGTGCTGTGTCTCCTTTTCCATAGACGAAATCGCGCATTCAACACGATAAAATCATTATACTCAATGTTTTGCCAGATGTATAATCTCTCATTAGAATTTCATCATGATGCCGGGCCTATGAAGCCTAATCCTGAATTTACATGAAGCTGCTGGCTCTCGTCTCCTCGCTTGATTTGCGACAACCCTTCAGCGCTACGCCGGCTTGGTGGCAGCTGCTGAAAGGTTTATATGAATTGGAAACGGAGGTGATTGCCGCGCCTTATCAGGGTGTGCCGGTAGAGAGCCTCTGGTGGCGCTCGGAAGCTAATCCCGCGCGCCTTCAAGGCGACGTCTTTAAGTCAGTCCGCGATCTTTCCCGTTCCATTATGCCAATGCGGAATACGGGATCCGCGAAGCTAGCGAGCGGAGAATCACTCAGCGATCGGGCGGTTAGGCAAGCGGCAAACAAGCTGATCGCGCCATTGTGGAAGCGCCAACTCGAACGAATCCTTGCGCGCGAACGTGATGTGGACGCCGTTTTGTTTCTGACTGTTCCGCCGAATCATCTGCGAGGCGTGCCAAGATATATCTCGCGCAAGTTCAATGTTCCGGTCTTCCACTATGACGGCGATGTGCCAGCCAGCCTGCCGAATTTATCCGGTTTTGCCTCTGGTTTTCGCATTTACCAAGGCGCTGACTTGAGCGAATATACCGCATTCATCAGCAACAGCGCCGGCGGCGCGTCAATGCTGGAGGAGCTTGGCGCATCAAACGCGCACACCCTTTGGTACGGCGCCGATCCTGATGTTTTCGCTCCGATTTCGACGCCAACGCAAGACATTGATGTTTTCTTTTACGGTCACGGTCGCGAATACCGTTCTGACTGGATCGACCGCATGATCGCGAAGCCGTCAATGGAAATCGCCGACTCCCGCTTTGCCGTCCGTGGGACAAAGCTGGGTGACCTGGGGGCGGCGCGGCAACTGCCCTACCTCAGCTTCAGCAAGCTGCGCGAATATGTTTGCCGCAGCAAGCTCAATCTGTGCGTCACACGCGGCGCCCACGCGAACGTTTACGCGTCGTCCTCATCTCGTCCCTTTGAGCTCGGCGCATTGGGCGCTTGCATCGTCGCCAATCCCTACCTCGGGATTGAGGAATGGTTCGAGCCGGGCAAAGAACTAATCATCGTGCGCTCCGCTGAAGAAGCGATCGAGCGCTACCAATACTTGCTGAGAAATGAAAGTGAACGGAAAGCCATCGGCAGCGCCGCCCGCCAGCGTGTGCTGAAACAGCATACCTTTCGCCATCGCGCCCGCGAACTATTGCGTATCATCAAGATGTACATTTAGTCGCTTGCACGATCTCGCCCTTCGCTCTATGATAGAATATATGTTCGCAAAGGAGCGGTTCTATGGCAATCGACCTGGGAAAAGCGCGCGATTTTGTCTACCGGAGCGGCACGCTTCTCGAGCGCGCCCTGTTCGCTTGGCTCTTTGAAGGCGGCAGCCTTGAGCGCTTGCAGCAAAATATCCTCTGCTACAAGAATCCCGACGGCGGTTTCGGGCATGGTCTTGAACACGATCTGAAGGCGCCGCAATCGAATCCGCTGGCGCTGGAGTATCTGCTCGGCATGATGAAACATACCGGCATTCCAGCTGGCTCGATTTTCGAGGGCACAGCCGATTGGGTTGAAGCGCAAATGGACGAACGCGGCGACTTGCGCAATCCGCCTGAAACGCAGGATTACCCACTGGCGCCCTGGTGGCGGGAGACGGGCGGGCAGACGATGCCAGATTCGATTGTTGGCAACCTCGTTCACTTTGGCTGCGCCACGCCATCCCTGATCGACAAGACAAAAGCATGGGCGCTCGCTAACTATACCCCCGAAAAAGTCAGGGAAAACGAATGGCTCTTCATGGCTTATCACGCATTCGACTTTTTCTTCGCCCTTGACGAATTGCCAAACCTCCAAGCGTTTCGTAGCGCCACTATCGACAATATCGTCGCCTGCGCCATTGCGGCGCCGGATAATCAATACGACTCGCTCTTCGTATTCGCGCCATCGCCTGATTCGATGATCGCCCGCGCGCTTCCCAGCGGGCTGGCCGATCGCTTTATCGACGCGCTGTCAAAGGCGCAGCAAGCGGAAGGGCATTGGCTTGACCAGCATAATCTACCGCAGTGGCATCCGATGACGACAATCAACGTCCTGCTGGCGCTGAAACGATATGGCCGCTGGGAATAGGCTTGTTCCGCTGTCGACCTCCTCGAGTCTTAACCCTATGCTATACTCGCGCTAATGATTTTGGCGCCAGTTCGGAGCGGGCGCGATGGCGATCGACTACATCATCGAATATGATTGCGCGCCTAAACAGGCGCTGACTGCCGAAGGCATCCGCGAGCGACTGAAGGAGCGGGCGCGCGCCGACGAAGTCATCCAGTGGTTTCGCGCCGCCGGCGACACTCGCGAACCGGCGCAAATGGGATTCGAATTCAGCACCAGCACGCCAGGCGACCCCGGCGACAAGCAGTTGATCGTCGTGCAAGATCTGATTGATCACGCCTCCGTCCTTGACAAATACGCCGATCATTGCTCAAACTGCCCGGCGAATCGCAGCAGCAAACCTTATGGCTGCATGGGCTCCATCGACTACCCAATCACGGCGCGCGCCGAGACCTGGCTGCTCGAGCGCCTGCCCGTGCCCGACGAACCTTTGGTATGGCTTCTGCTACGGCAAGGCATACAAAAACTCGGCTATGACGGCGAATCTGTTAGAGTGTTGCGCGAGGCTGATGGCGGTCCAGATGGCGGCGAGCGCGCTTACTTTGAATTGCCCATCGCGCCAGAGCGCCGCCTTGGCGAGTTGCGCGTATCCGGAGACCAGGCGCTTGAAATGATCTTCGGCGTCGGCGAGCGCATCATACCCAATCACGCCGGCATCCTTCTGCTCTTTGTCGGCGCGATTGATCGCGACATTGAAGCGGAGGAGATTCAGGACATTTCATCGTTTGACGGGAGGGTCCGCAAACGAATCGCCTTCGAGATGGCGGCCGACGCGGGCGCCGACGATTGCGTGCGCGCATTGATCGCGTTTTTCCAAGCTCTGTATATCGCTTGGGATTTGAACGTTGCTCTATACATAGACGCCTAGTCTCAGGGATAATCCCGGAGGTCGCTGGATATGGACCATAGCGAGAAACCGATAGCCTGGATCGAAACCGTTCCCGAATCCGGCGCGTCAGGCGAATTGAAACGGGCGTATCAGCGAGCCGGCGACGCCAAGAGCGGCAAAGTCGATCACATCATGAAGATCCACAGCTTAAATCCGGCTTCGCTGATCGACCATCTGCATCTCTACAAAACGCTGATGGTTGGCGATTCGCCCTTGACGCGGGCGCAGCGCGAGATGATTGGGGTCGTCGTCTCCGCCATCAATCGCTGCGAGTACTGACTGAAGCATCATGCGCGCAACCTCCGTCAGTTGACCGGAGACCCTGATTTCACAGCCAGCATAGCGACAGATTACCGCGCCGCCACTCTGACGGCGGCCGATCGGCATATGTTGGATTACGCCGCCAAGTTGACACAAGCGCCCTGGGACATGACTGAGAACGATCTGCGGCAATTGCGCGCCGGCGGCTTCAGCGACCGCGCCATCCTGGATATCGCGCAGGTCGTCGCCTATTACGCATACGTGAATCGGATAGCCGATGGCTTGGGTGTTTCGCTGGAATCTTACTGGGCGGAGGGCAAAGAAGACTACGACTCGTCTCAGTGAATCCAAGTCAGTTTAGGGAATAACAGCCAGAGGAAGAGAATTGCCAGATTTATGGAAGTCGTTTTAGGGGCGAGACGGTGGCTCGCCCGCCCATGTCATGCGCTGCCAATCAACATTTCGAATGCCGAACTTGAATCTATTTCAACCGCCGCGCGTGGCGAATGCGAGCAATACGAGCACGGTCAGAATAATGACAATCGCCGCAACCGCGTAGAATTTCGCGAATAGCTTGCGGGCTTCGGAGCCCTCGCGGAATATGTCGGAAAGTTTCAAGCGTATCACCTATGGACCAAACATTCTGGCCGCTAGCGAATAGCATAGCCGGATATATTTATCATATCAAACGGGCGCGAATTGCGCCCTGCGGCTGGAACGCGCTACAATGAGAATTGAGCAACAACTAAAGATTGTATGCCAATGCTCGTACCAGTTGATTTCACCGGATTTATTGCGGTGGTGAAACGTGACTGCGCCACCTGTCGGCTCATTGAACCGGTGTTTCGCGAGCTGATGATCGGCGCCGCGCTGCAAATTCATTCGCAAGATGATCCGAGCTTCCCCGATAGCATCGACGATGTAATTGACGAGCGCGCGCTTGAATTGTCATATCGGCTGGAAATCGAGATCGTGCCGACGCTGATCCAATTCCAAGACGGCGAAGAAAGGGCGCGCCTGGTCGGCTGGAAGCGCGACGAGTGGCGCCGCCTGACGGAAATGACCGCGCTTGGCGAGGCGCTGCCGGAATACAGCCCCGGCTGCGGCTCCAAATCTGTCGAGCCGGGCATGCCGGAAAAGCTGGCATACAAGTTTGGCGATACGCCGCTGAAGGCGCGCCGCGTCGAGGCAGCGTCGCAGCAGGATGAGCACGAGCTCATGTTTGAGCGCGGCTGGTCGGACGGCTTGCCGCTTGTGCCGCCGACTGAAGACCGGGCGCTCAAGACGCTAGCGGGAACGACCCGATCGCCATCCGAGATCATCGGCATCATTCCGCCGGACAATGCGCCTTGCACCGTAGAAAAGGTCGCCATCAATGCGGTCATGGCTGGCTGCAAGCCCGAGTACTTTCCTGTGGTTCTGGCGGCGGTGGAAGCCGCCTGTCTTGACGAGTTTTGCATGCACGGCGTTCTGGCGACCACTTACTTCTCCGCCCCCATCGTCATCGTCAACGGTCCTATTGTGGACAAGATCGGCCTGAATTGGGGGCATAACGTCCTTGGCCAAGGCAATCGCGCCAATTCGACCATCGGTCGAGCGCTGCAGTTGGTGATCCGAAATGTTGGCGGCGGCCGACCTGGCGGCGTCGATCGCGCGACGCTGGGGCAGCCGGGCAAAGTTGGCTTCTGCTTTGCCGAGCGCGAGCATGATTCGTATTGGGAATCGCTGGCGGTCGAGCGCGGCTTCACGGCTGACGAATCGACCGTGACGCTTTTTGCCGGTGGCGGCGTGCACCCGGTTGGCGATCAGAAATCGCGCCAGCCAGAATCGTTGACCCGCAGCTTGGCGCTGACGCTGCGGACGGTCTACCACAGCAAAGTCTTCGGCAGGACGGATGCGCTGCTGGTCGTCTCGCCGGAAAATATGCGCGTCTTTCGCGAAGCCGGCTGGTCGAAAGCGCGCTTTCGCGAGGCGCTCGATGAAGCGCTGACCGTGGCCGGAGACGAAGTAGTCGCTGGCGCTGCCCGCATTGATGAAGGCATGCCACCGCATCTGGCCGATATACGCCTGTCGAAGTTCCGCCCCGGCGGTCTGCTGATTGTCCACGCTGGCGGCGGCGCTGGCATGTGGTCGGCGGTAATCACCGGCTGGGCTGGCAGCGGACCCAAGGGCAGCGTTCCGGTGACTGTCGCGATTAAATCGTGAAAGTGGATGGCTGAAGGGGCGAACTTGTCTCGCCCTCGCTTATTTTGTACGTAGAGGATAAAGGAGCGTCAAATGTCAACACTGTTGGATCCAACCAGCGAGTTGCAGCCAGCGCAGCGAGAAGCAATCCCCAGACCACAATCCCTGAGTGAAAAGCGCGTCGCTTTGCTGGACATATCCAAGCCGCGCGGCGACGTCTTCCTTGATCATCTGGAGGCCCGGCTGGGCGAGCTTGGGGTAGATGCGCGACGCTACAGCAAGCCGACTTTCACGCGCGTCGCGCCGGTAGATCTCAAGCAGCAGATCGTCAGCGAATGCGATGTCGTTATTGAGGCGCTAGCTGATTGAGGGTCATGCACGTCGTGCAGTGTGCACGACATCACTGACCTCGAAGCGCGCGGGATTCCGGGAATGTTCGTCGCTTCTGACGAGTTTGTCGACGCGGCCGCCGCTCAAGGAAAGGCTTTGGGTTTCGAACCGGCCGCCTGTTTTGTGCCGCATCCGATTCAAGACCGCACGGATGCTGAGATTCGCGCGCTCGCCGATGCCGCTTTCGAGGAGATTCTGTCGCAGATTGTGGCGCCCTAAGCGACTCAGCTAGTTATAGCGGCTGAGGACAACGGCCGTGTTGTGGCCGCCGAAGCCAAATGAATTGCTGAGCACATGGTCGATTTCGCGCGCCACGCCGATGTTGGGCGTGTAATCCAGGTCGCATTCCGGATCCGGCGTTTCCAAGTTAATTGTCGGCGGGATGAAGCTATCCTGCAGCGCCTTAACCGAAAACACGGCTTCAGCCGCGGCCGTCGCGCCCAGGATATGCCCCGTCATTGACTTCGTCGAACTGATCGGAATATTGTAGGCTTCTTCCGCCAGCGCCTGCTTGATAGCGAGGGTTTCGCTCTTGTCGTTGAGTTGGGTGGCGGTGCCGTGCGCATTTATGTAACTGATTTCGGCGGCGCTGACCTTCGCCTCGCGCAGCGCCCGCCGCATCGCCTCCGCCGCGTCAACGCCATCCGGATTGGGCGCCGTCACATGAAACGCGTCCGATGTATGCCCATAACCGGTGAGCTCCGCATGTATATTGGCGCCCCGCGCCAAGGCATGATCGAGATCCTCCAGGATCATCAGGGCGGCGCCTTCCGCGGCGACGAAGCCGTCGCGGGTGGCGTCAAAGGGGCGCGAGGCTTTCTCGGGAATGTCTTCGGTATTGGTAAGCACCTTCATATTGTTGAAGCCGCTGATGACCATCGGCATGATGCAGGCTTCGCTGCCGCCGGCGACCATGACCGTGGCTCGTCCCATACGGATGAGATCGGCGGCGTCGCCAAGCGAGTTGTTGCTAGTGGCGCAAGCGGCCGTGATATTGTAATTGGGTCCCTTTAGCCCAAAGTGCATCGACACCCGCGAGCTGATGCCATCATGCAGCAGCGCGGGCACGATAACCGGGCTGACGCCGCGATGTCCCTTCGCTTCGAAGCCTTGCAGCGCTTGCACCACGGTAACGATCCCGCCAATGCCTGAGCCCACGACCACGCCGACATCGTACTTGTTCCCATCGGTGATTTCGATGCCGGCATCGCCAAGGGCTTCCTCCGCCGCGACAAGCGCCAGCATCTGCGCCCGATCCATGCGCCGCATTTCGCGCCGCCCAAAGCGGCCCACCAGGTCAAGGTCTTTCACCTCGCCAGCGACGCGGTTTTCCACCAGTTCGGCGTCAAATAACGTGATCCAGTCAATGCCGGAAACCCCAGCGCGGATATTCGCCCAGGAATCCGCTACATTATTGCCGACCGGGCTCACCAAGCCCATGCCTGTGATTACGATGCGTTTGTCCGCCATTCGCGCACTTTCCAGTTTTGCCGCAACGCGCCCATGAGCCCAACGAATGCTTCACCAGATTATAATATGGGATGCCGCCTGAGCGCATACGCAACTTGCGCAATTAACCGTTGAGCTCGTCGAGCAGGGCGGACTTTATTTCCGGCGGGATCTGATTGTAGGGCAAGTCAAGCAGCGCGCCTTGCAGCGCCCAAAGCATCGTCAAGCTGGCGGGATAGCGCTGGCGCAGCCGGTTGAAAACCTCAACCGCGCCCAGGGCTTCGATTTGCTCGCGAGATTTGATGCCCGCTTCCAGCAGCCGTCGCGCCGATTTTGGTCCGATATTCTTCAGCTCGGTCAAGGCTTGGAGAATATTCGCCGCGTCACTACTCATCATCATACGGGCGGACGCGCCGGTCAGGAGTCGGATCCAACAGGCCCGGCCACAGCCACAACCATGCGCTCCGGGCGCAGGTAATGCCGCGCCGCGCGCAGCAGGTCGTCCTTTGTAATGCGGTAAATCATGTCTTCATAATGCGCCAGATAATCCATGCCCAGGTCGAAGCTCTCCATGCTGTGGATGTTCGAGGCGATGCCTTCGTTGCTCTCCAGCCGCAGCGGCATGCGCCCGGTGAAATAACTTTGATTGTCCGCCAGATCTTCGTCCGTGACCGTTTCGCTCGTCAGCCGCTCGATCTCTTCCACGATCGACCCGATCGCCAACTCGACATTATCCGGATTGACGCCGGCGCTAATCGTCCATGGATCCGGTCCATGACCGCCGCCGACGCGACTGTAAGCATAATAAGCCAAGCCCTTTTCCTCGCGCACGCTCTTGCCGATCCGCCCCATCATGCCGAATTCGCCCAGGACGCTATTGGCGAGTTGCGCCGCCACGTAATCATCGGCTCGGCGCGCTGGACCAATAGCGCCCATGCTGATATCCGATTGCGTTTTTCCGGGCACAACGACGGCCCGGCGCAATTCGTCGGCGCCAGCGCCCGGCTCACGTGCCTGACGTATCGCCGACTGCTCGCAATTGCGCCAATCGCCGAAGGCAGCCGTCGCCAAGCTCACCGCCTCTGACGCAGCCACCGCGCCAACGATGACAAGAATCATGCCCCGCGGACCAAAGCGCTCCGCGTGAAACTGCCTCAGATCGTCAACCGAAATGCCGGCGATAGACTCTTCATCACCATAACTGCCATAGTGATAAGGATGCGTCTCGGGATAAAGCGCTTCTCGCATCGCCTTCGCCGCGCGGTAGCGGGTATCAAAGCTGCTGTATTGCAGCCAGGTCAGCCGTTCTCCTCGCAAGCGCTCAACATGCTCCGCGGGGAAGACTGGATTGCGCAAGGCGTCGCTGGCGACATGGAGAAGCAGGCTCAGGTCTTCCGCCAGCGCCTTGCCAGCGAAGCCGACCTTGTGCATATGCCCGCGAAAGCCCAGGTCGGCGCCAACATCTTCCAGCGCGCCGTGAATGGCGTCAAAGTCTCTACTTGCCGTGCCAGTCATAAGCGCGCCAGCGGCGAGCGACGCCAAGCCGCTCTGCTCCGGCGCCTCGTATATGCCGCCCGCATGCAGCGAGCCCATCACATTGACCGACAGCACCGCCGGATTCTCATAAGCCAGCAGCGTGACGCCATTCTCGAGCTGCGCGCGCGTGATATTGCCCGAATTCGGGATGCTCGCCTGAATGTCGGTCATGCCGGGGCCGCCTCCTCTTCCGGGTCGGTCGGATGCAAGACGCCCGTCACCCGCTTGCTCGGCAGTAGATAGCGATTGGCGACCTCGAGCACATCCTCCGCCGTGACGGCCATAAGCCGCTCAGTGAAGTTGTCGAACCAGCGCGCATCGCCCAGAATGAATGATTGCGCCAATCCATAAGCCTGCTCGGTAACGCTCTCGGTGCTGTAAGCGAAAGCCGCGCGCGACTGCTTGCGCGCTTTCTGCGATTCAGCCTCGCTGACGCCATCGCTCTGCAAGCGCCTGATTTCATCCAGCAGCGCAGTCTCCGCTTCCTTCGGCGAGCGCCCATCTCGCAGCGTGACGATGATGCTGTAAAGATAAGGATCCACCGTCGGCGTCAGCCAGCCGCCCAGGCCCGCCGCGATCTCAGTCTTGACCAGCGCCTGATAAAGCCGGCTCGTTTTATTGTCCGACGCGCCGCTTGATCCGCTGAGAATCGCGTCCAGCAGCTTTAGCTTGAACCAATCTTCATGATTCGCCGAGGGGATGCGGTGGCACAACTCGAAGAAAGCGGTCTTGCCCGGCCGCTCGACCACAACGCGCCGTTCGCCCTGCTGCTCCGGTTCAGTCCGCGCGAAGAGTTCGGGCGCCGCGCCGCCATCAATACCGCCGTAGAGCCGTTCAATCTTCGCCAGCATATCCGCCGTCTCAAAAGCGCCAACGGCGATTGCCGCCGCGTTCGCCGGGCGATAATGCCGGCGATAATGCCCATAAAGATCATCCCGCGTCATCGTGCGCAGATCGGTCTCATCGCCGATGATTTCGTGATGATAACCATGCACGCGAAAGGCGGCGGCGCGCACCGCTTCGCCCAGCCAAAAGGTCGGTTGATTCTCCGCCCCCTGCCGCTCCGAGATGATGACTGTGCGCTCGGACTCGGTTTCGTCGGCGTCAAATAGCGCCTCGGTCATGCGGTCGGCTTCCGCCTGCATGGCGATATCGATCTTGCCCGCCGGCAGCGTCTCGAAATACTTGGTCGCGTCCATCGAGGTGAAGGCGTTCCACTGCCCGCCCGCGCGGTCGATTTCGCGGTCGAGCGCCCCAGCCGGAAAGCGCTCCGTGCCCTTGAACATCATGTGCTCGACCCAATGGGAGATGCCGGTCAAGCCGGTGGGCTCGTTGCGGCTGCCCACGCGGTAAGCCAGCCACCAACTGATGACCGGCGCGCTATGCACTTCGCGGAGGAGGATGGTGAGTCCGTTGGGTAGGGTGTGTTGGGTGAGTGGGGGCATGGGTGTTGCCTCGTTCGTAGATCGACGATTTTTCGCCATGGTTACGGCAGCTTGCGACTGATGCAACGAAACTTGTTGGCTTGACAATAGCAGTTATACTATCCTTAATTCAGATAGTAAATTGTGAGAGCTAAAATGGCGGCCAATGCAGAGACCCGGCTTACACAACTTGAGACGCGCGCCGAAGAATATGTCAAGAAAAGCGATATATCCGCTACGCTGGCGCGAATGGAAGGCAGAATCGGAGAACTGGCGACTGCGCTCAATTACCAAAAATGGATCCTCGGGCTGCTCGTGCTCGGTCAACTCTTCACGCTTGGGCGTCTGTTTGAACTAATCTAGTAGCAAGAATCGCCCCAGCAAGTGTTGTTGACGGAGATCCCACAACTATTGTAGCAAGTAGCTCTTTCGCATCCCATCTATCTGTCTCCTCCGTCGAATATCAAGCGCGCCCATACGAAAGCGCTCCGTGCCCTTGAACATCATGTGCTCGACCTAATGGGAGATGCCGGGTAAGCCGGTCGGCTCGTTGCGGCTGCCCACGCGGTAAGCCAGCCACCAACTGGTGACCGGCGCACTATGCACCTCGCGGAGGAGGATGGTGAGTCCGTTGGGGAGGGTGTGGTGGGTGAGGGTGGGCATGGGCGGGCTTTCGCATTTGCGAATCAATGTTGCTTGGCAGCAATTCTAGGATAAAATAAGTGTGAAATCAATTCGGGAGCGGCAATATGACGTTGGACTCGTTCAAGAGAGAGATGCGAGACGACTTGTCATTCAGGGGGAAGCTGCTGCGCACGGGCCGGCATAGGATTCACCCGTATCCTGCTATGTTGCACCCACTCTTGGTTGACCATCTTATCAGCCGTTATGCAGTCAAAGACTCGACGATTCTTGACCCGTTCTGCGGCAGCGGAGTAACGCTATTGCAATCTTCGTTAAATGGACATGCTTCGATTGGGCTAGACATAAACCCCCTGGCACTGGCAATAGCGCGAGCAAAGACCGCTAGCTACGACGCAGACCTACTCAAGCGCGAATTCAGGGGAATTAGAGACTGCATCTTTGACAGCCATCCTGACGATTCAGACGTTCCAGCGATCAGGAACATTGAATACTGGTACAAACCTGACGTTATCAGAGATCTCGGACGACTGCGATTTATTCTGCAACATAATAGATTGACTTACAGCGATTTCTTTATAGTAGTGTTTGCTTTGATCGCTCGCACTCAATCCCTTACAAAAAGTGGTGAATTCAAGCGTTACAGAATCAAAGGGAAGAAGTTGCTTCTCGCAAAGAACGAAGTGTTTTCGGCTTTTCTTTCGCATTGCCATAAGATGGTTGAAGCATTTACGAACGGGGCGCAACCCTTGGCTAACAGCAGACCACTCTACGCGAATTCCGAAGATCACTTTCCGCAGCATCTCGAATATGGCACGGTAATCACGTCTCCACCTTACGGCGACAGTCGAACCACAGTCGCTTACGGGCAGTTTTCTAGCTTTGGAAGTGATTGGATAAAGGGTCTCGAGCAAATCTCGCTGTATGTTAACGTCGATGCAGCGGGGCTTGGGAAGCGTAGCCCTCTTATAGATCTCTCAAGCTTTAGTGTATTGTCTGAGATTCTTGCGAGAATCGCCGAAGCAAGTGAGAAGCGAGCGAAAGATGTTCGATACTTTTTCAACGGCTATTTTAAGGCGTTGAAAAGAATCGTCGCACAGCTAGCAGATAATGGAACGATATGCTTTGTAGTTGGCAACAGGACTGTTAAAGACATTTCGATTCCGCTTGACCAAATCACAGCTTCGTTCTTGCAAACTTTAGGAGTAAGTATAGATTCCATTTTAGTGCGCAACATTCACAACAAGGTTATGCCCGCCGTGAATTCTCCAACAAACGAACGAGGCAAGACCTCCCGCACTATGCACAGCGAGTACATCGTGATCGGTGTTAAGAGGTAAACTATGACTGACTTACGTATAATTCAGCAGAAGCTATCAGAAATCAAACGACGCGGATATGTTAGAACTAAACGGAGGGGGCCAACAGGAGTTGGCTACACCTTAGAGTCGTTGCTGCAAATACAGGAAAACAACATCAGTTCGCCAGACTTTGGCACGATTGAATTGAAGTCTCATCGGCACGGGCACTCGGCGTTGCTTTCGCTATTCACTTTCAATCGAAAAGTGTGGGTTATGCCGCCATTGGTAGCAATTCGAAAGTACGGCAGCCCAGACGAGGACGGGCGTTTGGGTCTATACTACACGATGGGACTGCGACCAAACAGCGCGGGTCTCTTTCTGTTTGTCGGCGAAGAAATAGTCGCTGTTAGAAGCATTGATGGTAATGAAATCGCTAAATGGCGGCTTTCCGACTTGGCGCTACGCTTCGCTGAGAAGGTCGCAAATGTGCTGCTGGCATCCGCTGCTGTAGAATTGCGAAACAACGTGGAGTATTTCTGGTTCGACCGTGCGAGAATTCTAACGGGCGGAACGTCGGTGTCGATACTGCGGAATCAGTTTGCTACTGAGAAGTTGCTACTTGACCTGAGACTACACGATGCTGGAACAAGAGCAAGAAATCATGGCACGGGCTTTCGGGTCAGCCTTAGCAATTTGCAAAACATATACTCGCAGATTGTAGAACTTGAAATCTGAGTCAGTCTGCGCCCTCAGTGTCTCTGTGGTGAATCACCCCCGCACAACACCCCCCAGCACCATCCCACTCCCATCCAAGCCCGCCACCCACTCGCCCACCGCCGCCACCGCCCGGTGCATGCCCAGCGTCGCCCGCGCTTGACCCAGGCTCGTCAGCTTCACGATGTACTCCCCCGCGTCCGGCCGCGGCGCCAGCATGATCATCGTATGCTGCTCGATGCTCGGCTCTTCCACCACCACCTCAAAAACAGCGACATTCCGCTTGGGGTCGGCGTAGGCATGCAGCATGGCGACATGAATATCCCCGAACCGCCGGCGCCCCGCTTGAAAGCGCTCGCAGATCTCGGCGGCGGAAAGCGGCGTTCGCAAGAAAAGATGCGGCATATCCAGTTCCTCGATGATTGGCGGATGCGCCACCCGCTCGTCATTCCGCGCATAGCAAAAGAAGTGCCCGCGGCGGCCCTCGCGATAACCCTTGAGCTCGTACTTCGTGCGAAATCGCTCTTCGACTTCATGCACCCAGGGCGCGTCAAACGCGTTCGAAAGCCCGCGCGTCTCCGACAGAATCTCATGCGCCATCTGGGCATAGTCGATGATATCCGTCGCCAGCCGCAAATGCCCGCCCGCCGCCAGCCGGCTCGTCAGCAGGTCGACTGTATCGCGCTTGATGAGCCGCCGCCGCTGATGCCGCTTCTTGAACCAGGGATCGGGGTAATTGATGTGAAACTCGCGCACCGATTCCGGCGCCAGCAGATGCGCCAGCGCGGTCTCGGCGCGCCCATGGATGACCCGCGCGTTATCCAGCCCCAGCCTCTCAATCTTCGCCTCGGCTTTGTCCAGCGACTGCCCCGAGATCTCGAAGCCGAGGATGTTGCGGCGAGGCTGCGTCCGCGCCAGGTGCATCAGGAAATCGCCGTTGCCGAAACCTATCTCGACGACCAGCGGCTGAACGCGGGGAAAGAGGCGCTCCGGCCGCAGCGGCCAATCAAGCCCGAGTATGTTCAGCTTGCGCAGCATAATGAACAGATTAACAGTTAAGTTGTAGGGGCGTCTCGCGAGACGCCCGTGTTCGCCAATATTGCCTGAGCGGGCGTTTCAGCGGGTCGCGTAGACACTGACCGTCAAACATCCCTACAGTATTCCAAAGGGTGGATGGGGGAATCAAGCCGTCGCCAGAGGAGGCTTGCGCTTGAGCGTCTCCGGCACAAAGATCAAAAAGATGCTCGCGGCCGCCATGCCCGACGCGGCGATCACCCAGATTGCCGAGCTCAGCACCAGAACATCGGCCACTACGCCCACGACCAAGGGCGCGCCCGTATGCCCCATATCGCCGATCAAGCGCCAGACGCCCAGGAATTCCCCGCGCGTCCGCGACGGCGACAGATCCGAGCCCAGCGTCATCATCGTGCCCGAACCCAAGCCGTTGCCGATGCCGATCAATACTGCCGCGAAGAGCAAAGCGCTGTAACTTGCGGCGAATGGGACCAGCGCCATGCCAATCGCCTGAATGCCGAAGCAGGGCACGATGGCGAATTTGCGCCCGACGCGATCCATCAGCCAGCCGGCGACGATGAACAAGCTGAAATCAACCGCCACCGATATGCTGACGATCAGCCCGATTTGATCGACCGGCAGCCCCAGGACTTCGGCGGCGAAAAGCGGAATGACGATAGTCCGCCCGGCGCGGATCATCTGCCCGAAGATCTGCGCGGTGCCGGCGGAGGCCAGGATGCGATAATTCGAAACCAGCACCGAGCGAATATGCAGCTCGCCGTCCTTGGATTCGCGCCCGTCGCGCTTTTCTCGTTTGCCACTCAGCGTGAAAGCGATTACGAGCAGAAATCCGACAGCCGTAACCAATCCCACCAAGAGGAATACGGCGCGCAATCCAAACATGCCGGCGACGATGCCGCCGATCGCGGGTCCGATGAAGCCGCCGAGTCGATGCGTGCCGCCAAACATGGAAATGGCTTTGCCGCGCTGGCTGAGCCCGACATGGTTGGTCACATACACGTGCGCGGATACGGTGTACATCGAGCGGCCGAATCCAGAAATCAGGCGCAATACGAGCACGATCCAGACGGACGGCGAGAAGAAGAGCAAAATGATGGACAGCGCTTTCACCAAGATGCCCATCATCATGACTTGCTTGTTGCCGAAGCGCCTTTGAATCATGCCGGTCGGCACGTCGGCGATGAGCGTTCCAATGCCTTCGCCCGCCAAGACCAAGCCAATCAAGCCGTAACTGATATCGAAGTCCACCGCGAAAAGCGGCAAAATCGGAACGAGCAAACCCTGCCCCAGCGTCACCATCAGGGCGGGCAAATAAAATGACAGGATCAGCGCGCGCAATCCTGTCGAGGTGTCTGCGATATTGTTCGTATTCGGCGTACGATGTGGCATTGCCCAAGTTTAGCCGTTCATGAATGAAATTGCAGTGCCTGGATCTAGTTGAATTCGCGCATGACGCGCCCCAATGCGGCGATCGCCGCTTCAATCGTTGCTTCATTCGGCCGGGTGAAATTCAGGCGCATCGTCGGCAGCCCGTCGGCCGGGTCGATGTAAAAGTATTTGCCCGGCACAAAGGCGACCTTCCGCTCGACGGCTTTCCAATAGAGCGCTTCCGCATCAAGGCCCGCCGGACCTTCCACCCAAATGAACATGCCGCCATCGGGCTTGGTCCAGGTGTAATCGCCTGGAATATGCTGCTCCATAGCCTCAAGCATCGCCTCCTGACGCGGCCGATAAAGCTCGATTATCTTGGGCACTTGCGTGTCAATGACGCCGCCGCGGATGTATTCGGCGGCCAGCGCCTGCGCGTACGTATTGCTATGCAGATCGGCGCCCTGCTTGGCGGTATAGAGCCATTCGTGAATTAGCGGCGGCGCCACACAGAAACCGAGCCGCAACCCCGGCGCGAATACCTTCGAGACCGTGCTGACGTAGACCGTATTATCCGGCGCGTATGTGTAGAAGGGCGGGACAGCCTCGCCCCGATAACGCAGATCGCTGTATGGATCGTCTTCGATAACCAGCGCGCCCCGCTGTTTGACAATCTCGGCGACCTGCTGCCGTCGTTCGATGCTTAAACTGCGCCCGGTTGGATTTTGAAAAGTCGTAACCAGATAAATGAACTTGATCTCTTGCCGGTCGAGCGCTTCCTCCAGCGCCTCGGGCAGAATGCCTTCATCGTCAGTGGCGATGCTGACGTAGCGCGGTTCATAGGCGCTGAACGCGGAGATTGCGCCAAGATAGCTGGGTGTTTCCAAGGCGATGGCGTCTCCCGGTGTGATGAGCGCCTTGCCCAGCGTATCGAGAACACTCTGGGAGCCGTTGAAGACCAGGATATCGTCGGCGCCGACTGTGATCGCTTTCGCGCCCAAATAACTGACCAGCGCCTCACGGAATGGCGTGAAGCCCTCGGTCAGGTCATATTGCAGCGCAGCCGCTCCATAGCGATCAAGCACCGCTTCATTGATGCGGTACAGCTCCTCAAGCGGGAAGGTCTCAGGCGCCGGGATGCCGCCCGCCAGCGAAATCATACCGGGCTGGGACACGACCTTCAGGATCTCGCGAATCTGATTTTTGCGCATGGTCAAGGTGCGTTGGCTTAGCAGTCTCTGAAAGTCTTGCGACATCGTGTTGTCTACCCCATACAAAAAAGCAGACCGCTGAGAGACTGTGGTCCGCTTGCGAATGATGAAAAAGTGGCCCCGGATTATGCCAGGTAATCGCGCAAATTATGCGCCAACTGCGGATGGCGCAGACGCCTGAGCGCTTCTTTCTCCAACTGCCGAATGCGCTCGCGGCTTAGACCAAACTTGTTGGCGATCTCTTCCAGAGTATGTGGCTCGCCACCGCCCAAGCCAAAACGCAGCCGTAGAATGTGGCTCTGCCGCGGCGTCAATTCCGCCAGCACCTCTTCAATAGTTTCTTCCAGCAGGTTCTGCGTAGCCGAATCCACTGGGCTAATCGTCTCTTGATCTTCAATGAAGTCGCCGAATTCGCTATCGCCATCATCGCCTACTGGACGTTCCAAGGCGATTGCATGCTGGCTTGCGTCCATCATCGCGCGAACGGAGTCAGCCGCTACCTCCATCGCCGCCGCTATTTCTTCGGCGGTTGGACGGCGCCCAAGCGTTTGCTCCAGGTCTTGCGCGGCACGGTACATCTGCCGGATTCGCTCGGTCATATGGAGCGGAATCCGAATTGTGCGTGTCTTCTGCGCCAGAGCGCGCGTGATGGCTTGCCGGATCCACCAGGTGGCATAGGTGCTGAATCGATTGCCGCGAGAGTAATCGTATTTGTCAACCGCGCGCATCAAGCCGACATTGCCCTCCTGGATCAAATCGGGGAAAGGCAATCCTTGGCCCATATAGCGCTTGGCAATGCTAACCACCAATCGCGTATTGGCGCGGCCCAGGTGCTCTCGGGCGCCTTGTCCGTCCAGCACTAGGCGGCGCAAGTGGCGGCGCCAGCGGTCGCTCTTTTGCAAGACGTCTGGATTCTCAAGTCGATTGCGCGCTTTGAATCCCCGCTCGATCCGCTTCGCCAGGTCAATCTCGTCTGTGGCGGTCAACAGGGGTTCTTGCGCCATCTGGCGAAAATAAAGTCCGACGGGGTCGTCGGACGGGATGGCGCTTATATCGGCAACAGCGCGATTCTGCAGGAGTTCGCGATGTTCAAGTTCCTGCTCAACCGTCTCCACGGCCCCTTTTGGCTGGCTATTCTCCGCCTCATTGCGGAGCTCAATCCCGAGCTCTTCCAGTTCAAACAAGAGGTTTCGCAGGGCGGTACGGTCATCGCCGTCGTCTTCAAGCGCTTCTACAATTTGTTCAAATGTGACATAACCACGTTTTTCAGCAAGCTCCACAAGTGCCTGGATCACTTTTAGACCTCTACTTGTTCGGTGAATAAGATTAATTCATATTTTGGACCACGAAGCTAAGGCACGTCGTCAAATCTATTTTGGGCGAACATTTAGGCATATGTCAACAGACAAAATCTAGCAAAATGGACAGAGTAAGAAACGCGAGTTTTCGCGTCAACGCCGCAAGATTCTGTTGACGATGCCAAACCAGAAGGGCGCGCCCTGAGCCGCGGCGATCACGGTGGCTGCGATGCCAAGCAACTTTGCGGCCAGCAGCGCCAGCCAGCCCTCCGGATTATTCTCCGGCAAGTAATTCCATAGATTGTTGGGATCGCTCGCGGCGATGCTGTCTCTCGCCGAATCGCTGACCTTGTAAAAGGTCCAGCCTATTGGCAGGCTCAAATCCTGAATGTCTTGAAGCTGGTACGCAAGGTTCGCGCCAGCGCCGATCGCATCCTCCAGTGGATTCTCGTCGACAGCCTGGTTGGCTCTAAACTCGTCCGCCGTTACGTTGTCATTTATTTGCGTCTGCAGGTCGCCGCTTTGGACAGCAAAACTGGCTTCGCTGCTGATCTGCGCGCGGCGCGCCGGATCTTCCCAAAGTGTCCTCCCGATATGCAGCGTATCGATGTTTAATGCCAGCGCGAAAAACAAGGCGACCCCAATGGAAAGGTTCTTCATTTTCCCGGTATAGGCGACGGTGGCGCGCTGCATCGAATTGTTGAACCAGGTTACTAAGTTGCCGCGCGCGGCCTTCATGCTGTCCGCGCCGGCCATGACGGTCGAAAGCGCATGACGCATATTGCGGTTCTCGATTTGATGTATGCCCGCCATTAGCGATACATTTGTCGACGGCTCCAGCCCGAGCAGGCTGACTTCTTCATCTAACTGATTGACAATTTCGGTTAGCGCGCCGCGATAGCGGCGATCCTGGACATAGCGCAGCGCGTTGCGCAGCTCGGTCGTGCCGTCGCCGGTAGTGACGATTCGATTGACCATAACGCGCAAACCCCGCCGCTCGGCGCCAGCTGGCATGCCGTCGATAACATTCAACAGCGCGCCAAAAAGCCGCTGATCGGATTCCGCTTTGATGGTGTTGAGCAGGACATCAACAAAGGTGGCTGACTCAATGTGGTCGACGGCGCCGATTGCGCCATTTGCGATTTTTTCCGCCTCGTCGCGAGAGACGCGCTGCGTTGGCGCGATTGGGTCCCCCTTGACCAACTGAATCAAAGGATGGGTGTAAACCTTCGCTCGAATGACCGGATCTTCGATTACCGAGTTGATCGTGCTGCGGAGCGTTTTGGCGCGCATTTTGGTCGCTCTGGCGATCAGCGAGTTGACCTCGGTCACCACGATGCTCATCAAAATGAACACAAAAATGATGCCGACGGCAACCTGAATTATGGCGGCCAAACGCATACCTTTCCGCTGCGCCCATTTGCATCCGCAAGGCTGAGACGCGCTCAAGTCAGTATAGTCGAAGCGGCGCTTACCGCAAGCTACAGCTTGATGCTAGGACGCGTGGGGGATGGCGTTAGGGTTTGCGCCGGGGGAGGCGGCAACGCTTGTCGGGTGGCCATCGCCGGCGGATCCGACGGCCGCGCTCGTGGCGTGAAGGTAACTGTTGGCGTATCCGTTGGCAATGGCGTGAAAGTGCGCGTCGGCGTCGCGGTAGGATTGAGGGCGTTAATGATGTCTCGGTGCATGTAGACCTTGTCGATTCTGCGCGTCAGTGGATTGTCGTCAATAAGATACCAATCGGTATTGGGCAGCGCGGCGATGACGCAAACGGTTGCGCCCTGTTTGCGCGCGCTGACGATCCGGCTGCGAATGTCCGGCGCCTGACGCACGATGGCTTCGCGCACGCTGACAGCAAAGTCTTGACAGGGCGGTATTGGCGTGAATGTTGGCAGAGGCGACGGCGCGTTGAAAGCGATCTCTTGAATGCGGACCGCGGTGGCTGTATGGCGCTCGATCGCCTGCTGCGTCGATTCAACCACGGTAACGCCAGTGGTCATAAAGTTCCGTAGACCGAACCATAAATAGTAAAGACCAAAAACAATGGCAATGCCAAGTAAAATGACAAACCAAGATGGAGGTCCTGACCGCCCGCCGTAACGCATGTCGCCCTCAATCGCCGCGTCCAACCAAAACATAGCGGATAATCGAAGCGCATCGTGTTAGCGTTTGGCAAGCGTCAGGTTGGCGTATGGCAATCAAATGTTTGAGTCGCAGCATGGCGACAAGCGACGGGCGCAGGCCGAATTGGATCGCGAAGGCGGTTGAAATATTCATCGCTTGGCATAAGATTCCCAGTTGCGGATGGGAAGCAGACATGCGATTTCCAGCTATTGCGCATTTGCTAGTGATTATTGTTTTCAGCGCGACGGTCGTTAGCGCTCAAGACGTAATCGCCGGCAACCTGACAATCTACGCGGCGACATCACTGACCGATGCGTTCGACGCGCTTGCGCATGCTTATGAGCAGAGTCATCCTGACGTGGCGATCCGGCTGAACTTCGCCAACTCCGCCACGCTGGCGGCTCAAATCGCTGCGGGCGCGCCGGCTGATGTCTTTGCCAGCGCCAACGAATTTCAGATGGCGGCGGTAATCGAAAACGGACGTGCAGCTGAGGAACAGGTGGTCATTTTCGCTCATAATCGCCTGATCGTAATTGTGCCGGCCGACAACCCGGCGGACATTCGGTCCGTCGGCGATTTGGCTGTCGATGGGGTTTTGTTGGTCCTGGCGGCTTCTGGTACGCCGATCCGCGGCTACACGGATGCTATGCTGGCATCACATAAAGCCGAATATGGTGATGACTTTAGCGAGCGCGTGCGGCGCAATCTCGTCTCTGAGGAGCGAAATGTGCGGCAGGTAGTCGCTCGGGTCGCGCTGGGCGAGGCTGACGCCGGGGTCGTTTATCAATCGGACGCGCGTGGCGCCGTTGCCAGCCAGCTCGGCGTCATTCCCATCGACGCGCGGCATAATCAATTGGCGTCATACCCGATCGCGCCACTCAGTGACGCGGCGGCGCCAGGGCTGGCGCATGCGTTCATAAAGTACTTGGGTTCGGCTGAAGCGCTGCGAATCCTGGCCGATTATGGCTTTTGCGCGCCTGCTATACTTGATGAAGCAGAGACGCCAGAAGCCAGGCCGGAGCCGACGATTGAACCCACAGAAGCGGGCGCTCCTCCAGAGATCAATTGTGACGCGGCGACATCTGAAGACGGATAAACTGCTCGTATTTTCCGTGAGCGCCTTCGCTTTTCTTTTGCTGGCGGCGCCGGTGATCGTGCTATTGATCAATGGGCTCGGTTCGCGCGCCTGGGAGGGCTTGCCAGATTCGGCGACGATCCTTTCGGCCGCGCTGCTCAGCTTTGCTTCGACCTTCGCCGTCGTCTGTCTGGCTGCGGTTTTAGGCACGCCGCTCGCGTACGTTCTCTCACGTTATGAGTTCTGGGGCAAGCGCCTGATCAGCTTATTCATTGAGTTGCCGATCGTGATGCCGCCAGCCGTGGCTGGTTTGGCGCTATTGCTCACCTTCGGACGGCGCGGCGCCATCGGCTCATTGCTGGCCGAAGCCGGCATCATCATCCCGTTCTCTATCTTGGCGGTGATTCTCGCGCAGTTTTTCATCTCGGCGCCATTTTATATCCGCTCGGCGCAGGTGGGATTCTCCAGCATATCGGCGGAAATCGAGGATGCCGCCCGCGTTGATGGCGCTTACGGCTGGCAGATGTTCTGGCATATCACCTTGCCGATCGCCTGGCGCGCCTTGATTGCAGGCATGATTCTCAGTTGGGCGCGCGCCCTTGGCGAATTCGGCGCGACGATTCTCTTCGCCGGCAATCTGCAAGGCAAAACGCAGACCATGCCCTTGCTGGTCTATAGCATATTCGAGCGTGATATCAACGCCGCCATCTGGACCGGGCTGATTCTAATTGTGCTCGCGCTTATAGCGCTCGCATTGTCCCAGTGGCTGGCGCAATCTCAGGACAAGGTGAACTAGATTTTTGCCGCGCTCGTTTCCCTAAATTGACGGAATGGGATAATGGCAAGCATGAGTGAGTAGCTGCAAGCGCTGATTCTGCGCGCTGCCAATTCCGCTCGCTCGCGGATGGGCGAAGGATTGCTGCGCCATTTGGCTGGCGATGACGCCGCCATTCCGCAGGCTTTCATTGCCGTTCGTGATGGTTTGGAAGAGAATTTCAGCGCTTGGCTCAAGAGTTTACGCTAGCTTGGCGGCGCGCGAGCTGCTGGCGCGCCGATTGCAGGTTGCGCTGCGCCTCGACGAAGGCCGGATTCAGGGTAAGCGCTTGCTCGAAATCCGCGATCGCTTCGGCCAGCTTGCCTTGCCGATGCCTGGCAAGCCCCCGGTTGTAGTACGATTCGTGACGGCTACTGTCTAACCGGACGGCATCTTCGAAACTTGAAAGCGCCGCGTCGTAATCTTTCAGACGATAGCAAGCTGTACCCCGTAGATTGTGGAGTTCGGCGCTGGTCGGGTGAAATTGCAGCGCCAGCGAACAGTCATCGCGTAAGCCCGCCCAATCGCCTTGCTGCGCTCGCGCCAAGCCACGCATGCGATAGGCTTTGAATTGATTGGGCTCTAGACGCAGAGCCGTGGTGAGATCGTTTACCGCCTTGTCCAAGTCGATGCGCGCATAATAGCGCGCGGCGCCGCGGCTATAGTATGCCGGCGCTGATTCGGGGCGCTGCCGCAGCAGACCGCTGAATGTTTCGATCGCCTCCCGGTGCCGCTTTTCCGCCAGTTGTTGTCGGCCTAGGCGATACAAGCTTTTGATGTTCGCCTCCACATCATTTGCGGCGCTGACTTCGGTGTGCGCTTCCAAGCCTTCGATCAGCGACCAGAGCGCGCCCGGGTACGAGCTGAGGCTGGCCAGCTCCGCGATGCCCAAGGCGCTTGATTTCCCGACGATTTCATCGAGTTGCGGCGGAAAATAGCCGGCAAGAACCTGCTCTTCGAATACGAGTGGCTTGCCGTGAACATCAATAACCATGCGCACGAAACAGAACTCGTCGGTCTTTTCGGTCGCCGGAATGCGCTCAACGCCTGTCTTGAAACGGAAAGGCGCCGCGAGTTGAATGTCGTAGCCATCGCCACTGACTGTAAGCTCGGAATCTTTAAGCTGAACATGGATTCGCGCAGGTGGGGTTTTGCGCGCAAATGAAATGACAAGAAGCAGCGCTGCCGGAAGCAAAGCCGCAAGAAGCAAAGGCGATCCCACGACCAGCGCAGCCGCCGCCAACAGCAGGACAAGAATCAGCAGCGGGGTGGAGAAGCGCCGAGCCCGCTTCGCCTGAGTGCGGCGAAAATAGCCTTCGATCTCCGGAGGCTGTGTTTTATCGTCTCCTTGCATCGCCGATACCGTAGGCTGCAGTCCACCATCAATTGTAGTATATTCCTCGAATCGGACAAATGGCGCGCCAAGTGGTGGCCAAGCAACGAAACGTGGATAAAACAACGGGCGGCACTGCTGGCCGCCCGGCATTTGATAGTTGTCCGCTTTAGCTTTTGACCTTTCAGATACTACAAATTGCGGCGCCGATTGTTCACACCGAGTCCATATTCTGGATGATGCGGGTCGCGAATTCGCTGGTGGGGACTTTGGTCGCATTGTCCATTTGGCGCGCGAAATCGTAGGTGACGCAGCGCTGATCGATGGTCATTTCGTAAGCCTTGGTGATCAGGTTGGCCGCCTCGAACCAATCCAAATGCTCAAGCATCATCACGCCGCTGAATAGAAGCGAGCCGGGATTGACCATGTCCTTATTGGTGTATTTGGGCGCGGTGCCGTGCGTCGCTTCGAATAGCGCAATTTCATCGCCGATATTGGCGCCCGGCGCAATGCCAACGCCACCGACCTCGGCCGCCAAAGCGTCGCTCAGATAATCGCCATTGAGATTGGTCGTGGCGATGACATCGTGTTCCCGCGGGCGCAGCAGCATCTTCTGAAACATGATGTCGGCAATTGTGTCCTGAATCAGAATCTTGCCGTTGGGCACGCTGCCATTATGATTGGCGGCGACATCGTCCCACGATATCGTCTCGTCCGGGAATTCTTCGCGCGCCAATTCGTAACCCCACTTTTGAAACGCGCCTTCGGTGAACTTTTGGATATTGCCTTTGTGCACCAGGGTCACGCTGCCGCGGCCACGATCGATCGCGTACTGGATGGCGGCGCGGATCAGGCGCTTGCTGCCAAAGGGGCTGATTGGCTTGATGCCGAGGCCGGCGTCGGGGAAGAAATTGGTGGCGCCCAATTCGCGTTTAAGGAACTCAGCCAGCTTCTTGTTATCTTCGGTTCCTGATTCGTATTCGATACCAGCGTAGGTATCTTCCGTATTTTCTCGGAAGATCACCACATCCACATCTTCCGGATGTTTCAGCGGGCTGGGTACGCCCTTGAACCAGCGCACGGGGCGCACGCAGCTATACAGATCCAGGACCTGGCGCAAAGTCACGTTCAGGCTGCGGAAGCCGCCGCCGACCGGCGTGGTCAAGGGTCCCTTGATGCCCACTTTGTAATCGCGGAAAGCTTCGAAGGTCTCTTCCGGCATGTAGTCACCGTCATAGACGCCCGCCGCTTTTTCGCCCGCGTAGACCTCCATCCACGAGACTTGCCGCTTGCCGCCGTACGCCTTTTCCACCGCCGCGTCCCAGATCCGTTTGCTGGCGGTCATGATGTCGTAGCCGATGCCATCGCCCTCAATGAACAGGAGGATTGGATTGTCTGACACCTGCATCTTGCCATTGCTGAAGCTGATCTTTTCTCCAGAATCCGGCACTGTGATCTTGTCGTAAGCCATTCGGCGCGAACCTCCCATTTTTTCGGCTCGTTCAGTTAACCGGCGAGATTATAGCACAAAAGCGCACGGGATAAACCAGCTACTTCATTGGAACCACAAGAAGGGGAATGGTGAATGTGTTGATATATCCCTCGTTTCCCCCACCCTAAATCCCTCCCCCAAAATGAGGGAGGGACTTCAAAATCCCGAAATCTTTGAAAAACTCCCCTTCCCTCCTTGTGGGGGCAAGGGGCCGGGGGATGGGGG
>JAPPFH010000153.1 GCA_028875185.1 Chloroflexota bacterium | reverse complement strand
GTAGCGCGGATGGTGATGAAATTCAATTGCGGAATATGTTCGGGAGTGGTGAATACTGACAATACGGATTCAGCCCGATTTTGTCAAGAAATCTCTGTGCCGGCGGTCAGTGTCCACGCGACCCTCTGTGACTCTGTGTTGAATTACCCCGTGCGAAACTCGGCAAACATCGCAACTCTGCGATATTCACCACTCCCTGGTTAAGGTCGAAATAGGGGAGCGTCATGACACGATTGTGAAGTCCGCTCTGGCAACGGATAGTTCTGCTAATGCATGAATAGTCGGGAGTGGCGCCCATTTGATTGGCCGAGCATGTCTGCCAGCGTACAACAGCGCTAATCTACACGCGCTCAATTGTTGTTGGGCGCTGCTGTGTCTGCTGCGATGGGTAGCGGGCGTAGCGCGCGACAATCTGACCACCCGCAAAATGCTCTTCGACGATGCGTTCGACCCCTTCTTCGCAGAGGCCGCCGTACCAGAGACCGGCGGGGTAGACCACCATAACCGGACCCAAGTTACAGGGATACAGGCAACCAGTCTGTGCGACGAGAACCGCGTCATCGCCCATATTTCTCGCTTTCAGGCAGCGCTTGAGCGCCTGAGCAATTTCGCCCGATCCGGCGGTGTTGCAGCGCGGGCCCCGGCAGAGAAGCGCATGATAGCGGTGGGGTGGGATTCGCGACCATTCGGGACTGTTGGGGCTGGCGTGATTGGGTGACAGGGGCGCCCTCGGCGCGTCGATATAGCGCGCCACGAGGTCCTGGACTGCCGCCGTCAGTTCCGGCGCGTCACCGAGTGGCGGCGTCATGTGAACGGTGAAATCCGCGGCGGCATTATGATGCAGCCAGCGCCGCACAGCGCGCGTCAGCCATTCATCGAGGTTGCGCTCAGTCGGCAGGTAGACCGGGACAACTAGCGCCTGCGCCATACGGCAGGCGGCACATCGCTTAAGCGCGTCGGGCAAGGCGGGCGAGCCGCCGTCGATAAATGCGCTGGTTACCAGCCCATGGGCGCCACTCGCGCGCAGGTCCTCAACAAGCCGGTTCATCTGCTCGCCGGGCGCGCTGCCGTAGCCGCCGCGCCCCAGCAGAATCACAGCCGCATCCTTTTTCATGCGCCCGTCCTCACACTCGCCGGGAAGTAGGTGATGCGCGTTGTGCCCGTTCTTGGATCTTTGGCGACATCCGCCCGAACACCGTATACCTCGGAAATCAGATCCGCCGTTACGACGTCGTCCGGCGCGCCCGACGCAACAACGCGCCCTTCACTAAGCACGTAGAGTCGGTCACAGTAGAGCGCCGCCAGGTTCAAATCATGCAGCGCGGCAAGTGTGGTCACGGGCAGTTCACGCATGATGTCCAGGATTTCCAATTGGTAGCGAATGTCAAGATGGTTGGTGGGTTCGTCCAGCACCAGAAACTGCGACTGCTGCGCCAGCGCGCGCGATGAGGACCCTCTGCTTCTCTCCGCCAGAGAGTGTTCCATAACTGCGTTCCCTGAAGTCCAGCATGTCAACTTGCGCCAGCGCGTCCGCCACGATTTCCCAGTCATCGTTGGTATCGGGCTCAAAGGCGCTCTTGTACGGGGTGCGTCCCATCAAAGCCATCTCTTGCACGGTGAAATCGAATTGTATTGAGGACTCTTGCAAGACGACGGCCATTTTGCGGGCGGCTTCACGCGGCGGCATCCCCAGCAGGTCTGCTCCATCAAGTGAAATCGTCCCGGCGTCCGGCTTCAGACTGCGATAGATGCAGCGCAGCAACGTAGATTTACCGCTGCCGTTTGGTCCTATGAGCCCGACGAAGGCGCCCGTGTCGACCGTGAGCCGTATGTCGTCAATAATCCGCAGGGCGTCGACAGACCAGCGAAGCCCGTCGATTTCGAGTGTCATAGGGCGCCCTTTCTGCGACGCATCAACCAAAGGAAGAAGGGCGCGCCGCAGAGCGATGTGATAATCCCCACCGGGATTTCCTCTGGCGCGAACAGCGTCCGAGCGATCACGTCCACCCAGATGAGATACAGCGCTCCCGCCAGCAGGCTGACGGGTAAGACACGGCGATGATCTGTCCCGACGATAAGGCGGACGATATGCGGCATCATCAGCCCGACAAAGCCGATTGCCCCGCTGACGGCGATAATCAAGCCCGTCAGCAGTGAGGTGACGACCAGCATGCGCCGCCGCAATTTGTGAACATCAATGCCGAGCGTAATTGCCGTCTCGTCACCGATGATCAGCGCGTTTAAGGCACGGGACTGCCCCATCAGATAGACAATCCCTAGAATCAGCGCCAAGGCTGGCAGCGTCAGGTCTTCCCACTGCGTGCCACTCAAGCCGCCGAGCATCCAAAACAATACGCGGCGAGCGGCGCCGCTGCTGTCGTCGCTGAGGGTGATAAAGCTTGTCACCGACGAGAACATGAAGGAGACGGCTACGCCCGCCAGAATCATGCGGGTGGGCAAGAGCCGACCTTGCTGAATAGCCAGGGAAAAGACCAATACAAAAGCCAGCATCGCTCCTAGAAAGGCGCCGACCGACAGCGCGAAGATGCCCAGCTCGGCAAAAACGCCAACCAGCAGTACGGAAACAGCGCCCAAAGCCGCCCCGGACGATATCCCCAGCAAGAAGGGGTCCGCTAGTGGATTGCGGGTGACAGCCTGCATCACGACGCCGATAACGGCCAACCCGGCGCCGACAACACCGGCTAACAACACGCGCGGGAAGCGAATGAGCCAGACGATATTGGCTTGCGCGTTGGACCAGTCGCCCTCCGCGCCGGTCACTTTACCGAAGACAATTTCCCAAACGGTCAGTGGGGCGATTTCCACGGGTCCGATGATTACAGCGAGCGTGATTGACAACAATATCAATGGCGCCAGGACAAGGACTAGCAGCCGCGAGCGGGCGGCGTTGCGCTCTGGAGGCGCCTTGCGCTTGCTCGGGGCGGCAGCCATAGAAGACTGCCGCCCCAGCATTGCCGCCTCAGATCTAGTCATCCGAATCGGCTTGCTCGGCGAAGAGCTCCGGATAGAGGAATTCGGCGATAATTCGGATGGCGGCCACGTTGCGAATATTCGGCGTCGTGTAGCTGAAGTCGATTTGCACCCAGTTTTCGCTTTGGACGGCGCTCATATCGGCGTATGCCGGGTTGGTCGTCAGCGTTTCGATCTTTGATTCGGCGGTATCCCAATCGGCATTTACGATTACGATCGCATCGGCATCGCGGGCGACGACCTCTTCCCAGCTCACGGTCGCCCAGGAGCCTTCCGCGTCCTCGAATATATTCTCCACAGCGAGCAAGTCCATGATCATGCCCGGCGCGCCACAGCAAGCGCCCGCGTAGACATCATCGCCGCCGCTGTCGAACCAAAACAGCGACACTGTTTCTTCCGCATCTTCCAAAACCGCGCTGATGTCGTCCAACTCCGCCTGCAGTTCAGCGATCAATTCTTCGGCGCGGTCGGCAACGCCGAAGATGGCGCCGATATCGCGAACTTCACCATAGACATCATCCATCGTGGCGATTTCCGGGCGCAGCGAACGATCGGCGCAAGCCACCGGCGATACATAAGAACCGATACCGAGTTCGGCGAGCTGCTCGCGGGGGCCCGCAGCCGCCTCGCCAAAAGCGCTGCTGTAGGAGCCATAGACAAAATCGGGGTCGGCGCCGTATAGCACCTCTTGCGACGGGTAGCTGTCAGAGAGGACGGGAATCATCTCATAAGCATCCAGAAACGGCGGCAGGATGGCATCGTCGAGATAGGCTGTTCCCGTCATTTGATCTTCGAGAGCCAGCGCCAGCATAACTTCGGTGGCGCCCTGGTTCATGGTTACGGCGCTTTCTGGCGGGGCGCTGAAAGTTGCCTCGAAGCCGCAGTTCTCAATCGTGACGGGGAAGGCGCTGTCTTGCGCGCTGGCGACTATCGGGAATAGCAGCGTCAATAACAGCGCGGCAAACACTAGAGCTTGTTTCATGGGTTTCTCTCCTTCAATCATCCTTCGCTCTTGCTTATTGAGACGAAGTATCAATAAGAGGCTAAATGATACTCAGTCTCAATTACGAAACGCAAGGGTGGATTTCGCATTAACTTCAGCGCGATTCAAATCTCCCCTTGCCATCCCTATTGATACCATGTATCAATAAGGCACTTAGTGATACGAAGTCTCAATTGGTAGCGCAAGATTGGATTTCTCATGCTCAGCAAAATGATCAATCCCGAAGACTGGCTGGCCGCGCTCGTCGAGAGTGGCTTCCGTGTGACAACAGTTCAGGAGACCTTGATCCAAATCTTCGCGAACAGCGAGTATCCGCTTAGCGCCGAGCAGGCTTGGGATCTCGCCCGCCAGTCGCGTCCGCAAACTGGCAGAGCGACGGTTTACCGCATGGTCGAAAAGCTCGAGAGCCTGGGCTTGATACGCCGCGTTCATGGGTATCAGGGATGCAGTCTGTTCGTGCCAACCGTGCCTGAACTGATGATGCTGTTTATCTGCTTGGACTGCGGACGCGCGGATTATCTCGACAGGCAGCCGCTGGACGACCTGATTCAGCAAAGTGAACATGCCAGTGGGCACCACATCACCGACAGTCGTTTGCAACTCTTCGGCGCCTGCGCGGACTGTCAACAGAACGCTTAACAGATGAGGAGAAAGAAGACGATGAAGTTGCCGGTCGACTGGGGAACAATGTGGCTAGGCGGTTTTTGCGCAGTGGGAGCGCTGGGTGGTTTGCCGGTGCGGGGCGCGGATTATGCCGCCCATCCGCCGCTGGAAGACTTGTTGACACTACCCGCGAACACAACGCTGCAAGCCGAGGCGACGATTGGGCTTGCCGAAAAGGCATGGTCGGAACAGTTGGACGGCGCGCTGGTTGTTCTGGCGCGCGATGCCTACCGCGCTCGCCGCTTGCTGCATGAGGCGGCGGGGATCCAGCGGGACGAGTGGGTCGGTGTCCCGGCGAACGCCAGCCATGACCTGGCGGAATCGGTCAAACATCATGGGGCGCGGCCCCGCTTTCTGGACTTTGACGCGCGTCTGCGGCTCACGACGTCCGCATCGCGCTTCACCTGGGCGCAAGTGCTGCGCGGGTTGTGGCAGCCGCGGAACGCAGCCTGGCTCGACTGCGCGGACACCCTGCCCATGCCCGGCGCGGCAATGCGCCCGGCGGTGACGCTCTACGGCTTGCATCTGCCAGATGCCGGTAGCGGCGCCGGCGCGCTGCTGGTATTCAATGATGCGGCGCTCTATGCTGAGGTGAAAGCGTTGCGTAAACCGGCTGATTGCCCCAATGCGGCGCAGGCATTAGCGCAGTGTGAACGTCTGCCCGAACTGGCGGCGCGGCAAAGCGCGAATTTGGCGGAGGCGCGGCGCGGCCTGCATGAAGCCGCCGGGCTGGCAACGCACGAGCCCAACACTCTGGCGCTGGCGACTGCGGTCGCGGTACAGATTCCGCTGGAGTGCGATGTCGCCACGTTTTACGCCTATGTTGAGCAGGAAAATACGCCCGTGCGCTGGCTGCCGCAAATCCAGCCGCTGCATTACGCCGCGCTTCGCGCTGACGGCGCGCCCGATCATCGGGGAACGGCGGCGAACCTCGCGCGCTGGCTCTATGTCCCGGTGGGACCGGAATACACCTTTGAGGAAATCAAACATGGTGTGCTGGGCATCGTCAAAGCGGCGGAATATCTCGGTGTGCGCTGGCGCAGCAATCCAGCCCATGCTGCCGAGTACGCTGCCTTGATGGATCGCACCTATGGCGACGGTCATGACGCCTATCGCCCGCTGTTCGCGCTGGATGGAGTCTTTGCAGCGGGAGATTAGGTTCTGTTGATATTTTGATATTGGCATTTTCATAGATGCGTATAATGGTCTT
>JAPPFH010000141.1 GCA_028875185.1 Chloroflexota bacterium | reverse complement strand
GAGACGTGCGGAAATCAGGCGTTCTACAGTACCGGACAAACCTTGTAGGGGCGACTGAACCGCAGTGTCGCAGGTCAGTGTCTACGCGACCTACGCGCGGCGCCGAGTCGCCCGAAAAAACCCAAGAAAACAAGTAATTTGCGACGAAATTCCGCCCGCTGCAAAACTGTCCTGGCCTCAGTCCTTGTGGGGCGCGCGTTGACACTGCACTACGGCAAGGGGCCCGGTCACGTAGACATAGACCTTCGGGGATGGGGGTCTGTCGCGCTATCAATGAAATTCACCACTCCCACTTTCCGAGAGTGGTGAAAATGGATGACATACGGATTTAGCGCAATCTTAGAAACAGTCTCGGTGATCTCTTTATCCTCGGTGTCCTCGGTGGTAAAAAATTTACCGTAATCGTCAAAGCGAAAATCTCCGCGTTGTTCACCACTCCCCACTTTCTAAGAGAATTTGCGCCGATCCCCGCCGACGAAGTATCATATACGCATCGAAAAATGGCGAAAGAAAACCGATCATGTTTCGACGCCTATGGCTTACACCGTTGATGCTCACGATTGTCATCGCCCTCCTGCCAGTCTCGTTGGCGCAGGCTGATTGCGATTTCAGCTATTCGAATTACGCCCGCGCCGTTCAACTGCATGATATGGGCGATTATGCCCCCGCGCTAAAGCATTACCAATGCGCGCTGTTGGAAGATCCTGATGACGCCATCATCCCGCTGCTGATTGAGAACGTGTATGAAGACATCGCCGACGCGCCCACCGCCTGGGCGCGCCCGCAAAGCGCAGCGAGGGCGACCGCCTGTGATCCAGCGCGAGATCATGCGCAATTGGGCGGCGAGGCGCATGACGCCGGCGATTATGTTTGGGCGCGGATTCATCTGCATTGCGCTTTGCTCGCCGATCCCAGCCATGTTGACGCGCTGTATCGCATGGGTATGATTCACGTTAACCGCGGTGAAACACACGAGGCGAAACATTACTTTGATCGCGTGGAGCGCGCCGCCGATACCCAAGCCGTCGATTTGCTGACGATCTTGCTTGGCGCGGACGCGCGCAGTGTGCTTGGTGCCGACGCGCTGCAGCAGCTTCGCCTGAGGTCGCCTGATCCGGGCGCAACCGGCGAGTATCTGCCGCCCAGCCATGAGGCTCAGCGACCTGTCCTGCGCGTGATTTGGACGCGGCAAGGGCAAGCCTGGGACGAGGCGCCGGGGCAAGCCGAAGGAGGCGATGCTTTCAGCCAGATGGAATGGGCGCTTGCGCAAGATCCAACGCGGGTGGATCTGCGCTGCGAACTGGGCAGGCGTTATATGGCGCAAGGAGATTTTGCCGCCGCGTACGGCCAGTTTGCCCCCTTGATCGCGGAGCGGCTGGGCGACCACTGCGGCGGCGCGAATCGCCCGTTCGAGCAGGCGTCGCGCGCGCGCATATCCGCGGACGAGTTGGAGCGGGCGCTGAAGCGAGAACCGTCGCGGGCGGATCTGCGCTGCGAACTGGGCCGGCGGTACAAGGCGCATGGCAAATATGCCGCGGCCTACGGTCACTTTACCTATTTGATTCGCGAAAAGCCTGGCGACTATTGCAGGGGCTGAGTCTAAGGATTGCCCGGCGCTTCTTGCGCCTTGATGGCAAGTCAACCAGCGCGCTGGTCTAGCGCTCGCATTTGTTAGATATCGGCAAGGAAAGCGTTACTTCTCCTTTAGCATTCCGCCGTAACTTGAATTAGATGAACAGCCCCAGAGAGCGCCGATATTGGCTCTCTCTATTGACTTGGGAGGACCGACACCATGAGGCGATTGTCACTATTCTTGAGCCTGACCCTGCTGGCGCTGCTGACTTTTGGCGGGCTGGCGCAGGCGCAGCAGCGCACGGCGAAACAATTATTTGAAGGCGAAACGCTCGCGCCCGAATTCCCGCTTGATCTCGACTGGATCAATATCGAGAATCCGTTAACCATGAGCGGTTTGGTGGGCAAAATCGTCATATTCGACTTTTGGACCTACGGCTGCGTCAACTGCTTGCACGTCATCCCCGTGCTGGAACAGGTGGAGCAAAAATACGCTGACGAAGTGGTGGTGATCGGCGTGCATTCAGCCAAGTTCGAAAACGAAGGGCAGACGGAGAATCTGCGGCAGATCGTGCAGCGGTACGGCATCCACCATCCGGTGATCAACGACAATGAATTCGCGGTGTGGCAAAGCTACGGCGCGCGCGCCTGGCCTACAATCGCCATCGTCGATCCGCGCGGTTATTGGGTTATACGGCAATCGGGCGAGATCCCCTTCGAGACTTTCGACAATTATCTCTCCGGCATGATCGAATACTACGATGAAATCGACGCCAGCATCATCAACCGTACGCCGCTTGAGCTGGCGCTGGAGGGCGCGGGCGATCCCGGCACGCCGCTGCTTTATCCGGGCAAGGTGCTGGCAGATGAAGCGAGCAATCGGCTCTTCATCGCCGATAGCAGCCACAACCGAATCGTCATCGCCGATCTGTCGACGCGCGAGGCGCTCGATATTATCGGCTCGTCAGCGCGCGGTAAAGACGACGGCGGCTTCGAAAACGCCACCTTCGACAAGCCGCAGGGTTTGGCGCTGGATGGCGACTTGCTCTATATCGCCGACGTCAACAGCCACGCCATCCGCCTGGCGAATCTGGCGGAGCGAACGGTGACGACAATAGCGGGCAATGGCAATATGGGGCGCCAGCGTCTGCCTTTCGGCGTGCCGATTGAGGCGCCGACATCGGTCTCGCTGCGCAGCCCATGGGATGTCGAATTTGACGACGCGGGCAAGCTGCATATCGCGATGGCCGGCACGCATCAGCTCTATATCTATGAGCCGGAGAACGGCGCGCTCTACCCATCAGTGGGCAACGGGCGGGAAGCCAATCTGAATGACGTCAGCTTGGCTGACAGCGAATTGGCGCAGCCGAGCGGGCTCTACTACGCTGGCGCTGGCAAGCTTTACTTCGCCGATAGCGAATCAAGCACCATCCGCCTGGCCGACTTCGCGAACGATCTGGTCACGGTGGTCGCCGGCACCAGCAATAACCATCTCTTCGAGTACGGCGATATCGATGGCGAGCTGGGCGTCAACCGCTTGCAGCATGCGCTGGGCGTCGAGGGCGGGCCGGGTGGCGATGTTTACATCGCCGATACCTACAACAGCCGCATCAAAGTTATACGCGCTGGCGAGATCGCCATCACAACCGCATTTGGCTTGGGCGGGCTGGGCGGCTACAGCGATGGCGATGCCTCCGTCGCCGAATTTGACGAACCTGGCGGCATCAGTTACGCCGACGGCATCCTCTATGTCGCCGACACCAACAATCATGTCATACGCCTGATTGATCTGGATTCGGGCTTGGTTGATACTTTCGCCTTCAGCAATCCCGAAGCGCTGGTGATTGCGGCTGACGCTGTCACCCTGCTCGGCGGCAATATTGCCGAGGAACGCATGATCGAATTGGACAAGCAGCTGCTGGCGCCGGGCGAGGGCGCCCTCAGCCTAATGCTGCAGCTGCCCGACGATTACAAGATCAATCCGCTGATTGACAGCCAGCTCCAGGTTCGCTGGGACGGAGGGCTCATAGCCAGCGGGATCGTAAGCGATGTCAGTTTCAAATTGCCTGTTTCGATCAGCGCGGGCGAGGGTACGCTCTATGCTGACTTGACGCTCTATTATTGTCGCGAAGGGGCGGAGGCGCTCTGTTTTATCGACGAGGTGAACTGGATCATTCCCTTTGAGGCTGGCGGCTCGGGCGAGCGGTCGGAAATATCGCTTTACCGCGACGTCATCGCGCCGGAGCATTAAGCGGAGGAATCGAATCGAGGGGGCGGGACTGGTCTCGCCCTCCGCATTCCAGCGCGCGCTATAATTGCCGCTGCAGCCAGCCGGCGATTTTGCTTTCCGTGATGTCGCGTCCGCGCCCGCTGCCTTAGGGCGCCTGGGAGAGAAATATGACTGTGGACATCCGCATCGACCTGAGAGTTGCCCTGATTGGCAGCGACTATTACACCGAAAAAGCAATCCACGCGTATTTGGCTTGGGATCGCCGCACGCGCGCCTTGACCGACTACTCCAGCCTGGAACAATTCAGGCAAGCGCTCGACCGCGCAGAACCCGCAGCTCATCCTGATGTCGTCATTCTCGATGTGAACAATGTCGGCGAGCGAGGCGACATCCGGAAGTTTATACGGGGTTTGGTCGATTCTGTCCCCAGCGCGGTTGTCGTTTGCCTGTCGCATATTGACGACCTGGACTTGTTCTATGCCGCCGCGGACGGGGGAGCAAGCGCTTTCCTGCATAAGGACGACGTGCATCACCGCATCGCTTCGGCGGTTTGCATTGCCGCGACCGAATTGCGGCCCGATGAACTGCTCTACAGCCAACAGATGGATGGCGCGCGCCGCCTGCTCAGTCACCCGCGGGCATCTCATCCCCTGGCGATCGCGCTCCCGAAACCCGTAGAATACCACGCCCTGAAGTCGCGCGCGCGCCGGACGATCGAGCTCTTCGCGATCGAAGGCATGCCAGCCGCTCTCATTGCCAACGAGCTGAAGCTCTCGGTAAACACAGTTCGCGATTACAACAAGGAAGCGATGGAAGCGCTAGGCTTGCGCGACAACGACAACAATTTCCTCGCAAATTTGCCCCAGCGAGAGCGCGCCTTTATGAAGCTTTCCGCGCTAGAAGAGCTGCGCCGCTAGATCGCAATCACGAAATCTGCGCGTCCGTCTCCGAGCGGTCATCCGTTTCCTGCCGCATTCGTTTGGCGCGCGCCGCCTTCAGCGCCTGGGAGCGCGTCAAGAGCAGCGACTCATCATCTTCTTGCGCCAGCGCTTCCGGCACATGGACATGCTCTTCTTCCAGATAGCTTGTGAGCGCGCCGCTGATCGATTGCACCGGCGCGTCATCGCCGTATTGATGGCGCAGGTCCAGCAAGTTGTTCATGAGCCAGAGGAAGAGATCGCCTTCGGTGCGGGCATCGTGCTTGCCCTTCGCCAGATCAAGCACATCGTATTTGCGGATCAACTCGATCGCCGGTTTGTACATGGTGAAGTACCAGTCGGCTGTCGCTTCTTCGGTCGTCAGCGCATGCCCTTCCAGCGGCTCCATCACCCGTTCGTGCAAAAAGATATGCCCCATCAACTCGTGATAGCGCGAGGGTTCGGTCAACTCGATTGATTCGTGCTCCGGCACCGCGCGCGACAGACCAGTCTCATCGAGAAAGTTCGCGTAGGCTTCCGCCGCCTCCAACTCTCGGTCGCTCATGCCGGGCCGCAGCGGAATCGTCGTCGGCATTACGACTACATGCGCCTGGATAGACTTGGCGCCAAGCTGCCGCGCGACTGATACGCGGTGGTTGCCATCGCGCACAAAATACACATCGCCGACCTTGTAAAGCTCAATCGGCGGCGGTCCTTCCATGCTGTTCGCCAGCGCGTAGACGCGGCTCCAGCGCTCTTTCATGCCGGCTTTCCGCGGCAGAAAGGTCGCCGTGAAATCTTTGTAGCGCCCAACGCTGCCAGCGATCTGTTCCAGCGGCACATCGCGCACGCCTTCGTAATGCTCCTCGTGCAGGTGCAAGCGGCTGCGGATCTCGTCGAAGTTCAGCAAGTCCTTGTGCCTCCCGGTGAGCTGGCTTAACAGCTCGCGCCAAAAGGCTTTGTTGTATACCGACTGAAATTTGGTGCGCCCTTCATTCAGGCGCTGCTGGTAATTCTGACCGTCTGCCATAGCCGCCTCTTTTCATTTGCGCGCATTTGACCCTGAAAATAAGCCAATATCGCTCTCGCGCGCACAAAACGCCTGACATGCAATGCTTGTCCGGCCGGTACAAATACACTATAACATATCCGCGTATGAATTGAGTAATATTCCACGACGCGGGGAGTGGTGAATTTCATTGATAGCGCGAAAAACCCCCATCCCCGAAGGTCTATGTCTACGTGACCCGGCCCCTTGCCGTAGT
>JAPPFH010000109.1 GCA_028875185.1 Chloroflexota bacterium | reverse complement strand
GAAGTCCCTCCCTCATTTTGGGGGAGGGATTTAGGGTGGGGGAAACGAGGGATATGTCAACACATTCACCACACCCCCTAGTCGTCAGCCGACATCGCCTGGTATATCGGACGCAGCGCCCGGTAAAGCTCGTCGTATAACGTCAGCTGCCGCTGATAATGCGCCGCGCGTTCGGGGCGCGGATCAAAGGTCTTCCGCACCTTGATCAGCAGTTCAGCAGCTTCTTCGAGCCCTCCGTAAACGCCAGTGGCGCAGCCGGCCAGCATCGCCACGCCCAGGCTGGCCGCCTCCGATGTGTGGATAACCGAGACGGGCAGACCGGTGATGTCGGCTTTGATCTGCATCCAGCGTTCGGAGCGCGAGCCGCCGCCGATAGCTCTTATGCGATTGACATCGACGCCAGCTTCATTCAAAAGGCGAATGCAAAGCGCCTGCTCATAGGTCAATCCTTCCAGGATAGCGCGGACGATATCGGCTCGCTTGCTGTCAAAACTCAACCCGATGACGACGCCGGTCGCCGACGGATCGTCGTGCAGCCCGCCGCTTCCCACGAAGTAAGGCAGGAGGATCATGTCACCGGGCGCGTCATCAATTTGCTCGATGATGACATCATAAACATCGCGGTCAGTCTCGGCGGCGATTGCGCGCTCAGCCGCACCCAGCTCATCGCGATACCAGCGCAGCAAGCGGCCGCCGGTCTGATTGCCGCTGAGGGCGATGAAACTGCCCGGCGCGGCATGATGATAGCAGGAGACGTTATATCCCAGCATCGGTTTGCGCGGTTTCTCCGTCACCGCGACCAGCGCCTCGGTCGTGCCGATGGCCAACATGGCGGTGCCCGGCTGCAAGACGCCCGCGCCCAGCGCGCCCGCCGGCTGATCATGACCGCCGGTCACCACCTTGACCGAGCCGCTGAATCCCAGTTCAGCCGCCAGCGCCCGCGGGATCTCGCCGATAATCTCGCCGCTGGGCAGCGGACGAGAAAGTTGATCGCGGCGGATATGCCCAGCCGACAGCAACTCGTCCGACCAATCTTCCGTCCGATAATCAAAGGCGAGGGTGCGCGCCGCCATGCTGTAATCAATGACCGGCTCGACGCCCAATTTATGAGCCACGAAATCGACATAGCAGAGGAATTTCCAGGTTTGCTCAATCATCTCGGGCGCGTTATCCCGCCACCAAAGGATCTTGGGCAGCGTGTATATCGTGCTCATCGGCTGCCCGGTGAGCTCAAAGATGCGTTCCCGCCCCAGCGCCGCTTCCATCTGCGCCGTCTGTTTCGCATTGCGCCGGTCGGAGCTGACCGGGCTGTTCGCCAGCACGCGCCCGTCCGCCGTAACTGGGACCATCGCTTCGCCCTGCGACGACAGCGACAGCGCCGTCACCGGGTCATGCCCGATCTGCCCATTGACCGCGCGCAGGCACTCGCGGATATACGACCAGACCTGCTCCGGATCCAGTTCGTACCAGCCCGGATTGGGACTAAGCAGCGGGTACTCGCGCCCGGCGCCCGCCAGCACAATGCCCCCTTCATCGAAGGCGACGACCTTGCAGCCGGTCGTGCCGACATCGATGCCCATTAACGACATGCCCTAGCCCTCGTCAGCGGGCGTTTCTCGAAACGTCCCTACAGGTTATGTCCGATACGCTATGCGCTATAGGCGCGTAGGGGCTACCTATATTTCGTGCGTACGGGCGACCCATATTTCGTGCGTACGGGCGACCCGGTGGGTCGCCCCTACATCGTCCCATATCGCCCAGTTACCAGAGATCACCCCCGCACCGCGCCGGCCGTCAAGCCGCTGACCATGAAGCGCTGCATCAGATAATAGACCACGATTACCGGCAGTGTGATCAGCGTCAATATAGCGAACATCGGTCCGGGGCGCATTAAGAATTGCCCGCTATAGACGAGCGGCACCAGCGTCAGCGGTTTGACATCGACCGAATTCATCGTCACCAGCGCCAGGATAAATTCGTTCCAGGAGGTCATGAACTGCCAGATGATGACGACAGCCACGGCGGGCCAGCTGACCGGCATCATGATGCGCCAGTAGATGCCGAAGCGCGTACAGCCATCGAGGCGCGCCGCCTCTTCAATCTCGATCGGAAAGCCGGCGAAAAAGCTGCGCAAGATGACGATGGCGAAAGGCACGCCCAGCGCCGTATATGGCAGGATCAAACCGAGATAATTGTCGTTCAGCCCCAGCGCTTTGTTGATCTGAAAGATGGGCACCACCAATGTCGGGATGGGCAGCATCAGCGTCATGATCAAGAGATAAAACCAGATATCGCGCGCGAGGAACTTTAGGCGCGCCAAAGCGAAAGCCGCCAGCGAGCTGATGATGACGACCAGCGCCACCGAGGGGATCGTCACCGCGGCGCTGTTGATGAAGTGCCTTATGACTTCGGTGTCCGCGAAAATGGTCTCGTAGTTTCGCAGGCTGACCCCGCTAATCAGCAAACCGCCAAAACGGGGCGCGCGCTGTTCGGGCGGCATGAACGAGACAACCAGCATCATGATGATTGGCACAAGCCAGATCAGCGCGAGAATGGAGACGAAGACGAATGCGAGCGTCTTGCCCGCGCGGCGGCGCGTCAAATCAACCCCTCCCAATGGATGATTGCAGGCTCGACATGATCATTAGCCCCCGATCGTAAAGCGCGAACCAAGAACGCGCACCTGGAAAATGCTGGCGCTAAGCGCGATCAGCAGCAAGACGACCGCCACCGCCGAGGCGTAGCCCATGCTTTGCAGCGTGAAGGCTTTCTGGAAAATATAGGTCGGCAGCATTTCGGTGGCGTGGTTCGGTCCGCCCTTGGTCAGCATGTAAACGAGGGCGAAGGTTTGCAGCGTGCCGATGACGCCGAGCAAAATCAGCGTCAGATGCACATGACGCAGCATGGGCAGGATGATGTACTGGATGCGCTGCCGCGTCCCCGCGCCGTCAACCTGCGCCGCGCTAAGCACCTCCTGCGACAAGCCCTGCAAGCCAGCGACATACATCAGCATCGAGAAGCCGGTCCATTGCCAGACGTTGACGAATATGGTGGAAAAGATGGCGATTTTGGGATCGGCAATATAGGGCTGAATCAGGAAGTGAGCGCCAATCTCGCGCCCCAGGTCGGCCAGCAAGCCGCCGAAGGGCGCGTAAATCCGCTGCCAGACGATGCCGAGCACCACCGGCGAAACGATGGCCGGCATGAAGAAGATGATGCGAAAAACGTTCTGGAAGGGAATGCCCGATGTTAAGATGCTCGCCAGGGTGAAGCCGAGGATCATCTGCGGGAAGATGGTCAGGACGGTCCAGTATAGTGAGTTGCGGATGGAGATAGCGAAGGAGCGATCATTGGTGAACATTTCGATGTAGTTTTGCGCGCCGACGTAGATCGCCTGGTTGATGCCGTCCCAGTCGTAGAGGCTGGCGCCGAAGATGTAAAGAATCGGATAGAGCACGAAGACGGCGAAGAGAATCATGGCGGGCGCCATGAAGAACAGACCCTGATTGTCGATTAGCCAGTTGCGGGACATGGTGAGCAACTCTTGAAGGGAAACTGTAGGGGCGTTTGACCCGCTGTGTCTACGCGCGGCGCCGAAACGCCCGTAACCGCCGTTGGTCATGGCGGGCGTTGCGCGTAACGCCCCTACACTAATCTGCCGGCGGGCGACCTGATAGATCGCCCCTACAGAATGCAATTTGGGCGGGTTTGAATTGCCTACATGCCCTTGGCGTCTTCGACCAGCTGCATGCCTTCGGCCGGCGTCATCTCGCCCGCGGCGACGGCAGCCAGCGCGTCTTCCAGCGCCTGCTTGACATCCGGGCTCTTCAGCTGACGGGCGTACTGCACCGACGCCAGCCAATCTTCGGTGAAGAGATCCCAGACCGCTTCCTGATTCTCCGAGCCGAAGGACGCGGGGCGCAAGCCAATATAAGCGGGCAGGTCGTTGTAGGTGTTGATCAAAGCCTGCGCGCCAGCGCCGCTGATCCAATCCGTGATGACCTTGCAAGCCGCGTCCGGATTGGCCGAGCCACGTGTGACGCCCATCATGACGTCAATGCCGCCCAGCAAGTCTTCCGGCGCGCCCATGCCCGTCACATCGGGGAACTTGAAGGGCGCGTAGCCAGACAGATTCTCATCCAGCGGCGGCGGGTCGGGATTTCCCGCTTGCTGCTGCCACCAGGCGCCCATCGGGAACATGGCCGCGCGCCCCGCCTGAATCTGCTCGACTGCCGCCGGATAATGGGTCATGCCCAGCGCGCCAATCTGGAAGATGCCATCGTCGAATAAGCGCTTCCACCAGGTCATCGCTTCGACGAAGGGCTCATCGGTGAAGCTGGCCATGCCGTCTTCCGCTTCGTAGATCAAGCCGGGCGCGACATTGTGAATCAGCTGCATATAGACATCGCGGCGGATCCAGCCATCGCCCGCGCCGATCATGACCGGGGCGATGCCCTGGGCGTTGAACATGTCGGCAAGTTCCTTCAGCTCGTCGTATGTGGTCGGCGGATCAAGGCCGGCTTCTTCAAAGATCGGCACCGTATACCACATATTGATCGTCTGCACGAGCACGGGCAAGCCATAGATATTGTCGTCGCCTTCCGGGTTGCCCAAGCGCGCCTGCTCAATGCCAACCGGGAAGAACTGATCTTCCCAATCCTCGCCCCAGGTGGAGACGGCGCAATCCTGCAGCGGCATCAGGTGATCGCGATACTGCTGCGTCAAGGCGCCGGGCTCCAGCCCGATCAAGTCCGGCAGCGCGCCGCCAGCCGCCATCGTCTGCAAATCGACCAGGTATTCACCATAGTTGGTGATATCCGGTTCGATGGTGATATCGGGGTTGGCTTCGTTGAAAGCGGCGATCATCGCCTCGGTGGTGGCGATCACCGGGCTCCAGGAGCGGAAGCGGACGACCACTTCATCCTGGGCGAATATCGGCGCGCTCACCGCCAGGATGAGCAAGACGCAGATTGCGAGCGTGATTCTTCGGTACATGTCTAATCTCCTAAATCAATAGCTTCGCTTACGAAATCAATTGCGCAGTCGCTGAATCTCAGCATGTTCCCCCTTTCGCAGCAGTGGGCGAGACAAGAGCGCGTGGGTCGCGTAGACATCGCCCGTCTCTCGCGCCTCCATTATTCGATTGCTCATGCGCATGACATTAACCCACCAGCCGGTCATGATACGCCGGCGGAATCCGATGCGGCTCGCCATGCTGCAGCGCCATGTGATAGAGCTGCGCCGAAATCTCGACCATGACGGTGCAATGAATCGCCTTGCGCAGGCAATCTCCCACCGCCAGCATGCCGTGATTCGCCCAGACGACGGCGCGTTTATCGCCCATTACCTCCAGCATATCGTAACCGAATTGGCGCGAGCCGCTGGGCGCGAAGGGCATCACCGGCACTTCGCCGCCAACATCAATCAACGTATTGACATGCAAGGGCGCGATCGGCTTGTGCAGCACGCCGAAGAGATTGGTGTAAATCGGCTCGGCGTGCACGATGCCAAGCACTTCCGGTCGCTTCTCATAAACGGCGAGATGCACCGGCGATTCGTGCGACGGCTCGCGAAAGCCATCAATGACCTCGCCGTCCAGGTCCTGCACCAAGACGTCGTCGACAGTCATCTGGTCGTAGGGGTAATCATGCGGCGTCATGAGGATCAGTCCGCTTGAGGGATCGCGCAGGCTGAGATTGCCCTGCGTCAGCGGCACCAGGCCAATACTGGCGACCAACGCCGCGCCTTCGACGAGTTCTCGCTTTAGCGCGAGCAGGTCTTGTCCTGTCCTTATGAGGCTGTCTGACATGTATGCTTCCACACGTAGCTGGTCACGAAGCTTGATATCGGCTTCCCGCAGATTGTACTGTTGTCAATTGAAGCTGTCAAAAAAACTGCCATTTCGGGAGTGGTGAATTTCATTGATAGCGCGACAAACCCCCATCCCCCGGCCCCTTGCCATAGTGCAGTGTCTACGCGCACCCCACAAGGA
>JAPPFH010000107.1 GCA_028875185.1 Chloroflexota bacterium | reverse complement strand
CTGCACCTTGTCGGTACGCTCATATGGCTACGATAAAATGTCAACAGAACCTAATCCATAGCTCGTACCGGCGATTCATGGGGAGTGGATAATATCGAAGAGTTACGATGCTTGCCGAGTTTCACACGGGGTAATTCACCACAGAGACTCAGAGGGCACAGAGATTTCTTGACAAGATCGGGCTGAATCCATATCGTCAGTATTCACCACTCCCGATTCACGTGTCGCGCCCAATCCACTGTTTGAGATAAACTCACGTCAAAGTCCCTCGCGCAAATGGAGGCGCAATCATGATTTACAAAATGCTTATTGACGGACGCTGGACGGACGCGGCCGATGGCGCGACTTGGCAAGTAGTGAACCCGGCCAGCGAGGCGCCGATCGCCGATGTGCCTTTCGGCGGCGCCGAAGAAACGACGCGGGCGATCACGGCGGCGCACGAGGCGCGGCCCCGCTGGGCTGGCATGACCGCCTACGAGCGCTGCGCGATCTTGCGCGATATCGCCGATGCCCTGCGCGCGCGCGTTGACGAACTCGCGCCAATCATGACGGCCGAATGCGGCAAACCCCTGGGCGAAGCCGCCGGCGAATGGGGCGCCTGCGCCGATCTCTTTGATTGGTTCGCCGAAGAGGGCAAACGCGCCTACGGTCGCGCCATCCCAGCGCGCAAGCCGGGCAAGCGACTGCTCGTGATTCCGCAGCCCGTCGGCGTCGTCGCCACTATAACAGCCTGGAACTTCCCCGCTTATTTGTTGGCGCGCAAGTGGGCGGGCGCGCTCGCGGCCGGCTGCACCGTCGTTGGCCGCCCCAGCGAATTGACGCCGCTCAGCGCGATGGCGCTGGTCAATGTGATGGTCGAAGCGGGCTTACCCCCGGGCGTCGTTAATCTCATCAATGGCGAGCCGCAAATCATGGGCGAAACGATCCTGCGCGACCCGCGTGTAAACAAGCTCAGCTTCACCGGCTCGCAGCGCGTCGGGCGGCTTCTCATGCGTCAAGCGGCTGACGGCATCAAGAAACTCAGCCTCGAGCTGGGCGGCAGCGCGCCCGTGCTCGTCTTCGCCGATGCCGATATGGATTGGGCGGCGCGGCAAGGCGTGATAGCCAAGTTCCGCAACAACGGCCAGGTCTGCATCTCGCCCACCCGCTTTTATGTCGAGCAGCCCGCCCTCGAAGACTTTCTCGATGCAGTCAAAAGCGAAACCGAGAAGCTGGTGGTCGGCGATGGCATGCTCGCCCATGTCACCAACGGTCCGATGGTCAGCGGCGCCGGACGCGACAAAGTCGAGCAGTTCGTCGATGAGGCCCTGGCAAAACGCGCCTCGCTCGTCGCCGGCGGCGGCAGGCCCCCAATCGAAAGCGGCTACTTCTACCAGCCGACCGTTTTGACCGATGTGACGACCGATATGCAAATCGGCTGCGACGAAGTCTTCGGTCCCGTCATGGCGGTCAGCGCCTTCTCAACAATCGACGAAGCGCTGCAGCTGGCCAACGACAGTCCTTACGGCTTGGCTGGCTACGTGCTGACCAAAGATCTGTCGACGGCGACGCGCGTCTACGAGGGGCTGGAATTCGGCATCGTTGGCGTCAACGACCTGGTGCCGGCGACAGCTGAAGCGCCCTTCGGCGGCATCAAGACCAGCGGCTTCGGGCGCGAAGCGGGCCAGGAAGGATTGACCGAGTATATGGACCAGAAGTTCGTGTCAATTGGGCTGGATTAGCGAGAACGGCTGACTACGCTGACAAGCGCATCGCGCTCTAACCGCAGTCGCCATCGATACGCGCATAAAGGGCGCTGATCCAGCCGGTTCTGCCTTCTTCTTCATCTTCCACCTGGAACCAAGCGGGCGTCCGCGCCCGGGCGACAAATGTCGTTTTGAAGCTGGCGACGCCGATGATATTGCCCCAGGGACCATCGCGGAAGTTGAGGTTGTGGGTCGGGGTCACGCGGCAATCGGACAAGGATTCGACCACCGGCATGACTTCGATAGCGCCCAGGTCGCAGCCATTGCCCAGCGGACGCGGCGTACCGATCTGGTCGGCTTCAAGGCAGACGTCTGGGTGGCCCGCGTCAATCGCCGGGCTGCCGGGGCTCAGCGCGATCATCGTGGCGTCTTCAGCCGCTTCCGCAAACATGGGATCGCCGCTGAGCATCGGTGTGCAGGAGCCGTCTTGTATCAAGTTGTAAAGGTTTTGGCTTAAGCGACCAACGCAATGCGCGAGTGTGTCACTGTCGGGGCCGGCGATGATGCTGTTGCGCAACCTCAGCGTGATATCCTCTTTTCTGTTTATGCGGTCAATCCATATCGTCATGCCGCTGGGGGCATGATTATCCAACATGGTCACATGCGTGAGGCGGGCGACCGGAATATTTTCGGCCCAGCCCGCGCCATCAATGGAAAAGGCGCCGCCTTTGCGCATAGCGGAATTGCCAACGAAGCTGCTGTTGCTAACGGATAGCCCGCCGGACATGCTGCCAATCGCGCCGCCCTCGTATCCGGATGAATTATCGACAAAGCTGCTGTTCGTAACTCTGGCGAAGCCGCCGCCGTTCATGCCGATCGCGCCGCCACGGTTCCCCGCGTGGTTGCCAGCGAAATGGCTGTCATTCACCTCGATATAGACGGGGAAGAAGGAGCCAATGGCGCCGCCCTCTCCCGCTCGGTTGTTGATGAAGCTGACATTATTGGCGATCACCGTCCCGCCGTTTTGCAAGCTGACCGCGCCGCCAAAACGCGAGCCCCTGCCCTTGGTCAGCGTCGCGTTGTTTATCGTCAGCTTGCCGCCATCGACATCGAAAATGCCGTAGCGAGACATCCCGTCAATCGTGTATCCGTTGCCTTCTATGGTGATGTTCGTCTTAATCACCGCCAGTGGTTCGCTGAGCTCGTAATCGCGGACCATATAGATCGTGTCGGCGCCATTCCCGGCCGGGCAGGATCGGTAGGGTCTATCGGTGTTCGCCGCGATAATCTGGTCCGGCAAGTTGCAAATCGTCGGGGTTGACGTTGGCCCTGGCATGGCTGTCGTCGATTCGATCGCGCCGATATCGCAGCCGCCGCCCTGTGGACGGGCTGTGCCGAGTTGGTCGGCTCCCAGGCAGAACTCCGGGTCGGCTGTGTCGACCGCCGGGCTTTGATCCAGCAGCGGCAAGTACGCGGGAGAACCGGTCAAATCGCCGAGCCGGGGCGCTCCGCTCCGCTCGAAGCCGCATGATCCGTCGCGGCTAAGATTGCCGCTGTAGTGATCCACCCCGCCGAAGCAGTCTTCGCCTCCCTGGCCCGCAACGATGCTGTTGCGCAAGCTGACCTTGGCATCTCCGGGCGAAGACGCTTGCTTGGTTATCGAATTGCCGGAAATGCTGTAAGCCGCCGTCAGGAAGTTGTTCACCATAGTCACATGAATCAACGAGACATCGCCGCTGAATACCTGCACGACGCCGGCGTCATGCTTCGCCGAATTGTTGTAGAAGGTGCTGTTTTCAATCCGCGTGGCACTTGCGGAAACCGCGATCACGCCGCCGTAATCGTCTGAATAGTTGTCCTGGAAGCCGCTATTCCTGATCGCTACAGACCCCGCTGTGATGTCTATGGCGCCGGCATGCCATTCCGCTTTATTGCCCAGGAAGCTGCTGCCGTCTATCGTCAGCCGGCTTCCCGCTTGGGAAATAGCGCCGCCATATACCGCCGAATTATTCTCAAACGTGGAGCGGGAAACGACGACTTCCGAAGCGCCGCGCAGCCGGAGCGCGCCGCCATGCTCGGCTCTGCCTGCGGCCAGCGTCAAGTTCTTGACGGTCAGATTCCCGCCACTCACATCAAAAATGCGGAACTCCCCGCCCCCGCTGATCGTATGCCCGCCACCTTCGATCGTGATCGTGCCCGTGATCGGCGGCAGCGGCTCTGTCAGCGTGATGTCTTCGCCGATGGTGATGATGTCGTGGCTCGTCCCCGCCGGGCAGAAGCCGACCGCCTTATTGGTATTCGCCGAGCGGATGTGATCAGCCAAGGTGCAGACTGACGCGGATGCCGGCGTCGCGGAACCGGCGAGCAGCGTGACGACTGCAATGAGCAGCATGCCGCTCGCCTTCTGGATCAGTTGCTTGGCAATCATGGATGCCCCCTTGTTGTTGAGCCTTGCCGCGCGCAATCCTATTCGCCTGGGCTGACGATGTCGCAGTTGCCCTCGGACACCACATAATCGGCGCTGATCCAACCCGCTATCCCTCGGTACTCCACACTAAACCAGTCTTGCGTCCTGTCGCTCGCTTTTACCGTCGCGCCCTGCGGCACGTGGCCGATGCGCGCGCTGGCTAGGCTTGGTCCATCGCGGAAGTTGAGCGCGTGCGTCGTGGTCACTAGGCAGTCTGTCATCGGCGGTGTATCCGCGCTGGCTGACCGCGCTACGGGAGGCGGCGCCGCGCCGGATTCAATCGCGCCGATATCGCAGCCGCCGCCATGCGGCCGCGCGTTGCCGAGCTGGTCGGTCGGCGGGCAGAATCTAGGATCAGCGGCGTCGACCGCCGGGCTGCCGTCTTGCGGCTCGTGATAACCGGGCGAGCCGGTCCATTCGCCGAGCAAAGGGGCGCCGCTTAGCCTGGGTGAGCAGGAGCCATCTTCGATCAAATTTCCAATGTTCTGTGTCAGCGGTCCAGAGCATGCGACGCCAATCCCGCCGGCGATAATGCTGTTGCGTATCCGCAGATTCGATATGTCGAGCGCGCGCGCCCAAACGCCGCTGCCTTCTTTGGCCTCGTTGTTGACCATGGTCACGTGCCGCAAGGTGGTCTGCGGAGCGTTTGCCGCCAGGGCGCCGCCGAATCCTCTCGCGTAATTCCCGCTGAAAGTGCTGTTTGTGATGTTAACCTCGCCGCCAGAAGCGATGTCGATCGCGCCGCCTTTGAAGGCTCGGTTGCCGCTGAAGCTGCTGCCGCTGATGTGGAGCTCGCCCCGACGCATATCGATCGCGCCACCGTTCCCGCCGGGGCTGCCGCCAGTGATATTACCTGTGAAGCGGCTATCGTAGACGACGAGTCTGCTGCCCCGCCCAAACATGGTAATTGCGCCGCCGTTGCGCGCTTCATTCCTTATGAAGCTGCTGTTGTTGACGACCACCGACGCATGATCCAGCATATTGATGGCGCCGCCATTGCCTCGCGGGTTGTTGCCCTCGGTCATGGTCAAGTTGTTGATCTTGAGCCAAGCGCCCCTGACGGTGAAGATGGGGACGCGACCGGCGCCGCTAATCGAATGCCCGCTCCCTTCAATGGTGAGCCCGCTTATGATTTCCGGCAGGCGCGACTGGAGCGTGATATCCTCTCTCAAGGTGATGGTATCGGCGCCATTCCCTGCCGGGCAGGCGCCCGCCTGTCGATCGGTATTGGCGGCGATAATCTGATCGTAGAAGCTGCAGACCGCTGGCGCGGGTGTGGGCGCCGCCGGGATGGCTGTTGTGGATTCAATCGCGCCAATGTCACAACCGCCGCCGTAAGGGCGGGGCCTGCCGATTTGATCGCTGGCCGGGCAGAACTCCGCAAGAGCGGCATCTACTGCCGGGCTGCCATCCAACAGCGGTCGATAGGCGGGCGAGCCAATCAATTTGCCAAGCCGGGGATCAGCGCTTGCTCGGGCCGCGCAAGACCCGTCCGGGCTCAAATTGCCCGCGCTCTGCGTCAAGCCGCCGGTGCAATCGGCCGCCTCGCCAGTGCTATGAATGATGCTGTTGCGCAGAAAAATTCGGCCTTGCAGATTGGCTATCTCATCGCCGCTCGTTTGCGTAGCCACATTGTCCGCCATGGTCACGTGCGTCAAGGTGGCGCTGCCGAAATGGACATTCAGCGCCCCGCCCTCAGCGGCCGCATTGCCATGGAAGGTGCTGTTGGACACGGCAATACCGCCGTATTCTGAATGCAGCGCGCCGCCAAAAGACTTTGCCCGATTATTCACAAAGCTGCTGTTTGTAACTGTGGCGCTGCCATGCAAGACAAAGATGGCGCCGCCATATTCTAGGTGTTTAGTATCAGAGTGAAGTGGTGAGGGTCTCGGTGGAATATGTCCGG
>JAPPFH010000007.1 GCA_028875185.1 Chloroflexota bacterium | reverse complement strand
ACCATTTTGGACATCAGCCCATTTCTGGCAAATCCATTTCACATAAGACGTATTGTATAATCTTCATGAATCTGCGAGCAGATGATCCCGATGTTCCAACGCGCTCTATTGCTATATTGGGTTTGATATTAGGAGTGTTGAGTTGCCTAGTATGTGGATTTCTTCAGTACAGGCTCAGAAACTCCCCAGTAAGTGAGGCGCCATCATGACAATGTGGTCAACCGAGTGGATGATCCTTTACATCGTTGTACTGATAATAGGATATATCGCCATCTTCGCTTTTCTTGACCGCCACAATCGGCGGAAGAAAAAGGGAACTCAATTTGACAAGTCTGGTCATGAGCAACAGATAAAGACCGAGGCGAACCGAACATCCAACTAGCTGTTTGCCCAATACTTTTGGTCAGGTAAACCCGCTCGCAACTGGCGCAATAACCTTGTCGAGTGGGTTTTCTTTTTCTTAGGTGGTGAACAATTTAGCGGCGCGTGTACCGTAGTGATACCTGGAACCATTGCCAGCATCAACCGATGCAAAGGAATAAAGCATGACCTATCTCGTTACCGGCGGCGCCGGCTTCATCGGAAGTCATGTCGCCGAAGCGCTGCTCAAGCGGGGCGAACGCGCCGTCGTCATCGACAACTTCAACGATTATTACGACCCGGCAATCAAGCGCCACAACGCCGAGCGCCTGCGCCACGATGACAAATGCGTCATTATCGAGGGCGACATCCGCGACAAAGCCCTTATTCATCGCCTTTTCAGCGAGCATGACGTTTCGCACGTAGCGCACTTGGCGGCGATGGCGGGCGTGCGCGAAAGCGTCCAGCGGGCGCGGCTCTATATGGATGTCAACGTTACTGGCACGCTGAACCTGCTGGAAGCGTCCAAGACGGCGAAGATCAAGCAGTTCGTATTAGCCTCAACGTCCTCAGTCTATGGCAAAACGCAGATGCTCCCCTTCATCGAAAGCGACAGCGCCGACCGTCCCTTGGCCGCCTACCCGGCGAGCAAACGGGCGGCTGAGCTGCTAGCTCATACCTACAGCAACCTCGCCGATATGCAGGTGACGGCGCTGCGGTTCTTCAACGTATACGGACCCGCCGGACGCCCCGATATGATGCCCTGGCGGCTGATGGAAGCGACGCGTACCGGCGACGAAATCAAGCTCTTCAATGGCGGCGATATCCATCGCGACTGGACCTATATCGCCGATACCGTGCGGGGAATCTTAGCCGCGCTCGACCGCCCGCTCGGCTATGAAGTCATCAACCTGGGCTGTGGCGCGCCCATATCACTGAAGGACTTCGTCGAGATCATTGAAGAATTTGCTGGCAAGCGTATAAATACTGTATCTGTAGCGACGCCGCCGAGCGACCCGCCAATCACCTTTTGCGACAACCGCAAAGCGCGCGAACTGCTGGGCTTTGCGCCCTCAGTCTCCATCCGCGACGGACTATGGCAGACCTGGGAATGGTATCGAGCGTATCGCGGGCTCTAATTTCGTGGACGCGTCAGCCGCCGATGATGCCCGGTTGATGCCGCTCGGCGCCCATCAATTGCCGAACCATCGCGGACGGATTCTCCACCTTGTCCAGTTGCGCCAGCATATCTTCTTGCGTCAGGAAGAAGGGACGCGTATACATGCCGAGCAGCGCGCTGCGCGCTTGGTCGCTGCGGTTCGGGCGCGCCGAATGCCATAAGGCGCCATGAAACACCAGCGCGCTGCCGCGTACGCCAGTCAAGATCCGCGCATCAGGGGGCCAATGCTCGTTCCATTCTCTTGGCGGCGAATGGCCCTTCAGGTGGCTGCCGGGCATGAAACCGGTGCCGCCGTTCTCCTCAGTGAAGTCATCGAGCAGCCATATCGTCTGCCCACAGACTTTTTCCAGGGGCCAGGGCTGGTTGATCCACCAGTAGGGATAATCGGGATGCCAGCCGTATTTGTCGAAGCCGGGATAAGCGGTGTTGGCCGACCAGGTTGAGCAGATCACTGCATCGTCATCCAGGTATTTCTGCCAGATCGACACGATGAGCGGATGCGCCAGCAGATCGGCAAAAATTGGATGCTTGTAGGCGATGCCGCCGACGCGCTGTGTCTTCGCCCCGCGGATTTCGTCGGTGGCTTCTTCGTCCAGCAGCGGCTCCAGCGCCATGCGCGCTTCATCCGCCATTGCCGGCGCGATTACCGACGGGAGAAAGCAATAACCGCGCTCGCTGATTTCGGCGGCGATAGCGCCCGCGTCATGCTGAATAGTTGCGTTGTCCATATCAAACCCTCCCGTCGCGCTTCACAGCTATGCCGCGCATGCCTTTAGCACTTGTTCCAGATTATATTCCCCTGCAAGCTCAAAGGCGAATAAAGCGGAACCAGCCCAGGAAAATACGACGTTGTCAACTTCCAGGGCAATCGCTTTATATTCTTCTGAACTACAGAGAGCGCAGATGACACAGAGGTCTATCTGTTTGCTGGCAAAAGAGGGTGAGATGCAGGGGCGACTTAATAAGTCACCCCCTGTAGATTCCATTTCTATCCGTCGGGCGACCTGGTAGGTCGCGTAGACACTGACCGCCACTCCATACGCCAGCGGGCGTTTCAGCGAAACGCCCCTACAGCGTCCTTGTGTAAGCGGCTATATGTCCCTCTGTGACCTCTGTGTTTCCTCATTTCCTCTGTGGTGAAGCTTTAGAAATCTGTTGCATGTTGAAAAACAGCAATACCAACCAGTAGCGGACAAGCCTTGCAGAATCCATAAAATGGATGATATCTCGCTGTTTTGTACAAATCTATTTTGAAGCGATTGACCTGCGCCATCCTACTCAAAACTTGGCTTTCCAGTCACGATGCGGTATATTCCGTCATAGGGTGCGTTCGGCTGGCTCAGTATACGCACCCTTTTGATTTCCGTTCGATAGTGAACCACTAAGGAGAAATTCCATGAGGAAGGCAATTCTAGTAGTCGCGCTGCTGGCGCTTATGCTGCCGGCGGCCGCGCAAGATATGGGCGGCTGCATGCTCGAGCCGCCGGAGAACGCCGCGCAGATCAATATGATCGGCTGGACCTACCCCATCATCGATTTCTACGCCGATGAACTCGAAGCCTGCAACGCGGTGGACAATGTCGAGGTGAACACGCAGCTGCTGTCATCCGGCGCGGCGCAAGAACAGTTAAGCCTGGCGCTGGGCGCTGGCGGCACATCGCCCTATGACATCATCATGGTGACGCAAGGCACGGTAAACAGCTATACAGCGGAAGGTTGGATGATGCCGCTGAACGACCTGATCGACAAATATGAAGAAGCCTACCACATCTCCGATATCGGCGGCCTCGAAGATATGTCGATAGATGGCGTCATTTACGCGCTTCCGATGGAGCTGAATACACGCCACCTCTTCTATCGCCCCGATATTCTGGAAGCGCACGGGGTTGCCGTTCCCGAGACTTGGGACGATGTGATTGACGCTTGCGGCGTGTTGTACGCTGACGAGAGTACTGTGCTGCCCTTCACCATTCAGCTTCATGCCGGCTGGGCTTGGCGTCTCGAATTCAGCGACCTGCTGCTCGGCTTCGGCGGTCATCTGCTCAATGAAGACAATACCCCCGCCTTCAATGGCGACGAAGGTGTGATGGCGCTGGAGAAGTTAGTCGAGATCACTGACGCTTGCATGGGCGCGGAAGGCTTGACCTACAGTATTGACGACAGCCAGATCGGCATTGCCACCGGCGAATTGGCGATGGTATTCACCTGGGCCAGCCGCGCGGCCGCCATGGACGATCCGGACTTCTCCGATTATGTCGGCGGCATCGAGTTTGCGCCGGCGCCAAGAGCGCTCGCCGATGGACCCTACGCCGCGACTGGCGGCACCGGCGCTGGATTGGGTATTCCGGCGAATATTGACGACGACCCGGATTTGGTCTTCCAGGTGCTGATGGAAGCCTTGGATGTTCAGAGCCAGGTAGGCGCTTCGGGTTATGGCGTCATTAGCCGCAATTCAGTGGCCGCGGAAGCTGACGCGCGCTATTTGCCGGCTGTCTTTGAGACCATCAATGGCGGCGTCGAAGGCTCGAGCGTCGCCGCTATCGGCGCGGTGTTGAACGGCGTATTGGGGCAATGGCTGCCGCAGATTGTGACCGGCGATATGTCGGCCGCGGACTTGCTGGACGCCGCCGCCGAAGCCTATACCGCCGAAGCGACCACCCAGGGTTTCATTGAGGGCTAAGCCGCCCCAGCATCTCTTTGACCCCTTCTCTCTGCGCGAGAGGAGGGGTCATTCGTCTAATGACTTTGCCACGCCTGTCTTGTCGATGCAATTCCACGTATGACTTTCCTATAGATTCGGGTTGTCGCTTATGAAAAAAGGAACTTTCAGCTTGTTCGTTGGCCCCAGCGTATTCATCATGCTAGCGCTGATGACCGCGCCCTTGCTCGCTTCTATCGTATTGGGGCTGCACTACATCACCTTCCGCAATCTGGACGCGCCGGTGTGGGTGGGCTTTCAGAATTACGAGGAAGTCTTGGGCGATCCGGAGTTTTGGGATTCGCTGGAATTTACGCTGCTGTTCATCGCCGTCGCCGTACCGGCGCGCATTGTCCTCGGTTTGATGTTCGCCCTGCTGCTGGATCAGGTCACGCGTTTTCGTGGGGTATTCGTCGCCGCGGCGCTGGTGCCCTTCGTGATGACGCCGGTCGTGGGCACGCTCATCTTCCGCGACATGTTCGATCGGGGCGGGCCCTACTGGTATTGGATGCAGCAGCTATTCGAGTACCGCCTGTTCATGAACAGCACGACGGTGCCCCTGCTGATCATTTTCCATAGCATCTGGACGGCGACGCCCTTCGCCATGATTGTGCTCTTCGCCGGTTTACAGACGCTGCCGCAAGAATCATTGGAAGCGGCCCGCGTCGATGGCGCGTCCTGGCTGAAGCAATTGTGGCATGTCGCCATCCCGCATTTGCGCTCGCTATTTGTCTTTATCGGCTTAATCTCGATCATGGACGCCTATCGCGTCTTTGACAGCGTCTTCGTGCTGACATCGCAGAATCCCATCTATGATTCCGAAACCATTATGTATTACAACTTTCAGGTCGCGCTCACTTTTGGCCGGCTCGGCAAAGCCAACGCCATGAGCGTGCTCACCGTCCTCGGCATCTTTGTCGTGTTGGTTCCATTCCTCGTCATGACTTATCGCGAGCAGACGGAGGAAGACTAATGACCCGGACTGACAATCCCATCGCTAGATTCATAATCTATATCGCGCTGGCTCTTTTCACGCTGTATAACATCCTGCCGTTCACCTGGACGATCATGAGCTCGATCAAGCTGCCGAAGGACGCCAACGCCCGCGTCCCGCGCTTTGTATTCTCACCCACTGGCGATAATTATTCGGAGCTCTGGCTGAATATGGCGCCGGAAGCGTTCGCGCCTTATGGCTTGGCGCTGATCCTGATCTTCTTCATCCTGGTCGTCATCGCCCTATCAGCCAATCGCCTCCCGGCGCCCAACTCAATCGTTTACATGGGCTGCATATTCGCCGGCGTCATCGTTGCGCTGGCGCTGCCGGAAATCGTCAATACAGCCGAGTTCTACGATTACCTGATCAACAGCGTCATTGTGACGATTGGCACGGTATGCGTCTCCTTGAGCATCGGCGCGCTGGCTGGTTATGGGCTGGCGCGTTTCCGGCATGTCGTTTCCGTTTACATTCTCGTGATCGCCTTGGCTTTCCGATCGCTGCCCAGCATGGCGCTGGTGCTGCCCTTCTACTACCTGGGTCAGCTATCCGGTTTGTACGATACGCATATCCTGCTGATACTCTGCCTGGTCGCGACCAATCAGCCATTCACCATCTGGATGCTGCGCAGCTTCTTCATGGAGATACCGCGCGAGATTGAAGAAGCGGCGATGATCGACGGCGCCGGCCGCCTGAAGTCCTTCCTCTCGGTGATCGTGCCGATCATGTGGCCCGGCATCATCACCACCGGTTTGTTCACCCTGCTGCTGGCTTACAACGATTTCCTGCTGGCGCGCATCCTGACGCAGATCAACTGGACGCTGCCGGTCGGCATCGCGCAATTCACCGGCGGCGAAGACCCGGGGCACGTCACGCTGGCGGCGGCCGCTTCCGTGTCGGTCACGCTGCCGATCCTGGTCGTGATCATCTTCTTCCAGAAATACCTGATCCGCGGGCTCGCGTCTGGCGCGGTGAAGGGCTAGCCCCATTGGGAAATCGTCTGTGTGGCGCGTCTGTGAGTAGGAGCGAGCTACCAGCTCGCCCACACAAACATGGGGGTTCTTCTCAATACCTCATTCACTTGGCTGGATTGTCTCATACTTGCATAGATGGTCTAAGCTGTTTTCTCGGTGTACTCAATCCTGCTCGTTGTGCTTGGTGTTAGTGTTTTGAATCGTTACCCAGGAGAGTAGCAACATGAACATCATCTGCGTCGTCACCGATACGCTCAGAGCGGACCATTTGCCCAGCTATGGCAGCCAGCGTGTGATCGCGCCCTACCTGACGCAATTCGCGGGTGAAGCGCTCGTCTTTGACGACTGCCACGCCGCCTCTTTCCCCACAGTGCCTACGCGCGCCGATATCGCCACCGGACGATTCACCTTCACCTACTTGACCTGGGGTCCGCTGCCGCCGGATGAAATCACGCTGGCTGGCTTGATGACCAAAGCAGGCTACACAACCATGGGCATCGGCGACAATCCCTTTCTCATCCGCAACGGCTATGGCTACGACCGCGGCTTTGACGATTTCATCTGGATCCGCGGCCAGCGCGAAGCCTCGGGCCGCCCCGATGTCACCAGCCTCTGGAAGGAAGAAGATGATCGCTTCGCGCCGCAGACTTTCAAAGCGGCGATGGATTGGCTTGAGCGGCATCACGAAGAGAAATTCTTCCTCTACATCGACGCCTGGGACCCACACGAACCCTGGGATCCGCCGGCGCATTACGTCAAGCCCTACCTGCCGGATTACCAAGGCGAGCAGGTTTACCCCGCCTATTGGGATTGGGAAGAAGCCGGTTATAGCGAGCGCGATCTCGAAATCGCCAAAGCGACTTACATGGGCGAAATCACGATGGTCGATCGCTGGTTCGGTTTGTTGATTGACCGACTGAAAACGCTCGGCGTCTATGAGGACACCGCCATTTTCTTCGTCTCCGACCATGGCTTTTATTTCGGCGAGTTTGGCATCTTCGGCAAGAGCCGTTTCCGCTGGCCCGATAATACGATTCCGGTGATGGAGGCGATGGCGCGCTTCAAGCAAGGCGCGATCTCGTACCGGACGCCAAAACACAACGAAATCAGCCACGTTCCGCTCTTCGCCAAAATCCCCGGTTACGAACATCAACGGATATCGGGCTTGGTCAGCATCCCCGATATCATGCCGACCATGCTGGAACTGGCGGGCATCGACGCTCCCGCGCGCGTGCAGGCGGGTTCGCTGCTGCCGCTGGCGCGGGGCGAGGTCGACCGGCTGCATGATATCGTGGTCACATCGCAATCGTTGATCGATACCGCTGGCAACACCACGCTCATCGTTGACGACAGCGAACGCGTCGTGGTTGAGGTGTCGCCAAGCACAATTCGTGATGGCGAATGGGATTTCCTCTTCGCGCTCGAGGGCGAGCCGATCGAACTGTACGACGCGATTAATGACCCGGGGCATCAGCGCAATCTGGCGGAAGAGCGGCCCGATGTTTGCCAAATGATGCACGCCAAATTCGCGCGCTGGATGGATGAGATGGAGACGCCCGCGGCCTACACGGCGCCGCGCCGACGGCTGTGATCTGATTGCCTAGGCGCCATTAGAGCGAGGTTTGCAAATGAAATGGATTCTTTTGATCTCTGATCGCTGTCGACTATAATGCGGAGTGACGGAATCGGAAAGGAAGGGCGAAGATGATCGTCCGAGACCGAGTTTACACCATTGACGATGCTTGGCGGTTGTCACAATTGCCGGAGAACGAGAACAAGTTCTTTTATCTTATCGACGGAGAACTGCTTTTCATGTCACGACCTGGAGGTGAGCACGGTCTAATAGCCTCATTAATTGCGCATTTTCTTTGGGCATACGTACTTGAGCGAGAGCTGGGGCGCATAACCACAGAAACCGGCTACCACCCGCCAGATTCCCGATCAACGCTGCTTGGACCAGATGTCGGTTTTGTTCATCGCGATAGGGCGCCGCAACCTTTTCCAAAGCGCTTCGTGCCGGTGATGCCGGACTTAGCTGTTGAGGTCTTGTCGCCGAGCAACACATTGCCCGAACTACGGCGCAAAGCCGAAGTTTATTTGCAAAATGGCACGGCACTGGTCTGGCTCGTGAACCCGGACGAAAAGACCGCCGAGACCTGGCGCCTGGAAAACGGGAAGACGATTAGCGAAACAGTCGGCACAGGCGGCGCTCTTGACGGACAGCCCGGCTTGCCCGGCTTCAGGCTGGAGCTTGATGCGCTGTTCTCGCTGGTTTAAGCGCCATCGCGCATAAACTTCCGCATAACACACTGCCCCCGCGATTTTCTCCCCATTACATTGCCTGACCTTCTGCTGTAAACTCCCCGCCTGTTCGCTCATCCACGCGGGGAAGCCCCTATTGAATATCGCCGCCCTACCCTATGTCGCACTGCTCGCTTTTTTCTTCGGCTCGTCGATGGTAGTTTCCCGCTTCAGCTTGGGTCAGTTCGAACCTACGACCTATATCGGCATTCGCATGATCATATCCAGCGGGATGGCGCTGTTGGTCTACGCCATTGTCACTGGCCGCCGTTTGCCGCGCGATATTGAAGTATGGAAGCGCGCCGGTTTGCTCGGCGTCTTCGGCACTGCCGTACCAATGGTCTGTGTGATTAGCGCGCTGCAATATCAATCGAGCGGCGTAACGTCCTTGCTGCTGGCGACTGGACCGGCGCTGACCGTCTGCCTGGCGCATTTCATTCTGCCGGACGAGCTGCTCAATCGGCGCAAGGCTTTCGGCGTCACGCTGGCGCTGGGCGGCGCCCTGCTGCTGGCTTTGAGCGGCGAGGATGGCTTGCCGGACGCGACCGGCGCGGCACCGACCGGCTACCTGCTCGTTTTAGTGGCGATGGTCTTCAGCGCGGTGATGATCATTTACGCGCGAAAATACCTGCGCGGTTATGACGCCTACGATGTCGGCAGCATCCGCATCTTCACCACGGCGCTGGCGGTGACGCCCTTCTCGCTCTTGACCGTCGGCTTTGACCTCAGCGCGGTTGACGGCGCCGGCGTCCTGGCGCTGATCTACTCGGCGGTTGTGGGCACCTTCCTCGGCTTGCTGCTGTCCTTTTACAATATCAAGCGCTTCGGCGCCACGCCGGCGGTGATGACAACGTACATCATTCCGATTGTGGCCGGCATCGGCGGCGTCCTGCTCCTGGGCGAAGAGATTACTGGCACGATGCTGATCGGCATGATTGTTATCGTCAGTGGAATCGCCCTGCTGCAGCAATATCGCAAGCCCACCGGGCTGCTGCGGCGCTTCCCGCATCGGGGATCGTACTGAGCATGGCAATATTGAGGAACTACATATCAGTGTTTTGTTGAGTCTTTTCAGTCATGGCGAATCCCTTTGAACTACTGAAATTACAGCACATTTGGGCAGTGATAGCAAGTGACTTTACTTTACCCATCTGCGACCCTGTGGTTTCGGATGCGCCCCTTGATGCCTTACGATGTTAGCGTATTGTGCGTGACCTTTATCTGTCTTTCGTGGTTTGCGCTCAGGTGGCTCAAGCATGAAAAAGATTGCCTCCCACAATCCCACTGAGCAAATCATCAGAAATACGATTTGCCATTCAAGAGTCTCGCAAGCGTTCTGAAATTGTCCTGCAAGCATCATCAACGCAACGGCTACAAAGCACCAAAATAACCGCCGACGCGAAAGTTCTGCTCCGCTTTGGTCAGGACGTCTTATCTTTCCGACTTCCCATATCAAAGCATGAAATACAAACGCAATCGGCACGATTACACACATCGCCGCAAATACATCAACGGTTGCTAACTTAAACTCACACATGACAACCTCGTTAGCTACTGAATTCCACGGCAAACGTACTGGTAGGGGTATTTCTTAGCGAAGCACCTGGTCACGGGGATAAGCGGGTCATTTGGGACTATCTCCGACATGGCTTGGGCCTGTACTCCAAAGCATTCTCTTTCATCCTCGCCGTCGATACTAAACCATTTACTTTTTTGGTATTTCCCATCGTTCCATTGATGGATGTGGCAAGCCTCGTGAACCAGTACGGCATACAGCGGCCAGCCTCCCTCCTCTAGGATGCTGTTGCCACGTATCGAGACTGTTGCGTGGTTTGCGTTGCGGTTCGCTAGCGTAACCCACCCAACCGCCCCGTTTGACGAACTCGATTCAACAACTTTGCGGATTTTGGGCGTAGTATAATCGAACCACTTGGGCGATTTAGTGCGAAGGAATTCAAACGCTTCGATTACGTGCTGTCTGAACAATTCACTGCCTTCTATTGGCGGCAGGTCGCTTGAAGGCTTTACGGCAGGCTTCGTTGATTGCACACGACCCGTTTGGGCTATCCAGCCTTTACCAATCTTGAGCCAACAATAATCTCCTTCACGTTGGGATTGTGATACAGTGAACGAATCGCCCAGGCTTGCACTTCCTACTTTGCTATTTTCAGTTGAGGGCCCAGAACGGATATTCATCGTGCCTGTGATGTATGCTTTGCTGGATGAGTAGCAACTTGGTGAGGTCGTCGTGGTATGTGTTGCCGATGTGCTGTCTGTTTGCTGAGCAGGAGGGGCTCCAGGTTTTATGACGCTCCCCGTAGGGCGGCGCAGTAGCCACCCACGAGTAGTTTGAATCCAGCACGAGCCAAATAACCAGTCCGTATATGATCTAACCACTGTGTACGTTTTGTTTACTCTTGTCTTCTCTAATTCTTTGGCGAAGCGTGAATCGCCATCCCTTAATTCCACTCGCGCGACTGTGTAGAGAGTTTTGTGTGGAAAACAAGAATCATCTAGTGCTTGTGCGTTCTGTGCATCTGTAAAGGCAACTATGATGAGACCACACAGTGTTAGCAGGATTATAAGACCGAGACATGACTTAATGTTTTCTAAGCAGCCACCGCCCCTCTTGGCTATGTTGTAGCCCGTCTTGCGGTCAGAAAAATCGTCTTGGTTATTTCGTCGAATCTTGTATTGCCCAGACATAATCAATTAATCTACGTTGCAGGCGTCATAAGCGTACTGCATAGCCGCCTTCCAATCGCCGAGCGGCACAAATTCTTGACCGACATAGCCGTCGAAGCCGGTCTCGGCGATCGCGCGGCAGATGGCGGGATAATACAATTCTTGCGTCTCGTCGATTTCATTCCGGCCGGGCACGCCCGCGGTGTGATAATGGGCGAACCACTGATGGTTGTCGCGGATCGTCTGGATGACATCGCCCTCCATCACCTGCATATGATAGATGTCGTACAACAGGCGGGCGTTGGGCGAATCCACCGCCGATACCACCTGTACGCCCCACGCGGTTCGGTCGCACATATAATCCGGGTGGTTCACCTTGCTGTTGAGCAATTCGAGTATCAGGACGATGCCGGCTGATTCGGCATCGCGCGCCAGCAGCTCCAGGTGTTTGATTGCGTTTTCGGCGCCGCGCTCGTCATCCATGCCCTCGCGATTGCCGCTGAAGACGATCAGGTAGGGGATGTCCCATTCGACAGCCAGTTTCAGGTTGGCATCCGCCTGCCGCTTGATATCGTCCCAATTCGCCGGATCGTTGATGCCGACCGGTATTCCCCAGTGCAGTCCATGAGTCGCGATCTTCATTCCATGATCCCGCACGAGCGCGAACTGCTCCACCGGAACCAGTTCCATCGCCGTATAGCCGATCGCTTTGCATGTCTGCAGCATATCGACCAAGTCGGTGTTTTCCCTTGCGATGCACCACCATGATACTGATTGTTCGTAAGCCATAGCCTCATTCCTGTATCTTCATCGTCAGCCAATAGTTGCGATAGGCGCGCGTCTCCTGCAGCAGCAGCCGCAGCCGATTTTGCAGCGCCGCCAGTTGATCGTTCGGCGCGGCATCAGCCAATCTCATCCGATATTCGCCGCTCGCATGCACCTGATAATTGAGTTTACCCAGTGCGCGCAGCACTTGCAATCCCACCTGGACGCTGCGCTCGCGCTCCCCCAGCGCCGCCGCCAGCGCCTCAAGCCCGGCAGCCCCATCCCGTTGATTAACGGCATATTTGACCAAAGCCGCCAGACGCGCCAGAAAAACCCGCGTCGTCTCTGCGTCCGGGCGCAAACCAAACAAGACCAGCCGTTCAGGATTCACCGTCGCCAGCGCCGCCGCCCAAACCTCGGCCGCTGGCGGAACCGTCGCGACGATCAAGGTCTCGCTCATCCGCAGCGCCAGTCGATCAACCGCGCCGTCAATCTCTTCCATCTCCGCCCAGACCAGCGCGCCGGGAAAGCGGCTACGTGCCTTTGCCAGGTCGGCATACGGCTCCGCGCTCTGGCGCTTGTCTACCAGTTCGTAAGTGGACGCCTCGCGCTCAAGCTCAATCGGCGCCCCGCTGAGCGGACGATAATCCAGCCACTCGACCAGCGCTTCACGCTCCCCCTTGTAGACGCTGGTTCGCAAGGTATAAGCGAGATCGAAGCGCCCGCGCGGCAAGTCTGCGCTTGCGCCCCGCCACCAGATGACCCGCTGCCGCCGCCCCTGCTCATCTTCGACCTCCACTTGCAGATGCTCGCCGCGCCGTCCCAGCCCGCGGCGGCTTGCCAGTTTTAGGTTTCGCGTCGCCAGGGTCAAGGGCGGATTGCCATTGCCGAAGGGCGCCAGACGCTCGATATCAGCGGTTAGCCCCAGCGAGATGTCCGCCAAGGCGAGATAGCCATCAATCGCCAGCATCGGCGTCATGGGCGCGTCGCCAGCACTTTCGCGGACCGCCCGCGAGAGCGCGCGCCGAAATTGGAAAACCCGCTCGGCCGGCAAGCTCAGCCCGGCCGCCATACTATGCCCGCCGTAACGCCCCAAGTGGCTCGCGGCGCGCCGCAAAGCCGCTGTAATATCTACACTCGCCACCGACCTCGCAGAGCCGCGCCCGGTTTCATCAGGCGTCGCTATCAGCACGACCGGTATGCCGAACTCTTCGACCAGACGTCCAGCCACGATGCCGATTACGCCGCTGTGCCAATCGTCGTGGCTAAGCACGAGCGCCGCATAATCCAAAAGCCAGGGCGCGGCTTCAATCTGCGCGATCGCCGATTCGTATACCTGATTCGACAAGAACTTCCGCCGCTGATTCAAGCCCTCCAGCAAATTCGCCAGAATCCGCGCCCGCCCCCAATCGTCAGTCGTCAGCAGCTCGACCGCCGCGTTGGCGTCATCAAGCCGCCCCAGCGCATTCAAACGGGGCGCAATCGCGAAGCCGATGTCGCTTTCGTTGAGCTCTGCCGCCGCTATCCCCGCCCGCTCCAAAATTGCCTTCAAGCCCAGCCGCTGATTCTCGCGCAGTCTCTCCAAGCCGCGCTGCAAGAGATAACGCGTGTCATCCACCTGCGCCATGACATCGGCGACGATGCCCAGCGCTGCCAAGTCGAGCAGGCGGTCGGCGTCATCACCGCCGTTTAGCGCCTCGATGAGTTTGTAGGCGACGCCGACCCCGGGCAGCTCAAGCAAGGGGTGTCCAGCGGGCAAGCGGCGCGGATTGATTAGGGCGACGGCATCCGGCAGCGTCTCGGGCAAGGTATGATGATCGGTGACGATCGTATCTACCGCGCGGCTCGCCGCGTAGTTGATGGCGTCGTGGGCGCTGACGCCGGTGTCGCAGGTCAGAAGGAGATCGACGCCATCATCGAGCTTTCGCTTCAGGGTCGGCGGATGAATGCCGTGCCCCTCGCTGAAGCGATTCGGCACATGATAACTTACGCGCGCGCCCCGCCGGTTCAGCGCCGAATACAGCAGCGCGGTCGAAGTCTGGCCGTCGACATCAAAGTCTCCCCAGACGAGGATGCGCTCGCGGTCACGGATGGCGCGCCCCAGCCGCTCGACGGCGCGCTCAATATCGGGCAGTTCTTCGGGAGACGCCGGACTGTACTTGCGCGGCGACAAGAAGCGCTGCGCCCCGGCAATCGAAGTGATGCCTTTACGCGCCAGATACTGCGCCACCAAGTCATGCCCGCCGACGAATTCGGCGAGCGAAGCGGGGACAGCTGCCGGCGCCGCCTCCCGCCATTCCCTGCGTGGACGCCGCTGCCCCGTCATCAGCCCGTCAGCGCCCGCTCCTCGAGCAGGGTCAAGCCTTCATCCGCCAGATCCATATTCAGCCCGGGCGTATTCGGCACTTCGATATGCCCATTTACCGGATTCAGCTTGTGCTTGTAGAAGACGTTGGGCGCGCGGCCATACTGAATCAACCACTCCTGCATGGGGCACGCCGTCAAGCTCTGCGAAGCGATCAGATGGGTCGAGGGCCAGCCGCCGTGATGCGGGATCACCGGGATGTCGTAGGCTGAAGCCAAGGCGCAAATCTTCGTCATCTCGCTCAACCCGCCAGCCCAGGTCACATCGGCTTGCAGCACATCGACCGCGCGCGCGTCCAGCAATGCCTTGACGCCCCAGCGCGTGTATTCGTGCTCGCCGCCGCTGATGAAGACGCCGCGCGCTTCCTCCCGCAGCTCGGCATATTGCGGGATCAAATCCGCCAGCACCGGCTCCTCAAACCAGTAGGGGCGATACTCGCGCGACAGTTCGATCATGCGCAGTGTGTAGGGCACATTCCAACTGCTCCAGGCGTCAAACATCAGATCGACATCGGGGCCCGCCGCCTCCCGCGCCGCCCGAATGACCGCGAGGTTTCGGCGGATGCCGGGCTCGCCATCCTTGGGCGCGCAGGGCAGGAACCATTTGAAGGCGGTGAAGCCCTGCGCCAGGAATTGCCGCGTCCGCTCGACCACTTTTAGCGGATCGACCGAGTAACCCAGCATGGAGGCGTATGCGCGGATTTTCGCCCGGCTCGGCCCGCCCAGCAATTGATGAACCGGCGCGTTCAAGAGCTTGCCCTTGAGGTCCCAAAGCGCCAGATCGACCTTGCTCTGCGCCATCATCGGGCTGCCTTTGCGGCCGTGGATTGAGTGGCGGTACATCTTGTCCCAGATGCGTTCAATCGCATGCGGATCCTCACCAATGAGGATGTCGACGAAGGTGCGATTGATGATGGCGATATCTTCGTCGCCGACGGGCCCGCAGATGCCGCTCACGCCCTCATCGGTATCGATGAGCAGAAAGTGCGCGTCAACGGCGTACGGCGGTCCGCTGGATACATCATTCACGGGCCAGCTCGGCACGCGCGCTTCAAGATCGCTATAGATGCTCTCGGGCCGGGAGAGATGGGCTTCGCCGAGCGGCTCGTGGTAATCCCATTCGGCGCTGACATGCAAGCTGCGGACGCGGTCGATTTTCATCATGTTCTCCTTTGCTCAAACGTGTCGCTCAATACTGACGAAGTGGTCAACAAGGCTTTACCGGCGAGGGCGGCAGGTTGACGCGAGCGCGCCGAGATTCTACGCGAGAATTTGCCATTGGGTTCATCGTCGCCGCTTTGCGCCGGAGTGACGTATCTAAAACTCAATCTCGGCGATCTGGTCAAAATCCAGCGTCAATATCTCTTCGGCTTCATCCTCAACTTCGTCCAGATCAAAATCTTCCAGCCGCCCAGCCTCGCCGCGGTCACAGAGCGAGCGGTAACTGCAAAAGCGGCAGCGCCGCAGGTCATCGGTCAGCGGAAATCCGTCAGCATACGCTATCGCCGAAATCATTTGCGACAGCAGCGCCTCATCTTCGCGCATCCGCGCCGTCGAGTATTTGAAGCTTATCCGCTCTCCGCCGCGCGCTACATAGACATAATCCATGCGGATGCGTTCCGGCGGTATGCTCTCGCCGGCGTATAGATGGGCGCCCGCTTGCGCCAGCACGTAACGATAGACGATCGTCTGCATCCGCCCGCGCAAGTCCGATTGTGACGGTACACGCGCGCCAGTCTTCCAATCGATGATGACGGCGGGTCCGTCCGGCGCCAGCGCCAGCAAGTCGTAAGTCGCCACCAGCCGGCGGCCGGCGAGCTGCGCCTGCAAGGTGATTTCGGGATGACGCGCCTCCGGCAGATCGATCAAGCCATGCGCCAAATAATTCGCCCACCAGCGCGCCAGTTCTTCATCATCCGCGAGCGAAGCCGTCAGCAATTCCGCCGGCACGCCCAAGAGATGCTGCTGCACCAGCTTGTGGAAGCGCGCGCCTTGGCGCGTCCGCTCCTCGAATTGCAAGGGATCGTCCACTTCCAGCGCCGGGTAGCGCATGCGCTTGATGTAGCGGAGCTCGAAGCGGCGGGCGCAAGCGGCAAAATCACCCAGGCTGCCCTGCGTGAAGGCGAAATCAGCGTTGAGGCTCACACGTCATCTCCTTCTCTCGCTCGCCTTCCCACCAGGTGCGCAATGCCAGCAGCGGCGTCGCTTCTGTCGCCGTCCCTCTTCCCGTATTCCAGGTGATGGTCAAGGCTTTACGCGCCCGCGTGATGCCGACGTAGAGCAGGCGCAGGCGCTCGGCCGCGTATTCGATGCGGGCGTTGAGGCTGGCGGCGCTCTCAATATATCCGCTCGCGTCATGCAGCGCTTTCAATTGCGCCAGCGCCTCAGCGGACAAATTGAGGTCATCGCGGATGAACCATTTTTCGCCGATGAAGCTGTCGTTGGGCTCGGCAGAGGGAAAATCGTAATTGTTGGCCGAGATCAAGTACACCCGATCCCACTCCAGCCCCTTGGCTTTGTGCAGCGTAGTCACGGTCACTACCCCCTTGTGCGCGTCCGGGTCGAATTGCCCTTCGTCATCGCTCAAGCCGGTGAAGCGGCGTCGGTTGCTGGCGATATCGTATAGCTCGGCGGCAAATTCCGGCGAACGCATCAACGGATGAGTCTGCGCCAGGCGCGCCAGGTAAAGCGCGACCATGTGCGCCGTCGCGATCTCGTTCACATCGCGGAATATGTCGCCGGCGATCGTCAGAATCAACTGGTCAATGGGCATCTCGGCCGCGCGCAGCCATGCGCCCACTTGCTCGCGAAAAGCTGTTAAGTCGGCGAATTGTCCCTCGTCGCCGTTTTCCGCAATCCGGTCTTCAAGCCAATCGCTCAAGCGGGGCGCGACCAGGTCCTCCACTTGCTTGATTCGCTTCAGCGCCTCAGACGCCGCTTTGATTTCGGCAGCCGCCGCGGGATCAGCGCGGTCATCGCGCCGCCACACGCGGTAGGCTTCCGCCAGCTTGCCCGCGCTCTTCGGATCAGCCAAGTACGCCAATACGCGCGCCAAGGCGCCCACAACCGCGCGCGTCGATGAGCTGCTATTGAGATTCTCGACGTATGGCACTCCGGCTTGTCGCAAGAACTTTACGATCTCCGAGCCGCGCGTGTTGCGCGCCACCAGGATCGCCGCCGTGCTTTCGGGGTTCCGCGCCAGCCAGCGCTTGCAAGATTCCGTCACCATTAGCGCTTCTTTTGCCGCGCTGTAGGCTTCCGCGAATAATACCACCGCCGTCGGATCGTCGGGTGGGTTGGGCTGCGGATCGCCGGCCGGCGTCGGCAGAATGTACGGTTTGCTTAGCGGCATGCGTTGGCGGATCGCCCGATGCGGATGCTCAAGCGACCAGGCGATCAACTGATTCGCCAGCCTTTGAATGCTGCGCGTGCTGCGCCCGGAGTTGGGCAGCTCGCGCCCGTCAACGCCAGCGGCGGCGATAAACTCGCGCAGAAACTTGGGGTCGGCAGTGGTGAAGCTCTCGAAGATCGCTTGATTGGGATCGCCAACGCGCACCCAGTTGCCGCCCTCCCCCGCCAGCTCACCCAGGATGTCTTCTTGCAGCCGCGAGCTGTCCTGCGCCTCGTCCTCCAAGATGAAGACCCACTTTTGCCGCAGGGACGCCAGATAGGCTGGCTCCTGCCGCAGCGTTTTCAAAGCCAGGCGAATCAGATCCTGGAAATCGACCGCCCCGCGATAAGCCAAGGCGCGATCATAATCGCTGTAGATTTCGGCGCAGATCTCCGCCAGCAGCAGCTCGCCCGGATATGCGTCAAGCAGCTTGCCGACATCAAGGGGCGTCAGCAGATTGTCTTTTGCCTGCTTGATGAAATTCCGCGCCGTCTCGCTCAGCTGCTCAGCCCACTTCTGAGTGCGATAGTGACCCTTGTCCACAAACTCGGGCGCAAGGTAGGCATCGGGCGCCTCTGGATACCGGCGCGCCCAGGCATCAACCGCCTCCGCCAGAATCGCGTTGCTCTCGCGTTCATCAACGATTGTGAACTGGTCATCAAGCCCGGCGGCTGTTGGCTTGCCGCGGACGATATCGTTCGCCAAGCCGTGCAAGGTGCGCGCCCGATAGCCGTAACCTGGCAGCAGCCCGTCCCCCTTTACATACTCATTGAGACTCCGCGCGAAGTTCGCAGCAGCTGTATTCACCAATGTGACAATTAGAATCTCTTGCCCTTCCGCGAAGTCCGCCTCGGCTAGCAGCTGCGCCGCCAGATAAGAGAGGGTCGCTGTCTTCCCGCTGCCGGGCACAGCGGCCACGCCCATATAACCGCGCCGATAAGCCAGCGCCTCAGCTTGTTTGGGCCGCGGCTTAAACATGCCGCTCTTCCCGCGCAAGGCGCCGCAGCAGACCTTGGATCGTCTCCAAGAGCAGACCGCGCTGCTCGTAACCGCTTTCGCTGAGCTCGCTGTAGCCCAGGTATATCGCTTTGCGACAGCGGCGCGTTAAAGCCAGCAGCAGCCGCCCGAGTGTCTCGCGGCTCACGCGCTGTTCATCGTCTTCGGTCCATACCGCGCCGGGGAGCCAAGCACGGCTCAAAACGTAGGGATGGGTCAAGGGCTGATACAGCCGGCGCGACCAGCCCTCGCTGCCGATGTTCAGCCAAAACTGGTAATCCACCGGGCGATTGCTCAGCAAGAAAGTATAAGCCGGCGCGATCAGCACCCCCTCGTCGGCATCAGCGATCCAGTCGCGCAGATAAAAGTTGGCGATGACGCCGCGGTCCACCATTTTGACATAATCCAGCCCCAGATCGATTTCCTCATCATAGCGGCTAAAAAAGTCAAGCGACCAGCGGAAACCACGGGCGGAATCGACGAGGTTCTGGGCGGTATTCCCGGCATCAACATCATCGTGAAAGCCGAAGCCGGCGCGCGACAGCAATCCGCCGAAGAGACGCCGGAAGAATATATCGATGGCATCGGCGCGCTCGCCATTGATGTAACGATTTACCCATGCGGCCAGTCGATCATATCGCTCACCCAGAGCGAATGTAATGCGTTCTTGCATCGCAACGGCGCGCACTTCGTCGAAGGGCAGCAAACGACCGTGCCGATACAGCATCTCGCACAATAGCTTGGCGCGCACCATATCGAGATCTCTGATTGCGGCCATCAAGGCGAAAACGATATCGAAATCGGTCGGCGGCAGTTCCCAATGCGGATGCGCCAGCCGCGCCAGCGTCAGCAAGGTGCGGGCGGCCGGTTCGTCGCGCAGCGCCCGCGAAGGCCGATGCGAGCGCACTGGGATCCCGCGTTGCCGCAAGCCATCAGCCAAGCCGAAGCGAAGCGCGTCTGACATGAATGGCGCCAGAATCACAATGTCATTCGGCGATGCATCGCGCTGGCCAACAAGCATGTCAACCTGCCGCGCGACCCAGTCCACCATTTCCGGATGGTAACGATGCGCTTCGGTAATCAGCGCGGGCCGTGGATCGGCGCCGGCCGCCGCAGCGAGTGAGGGGCTCAGCTGCGCCGCCAATTGAGAGCCGAGCGCCTTCACCGCTCTCCCGCTCACCAAGGATTCATCCAGCGCCGCCCGCACATCGCAGCGGTCGGCCAGGCGGCGCGCGCTAGCCGGATCCGCGCCCAGAAAACGCCGGAAGCCGGCATCGCTGTCGTAGATGATCAGCGCCGAATGGCAGCTTTCCAATAGATCGCCAAGCAGGGCATGAGAAGCGGGATTGTCTTCTTCCACGCCGTCGGCAATCAGATGTTTGCAGCGTCCGCGCAGGTATTGCCGAGCCTGTGGCGTCTCCCAAACATGATCGCGAAAAACCTCCAGCTGCAACGAGAAGTCAAGCAAATTATGGCTTAGACAATAGCGGCGAAAAGCCAGGGCGCAGGTCTGCGCGTCTTCAAAAATATGCGCCTGCTCCACGCCGCTGGCCAGCGCCGATTTCAGCCGCGAACCGATCTCGCTGATAGGGAAGCCGACCAGCGCCGCTTTATTCATATTGTCAACAATTTGGCTGTACAGGCGCGGCCGATCTATCCTCACGCTAGCGAAGTAATCCCCTTCATCGACAAGCGGCTCGATGGCGCGGGTCATGAAATATTGCACCAATTCCAAGCGGAGGAAAATTGGCAGATCGCGCGGATGTTTAAAGCCGGCAGCGTCCGCCACGAGAAACCAAAACATATCCACCATCTGCTGAGCCAGGCTGCCGATGGTCGCCACCGAGACGTGCCCGCCTCGATAGTCATTCTGCGCGCGTAACGCCGTGATGTAAGGCTGCGCCAGCGAACGGTGCGGTACGAAAATAAGGATCGACTCGGCTGGCGCGCCCCGTTCCAACAGATGCAATACGCGCGCCACCCCGGCGCTCGTTTTTCCACTGCTGGCAATGCCCTCCAGCCAAGTCTTGCCATCCAGCGGCGCCCGCGCTACCGCCATCTGCGCCTCGGTCAATGCAATCGATTCCTTGTCAGCCAGGATCATCCGCCCATCTCCAACTGATTCACCTTCATGATTATATGGCGACAGCGCGCCGACTGCGATATTATCCATCGGCGCAACGATGCCGAACCCATGGTTGCACATCTGTTCTATTCAGGCGGCGTCTCCTTGGGCAGGCATAACTTGCTCTTGTCCTCCTCTAGCGTTCGGTAACAGATTCTAACAAATTGAACCTTTTCTCTTGCGCAATCCGACAATTCACGCTACAATTGCATTGTATCTATACAGTTTAATGACGGAGTCTGCTAGCTTATGTCCCAAGATCACCGTCCCCTGTCCGAGACTCGCCAATTGATGATTGATATTGTCGCTCGCAGCGCGCAGCCGTTGACGCGTACCGAGATCGTCAATCGGCTGAATCGGAAGAAGACGCCGCACCTGATCGATATGATGGACAAATTGGTGGACGAAGGCATTTTTCGTAAGGATGTACACACTTTCCACAACGGCGTTACCGGCTATCGATATTCGATAGACCGGACGTACGGGCTTGAATAAATGGGTGAAGCGTCATGAAAATCATCACTCTTCTGAACGAAAAAGGCGGGGTTGGCAAGACGACCCTGGCTACCCATTTGGCTGCTGGTCTGGCCATTAAGGGCAAACGCGTTATCTTGGTTGATGCCGATCCTCAGGGACATGCCACGATTGCATTCGGCTTGGCGAAGGAGCCTGGCTTTTACGATCTGATCGTACGCAACGCGCCCTTTCAGAAGGTGTTGCGCCCGGTGCCGGCGGAGCGCTTCAACGTACCGGACGAAGCCAACAGCACTGTTGGTCAGTTGCTGGTCGTGCCTTCAAACATCGAGACGCGGAGCATCGCTGGCAACATATCCGATGCTTTCACCGTTTTGAAGCGATTCAATCAATTGCGCAACGCAATTGATTTTGTGTTTTTTGATACATCGCCGACGCCGTCTCTGCTGCACTCTTCGATTTACATGGCCACTGACGGCATCATCTATCCGACAAAATGCGAAGCCTGGAGCTTTGATGGTCTGCGGGAAAGCTTGACGCACAAAGACCAGTTCAGCCCGATTCGCCAGCAATACAATTTGAATGATATCAAAGTCCTCGGGGTGGTGCCGACGATGTACCGGGGCCGGACCCTCGAGCATCAGGACAATCTGCGCCGCCTGCACGATACCTTCGGCAGTCTGGTGTGGAAGCCGCTTCCCGTGCGCACGATCTGGACCGAAGTGGCGAGCGCGCGCCGTACCGTCTTCTCGCTTGCCCCCAGCAGCGGCACCGCCGACGACGCCTGGCGCCTGGTAGAGCAGTTGGAGGAACGGATGTATGAGCAGTCGTGAACGGCGACGCAAAATACAAGACGAAGAAAACCTGCTATTCTCCAATCCCAATACGCTGGACGCCAAAACAGCCGATGCTATCGGTTTTGGCTTGGGAGAACTAGGTCTAGAGATCGCGGCCGCAGATAGCGAATTCCAGCCAATTGAAGCGGTCAGCATCCATGAGATTCAGCCAAATTCCATCCAACCGCGTTACAGTATTCCTCACGACATAACCGATATCTTCGCGCTGCAGGCCACAAATATCGTAGACATTTTCGAGCGCTGGATCATTGAAGTGGGGCTCGAGAAGGGGCAGAAGGAGTATGACATCCTCAGCTTCCTCATGGGCAAGGCGACCGACCGCGGTGAACGCGCCGAAAGCCAAGACGGGGAATCAACGCCAGCCAGCTCAATAGCCGCCAGCAAAGAATACGCCCTGATGAAGCTGATTGACTTAGCCGCGAGCATCCGCCGCGACGGCTTGTCCAATCCTATCAGCCTCGTGCAGCACGACGACCATTACGAAATCGAAACGGGCGAACGGCGCTGGCTCGCCTATCACATACTGTATTGGAAGTTTGGCGATGGCGACAAACGACCCGATGGCACAGTCGTCAACTGGTCGCGCATCCCGGCTCGCATCGTCACGCAGGTCGATGTCTGGCGCCAAGCGAGTGAAAACAACGCGCGCGACAACCTCAACGCGATCAGCCGCGCGCGACAGCTATCGCTGCTCTTGATGGATTTGCACGGCTGGCACAATTTCCGCAATCTGGGCGCTTGCGATAGCGAGCAGGCTTTTTACGCGCAAGTCGCCGATGGGTCTAGCTGGCGTATCCCGCGCGGCCAGGGCGAGCGGCTGCTCAACGCCATGGGCTTGTCCGATGCCGGGCAGTTGCGTCAGTATCGCGCGCTTTTGCGCCTTCCCGCCGAGCTCTGGCGCAAGGGCGATGACGAAGACCTGAGCGAAGGCGAGCTGCGAAAAATGCGCTCTGCCCTCGATACCGTTACTCGTGTAACGGTTCCCCGAAGCAAGCGCAAGAAGGACGCGCTTACGCGCCTGGCAGCCGACGCCACCCAATGGCGCAACAAACTCCGCAAAGAGATCAACTCGCCCGATATCCACAACCGGCCCAAGCTGCGCAAACTGATCGAAGCTGAAATCAGACAGCTGCTCCGTCTCATGGCGGACATCGACGAATCTGCCGGCTAAGGCGTCCACCCCACTTCAGCTCACAACCAGCAAAACAAAAAGCGCATCGCTCGATGCGCCCGCTCACCCGACAGAAGAACCGTTACATGTGTAACGGTAACTGCGCCCCTTTCACGTCAACCAGCTGACGCCGCTCGCGCGACCCTCACGCTCCAGCCAAGCCCCGCGCCAACCACTCCAATCCGGCCTCCGCATCGTCAGCCCGTAAGGCGTGGCGAGCCAACGACATCACTACCTCCTTATATGAGCTGCGCAATGCCAAATATACATTCCCGCTGCCATACTCCTTCAGCATCCGATACGCAATGCCCCGGCGCGCCGGACGGCGCACTTCCAGCCCCGACCCGTCCCGCGCCAACAAGTAACCGCTGATCGTCTCCGCCACTTTGTCTTCCGCTATTCGCTCGGCTACATTGTCAAAGGTCAGCTGAACCTTTTCATATCGCACCGCGGCCGCGCGCTCCCGAGCGCCCTCAAACGCTTGCCTCAGCCGAGACACTAAACCGTCCTTCCCAGGCGCTTGGTCTCGCATTATGAGCAAACGCGAAAGCTGACGCAGCGACATAGGCTCGAATTGAACCGCAGGCCGCGCTTCCGCATCCAAACTATAGACTGAAGCGCGTCTAACACAGATCGCCGCCTCACGCTCCGCATCCCTTATTAACTTAGCTCCAATATTCCGCCAAGCCGGCAACCGCCTCCCATCGTCCGTTTCCAACCAAACACCATTCGTCGTATTGCTGCCAACGCGCCAGCCCCGCTGCGGCAAGCAAGCAAGCGTCTCGCGCCTCAACGCCAAACGGCCCACACAAGCTGTCAACCGCACTTGCAGCGCGCGATTGTATCGGCGGATCGTCCGCTCGTTCACACCCAGGCGAGCCGCCAACACCGGTAAAGACGACCGCGGTGACAACCGGCGAATATACTCCCGATGCACCGCCAAACGATATGCCCTTGCAGTTCTTACATCCTCGACATACAAGCGATCGCCAGGCGTCCGAGCCACATTCAGCACGCTCAGAAGCCTCGCCACCGACGGCGCCTGATACGCCAACTCCAGCGGGCGCCCGCGTCCCCGCCCTTTAAGTCCCCCAATGTCCAGGTATTCTACATATCTTCTACTGATAATATGCCGCCCGTCGTAAGTGCTCAGGTCCCCTGTCAACGCTTGTAGGACGCTCTTTCTACTCAGACCGTATCGCTTTCCCAACTTCACCGCGTCGCCCTGTGTGAAAAACGCATCCGGCTGCCAGCCCGCTAACTTGAAAATATCCAAGAGGCGCGCGACAATGGTTGACCCCTGCCGCTTCAATAGCGTCTCGCGGATGGAATTCGGTAATGTATCTCTTCCATTTGCTACGCCAGCCTGCTTTGAATATGCGCTCGCTATCGTGCGCGTCCCTTCTTGCCAACGCTCCGCGCCTGACTCTCTCGTGTGCCCAAGCCGACCAGGCGCCTCGACATGTATCCCTAGAAGCTGCTTTTCAACCCACTCTTTACGCTGACCAGAGTCTCTAGCCACGGACGCTGTCCGGTACAGCGCATTATTGCGGCCAATCCGTGGCGCCAGGCGTCGGTACAGTCGCCTCACGTCAATGTCTTCGCGCTCTCGGACCTGCCTGCCAGCTAGCGTATGAACCGAAGAGCTGACATGGAAATAATTCAGCAGCTGATCGACATCGCTCTTGCCGATTTCAAGTTGCTCCCTCTCTTTGACGCAGCGGTAGACGAAGCTCTCGATCCTGGACGGCGGCGCCACTACATAGGAGCGCTCCCCTTTAATATCTCCTCCATCGAACTGATGACTCGGCACCTTCTCACTCGTGCGAAAATAAAGATGAAAACCACGCTTGGTCTTCACCGTGTAGGTTTCAGCGAATTGCGGAAGATGCCGGCAAAACCGTTGGTAACGCAACACATCGTCGAAGTCGATCACCAGCAGCTTGGAAACGCGGCCGCAAACAATGCCAAGCGCTGTCACTTTCTCGTGAAAGCCCTTTTCAATTTCCCTATCCGTGGCCACTCGCTGTTGGAAAGCGCGCCAGCTGCAGGCTGGTCGTTTCGGCTCCGATGGCGCATTGTTGCCGTGGACTGGGATCGGCGAAAAGCCCGCTTGCGCCAAACGTTTTGCCCGATGTATCAACACATTCTTTAGATTCGCCGTCTGATTTTTCATCGTTTCCGCACCATCTTTTTTACCCATCCTTGTAAAACTCCGGCGCGCGGGTTACCATAAAATAACAAGCAGACTGTCCCACACGGTGGGCAGATGCTCGCAAAAGATGGATCGGCTGCTGCGCCAACACCGGCCGATCCTCTTTATTAGCGCGAAAATTGTGGCTTGAAGTGACTGAAGGGGATGCCACCTCTTCAGCGTCGTTACCAACCGCAGCGGAACTAAAGCGTAGAGCCAGAGCTCCCTGGCTCAGAAATCACTACATGTTCTTGGTAGATCTCGTCTTACAATCCGCAAAACTGAGGCCGGAAAGGCGTCACATTTACGCTGATCTGGACTTCCCTGCTGGCGCAGGAAAAGTCAATCGACAGCGAGTTCGCCACTTGTTCATTATCGCGCTGGTTCTATTTATACAGTATACACGTGCTTGGCGCGGCTCGCAAGAACTTCTTGCCGGCGAAGTCGAATTCGCAGCGGGAGTGAGAGCCTTACTCGTACCAGAATGTATGTTCTGATTCGTCTATTGATGTCGCTCCGTTTCATGAGCGCGCGTGTGAGCTTAGCATGCGCGAATGGGCTTAGGGCAGGTTGTCGTAGACAGCCAAGGGAGTGGCTGCAAGCAGTCCTCCGTCAACCGGCAAAACAACGCCGGATATCCAGCGCGCTTCGTTGCTTGCGAGGAAAAGCGATGCCCAGGCGATATCCCAAGCCGTGCCTTCGCTGCCTAGTGGCGCGGCGCTTTTCCGCAAGGCGCGTGTGTCCTCGGATATAGCGCTGACGAAAGGCGCATAGATGTGGCCCGGCGCAATACAGTTCGCGCGGATATTGTCGCGTCCGTGATGCACAGAGATGACGCGAGCGAGGTGTGCGGCGCCCGCCTTCGTTACCGCATAGGGTACATTGGGATGCATGCCGGTTAGCAAACCATCAATTGACGATACGTTAATGATAGAGCCACCGCCGCTGGCTTTCATTAGCGGTATCGCGTATTTGCAAGCTAGCATCATACTCCTCAAATTGATGGCGAAAACGCGATCTAGCTCATCGCTGCTAACATCGGTGACCTTGCCCGATCCATGGGTCGCGACATTATTAAAGAGGATGTCAAGCCGGTTATGTCGTTCGCGACAAGCGTCCACCATCGCTTGGCAATCGTCTTCGCTGGTGACATCAGCTACAAAGATGGAAGCAATTCCGCCCTCCTTGATGATCTCCCGCTCGGTCGCTTCGGCACGGTCGCGATTATTGTCCACCAGGACGACTGACGCGCCATGCTGCGCGAACAGCTTTGCTGCTGCGTAGCCGGTGCCGGCGGGTTCCCCGCGCGATCCGGCGCCAACGACCAGCGCAATCTTGTTTTGCAACCGTGCTTCTGTCACTTGGATTCCCTTCGCGGATTTCCGTCTATCTGCCTAGTCCATTAGCGAGCCGCCATCGACGCTCACCGACGCGCCAGTCATAAAATCGGATTGGTCGGAAGCGAGATAGGCGGCGACCTTGGCGATATCAGCTTGTTGCGTCATTCGCCCCAGAGCCGACTTCTGTATGGATTGCGTGATCATTTCTTCCCGATGGTCGGCCGGGTCGACGCCGGGCGGCGCCAAGACAGCCGCCATATCGTCAATACGTTCGCTCGCGATTAGACCGGGACAGATGGCGTAAACGGTGATCCCCTCTGGACCGAGCTCGCGAGCCAGCGATTGGGTAAAGCCACGCACAGCAAACTTGGAGGCGCAGTAGGCGGCGTATCGGGGCATGCCCTGTTTACCCGCCATTGACGAAATGTTGATAATCGTGCCGCCGCCTCCCCGAGCGAGCATGTGCCGAGCGACCGCGCGACAGCAAAGGAAGACGCCTTTCACATTGACGCGATGAACGAGATCGAAAGCCTCTTCCTCCAGTTCGACCACCGGTACGCGATCCCGTCCAGCCGGCGCGCCGGCGTTGTTGATCAGGATATCGATCCGGCCGAATTGTCCTAACGCTTGCGCGACCATGCGTTCGACCTGATCCGCATCCGTGACATCGGCATAGACCGCCAGCGCCCGTTGACCCAGCGCCTCGATTGCATCGGCGGTCTCGGGTAAGCCGGAGCGAAAGCCGGCTTCTTCCCTTAAATCGTTGACGACCAGGTCAACGCCTTCTTCCGCTAGTCTTAACGCGATCGCGCGCCCGATCCCCTCGGCGCCCGCCGCGCCCGTTACCAAGGCTACTTTACCTCGCAAGTCGTACATGGTTATCTTCCTGAACTGATCTACCTAATCCATAATGTGGCCGCCGTCAACGACCAGGGACTGCCCGGTGATATAGCTGGCATAGTCGCTGGCGAGGAAGGCGGCGGCATCGGCGATATCGCCGGTCTTGCCTACGCGTTTCAGCGAATTTTCGCGGATGGCGCGCTCGAATATCTCTCTGCGAAAAACTCCCGTGGTAACGTTGCTGGGATGCAGCGCATGCGCCAGGTCATCAACGCGCTCGCTTTCGGTAAGCCCGGGGCAGATGGCGTTAACAGTGATGTCGTCGGGGCCGAGCTCATGCGCCAGCGATTGCGTGAGGCCGCGAATGGCGAATTTCGAGGCGGCATAAGCCGCGTAAAGCGCCACGCCGTGTTTGCCAATCACCGATGAAATGTTGATGATGCGGCCGCCTTCACGCTGGGCGAGCATCTGACGGGCGGCGGCGCGGCAACAGAGATATGTCCCACGCACATTCACCCGCTGCACGCGGTCAAAATGCTCTTCTTGCAGATCCACCAGGGGAACACGATCGGGACCTGAAGGCGCCGCGGCGTTATTGACCATGATATCCAGCCGGCCAAGATGAACCGCTAGCTGGGCGAACATACGCTCGACCTCGGCGCTGTCGGCCACATCGCCATACACCGCTATGCTGCGCGCGCCCAAGCCTTCAATTTCAGCGACGAGGTCTTGCAAGCCTTGGCGTCTGCTCTCGGAGGGGCGCAGGTCATTGACCGCCACGTTGGCGCCCCGCTCCGCAAGCCGTACGGCGATCGCGTGGCCGATGCCTTTCCGCCCGGCCGCGCCAGTGACAAAAGCTACTTTGCCAGTCAAATCGATCATGTCTCCATACTCCTGATCTCAGGCAACTTCTGGTTCGAGAGCCTGCGCCGGTTTCAGCGCAGAATCCGCTGGTCGCTGATATCTTTGCCGCCTATAGTCTTAGTGAGGCTGGCGCCGCGGTACTCCAGGAGTTCCAAGTCGGCAAAGGCGTTGACGATATTATATTGCGTCGGTAGATCTTCCCAGCGCGCTCGATGAAACTGAACACTCCCCGAGCCGACGCGCTGCTCGAGCGTGCGCTGGTTGGAGTTCGTTGCTGGCGTCAATACCGGGTAAGCGATATCCGCTTTGCCCCACTCGCCGGTGCGCGGCATATACTTGTAGTGCAACGTGCCATCGCTCGTAGCATTGGCTTGCCGCGCTTGTATTTCCTCGGCTGATAATTCCCGCAAATCAGACAAATGAATGTCGAGGAACTTAAAGCCAAGCCAACTGGCGATGAGGTGGTAGTCGCCGCGCAACTGCGTCGGCGGGGGCAGCTCGCAGTAGATCTTTGAGAAGCCGATCTCTTCACGGCCCGTGAGAATCGGATCGGTCAGGTTTTCCCAAAGCACGGTGAGAAAGCTGCCGCGTACACGGTCGCGCTCGCCGGTGAAGCTCACGGGAAAGCTGACGCCCAAGACGTTGTAGCCGCGGCCCGCCAGCCACTCGATCTCGGTCATGTGATTGCTGAAGACAGTGACCACCGGCTCGCCATCAAGCGCGAATCCCGGCGGGAGAAAAGGCTCCAACTGCCGCGCGTTCGTCAAGAAGCTGACGCTATAGGCGACGCCCAAGGGATTGTCGACGCACTCAAACTTGCGGCCGTCCGGACCTTGCCTGGGTCCAGCGCGCGGGCCAAAGTGTGTTGGCATGTAATACATTTTGTTAGGATCAAGAGGGTAGGGCATGGCGCCGCCTTTCTTGTTTCTCTTCCGTCATCATTTCTGGTTTGTCGCGCCTTGCGCGGGCATGGGCGCGCTGATATGAATAAGCAGATAGCCAAGCAAGCCGTAAACGGCGGCAGCGAAGATCTGAAAGCCATGCAAAAGAAAGCCAGCGGCGGTGGCGTCCCCATCCGGCATGTTCGCAAACTGCATCAAGCCGAAGCGCCAAGCCGCTTCCACCACGCCGAAGCCGCTTACGGTGAAGGGAAAGGCTGACGCAAACATGCCGAGGCTGATTATTGCGATGAAAACGGGCAACTCCACATTGACGCCCAAAGCGCCCAGCAGAATATAGTTGGTGAGGAAGGACGATGTATAAGTAAAGCAGGTGGTAAAGAGCGCCGTGAGGAAGAGGCGCGGCTGGCGGATGCGGTCCATTTCGTCCGCCAACTGCCGCAGGCGCTTGTCGGCGCCAGCAGCGATCCCTGGGCGTTTTCCCTCCGCCAGCGCCACCAGCGGCCGCGCCGCCTTTTGAAAAGCTCGGATCAGGTTTCCGCCGAAATAGAGCGCTATGACGCTGAGAGCGAAGGTAACAGCGATTGCCAGCGTGAGTTCATCGCGCTGGGCTGCCAGCTCATCGGCGCTGGCTGGTATGCTTGAAGCGAAGACCATAACGATAATCAGCAGCTCCAAAACACGCGCGCCGAAGAGGCTGCTCACCCCTTCTTCCATCGAGTAATTCAGGCGCGAACGAAGCAAGAGAATATATGACAGCTCGCCCAGTTTGAATGGCAGCGCGCGCACCAGGAAATTGTGATAGAGCGTGATCGGCGCCAGAATGCGCCAGGGCGAGTCGCGCTTGTCCAACAGGATGCGGAAGCGCAGCGCGCGGAACAAGTTAAGCGTCAAATAAGCGAGCAGCGCGCCAAGCCAGCTCGTCGCGGTGACGCGCCCGAGCAATTGGTCGAATTCTGCCCAGTTCACGCGCCCGACCAAGTCCGCCAGCAGCCCGACCGTGATCGCTATGCTAGCGGCGCGAACGAGAAACTGACGGCGTGATCCGCCCTTGTCCCTAGAGTTGACGCGTCGCCGGGTTTCGTCCGTCATCGCTTCGCTCAGCTAATCCGATACCAGTGCGATAAATCACGATCGAGCAAGGCGCTCAAGGCGTCGATCTCATTTTTCAGCTCTCCCGCCAGATGTTCGCGCAGCGCCGTCGTCAAGGGAGATCGTTTTTCGTATTTGGTGTAGACAGCGATTACGCCTTCCACCGCGCGCGTCCGATATGAGAATGGCGCCAGCGAATGCGTCGTTGCCAGGTAGGTCAGCCGGTCCTTCAGCAACATTAGGGAAAAGCCGCTATCGACAATGAGCTTTTGCAGCCACTCGAGGCGCACTTCTTTGTTGGGATTGCGGATGTCGAATGTCATGTCGTCTTGTGGCGCTAAATCTAGAAAGTCGAGCACGGCGCGATAAGCCGCTGGGGTGTCGGAACGGAAATCGTCAAAGATGATGACCATTACATTTTCGCGGCCGAAGCGCTCGAAATAGCGCGGAACCTGCTCGGCGAAGCGCGCCATTTCTCGATAGTAGAGACCGGTGACGCAATGGGCGGCGCGGCGGATCCGTTTGCCCGCTCGCCGATCGGCTTCTGCCGCCAGCGCCTCCTCGAATGAGCCGATCTGCTCATTGCCGCTGTAGCGAAACTGGGACCACATCGAATACATCATATCAATCGGATTGCGCAGCATGATGATGATCTTCGCCCCTGGATCGTATGCGTGGATCTCGTCCGCCGCGCAATGGCTGGCCAGATACCAGGGAGACGACTCGCCGATTCGTTTTTCGCCGCGCGCATCGCGAAAGAGCTTAAGATAGCGCTCCGGCTTGTTGCGGAATTGACGAAAGCGGGAGCCGACCAGGTCAGTGCCGAAGAAGTGGGGCTCCTTGAAGAAGGGCATGAAAACATTGGGATGCCGCTGCAAGTATTCGTGCAGAGAGGTCGTGCCGCATTTCGGCGCGCCTACGATAAAAAAATTCGGCTTGGCGCGATCCCCAAGGCTGGCGGCGCGAAACGCGCGTTCGGTAAGCGCCATAAGCTGTAGCGATGCCTCCCGATTCGATACCAGTGGATTATAGTACAGAATCCTCGTTCGGTAGCCCGCCGCTGTTGCCGAAAGCGCAGCCAGCTTCAGCGGCTCTCGTTGGGCGCCAGAAGCTGACCATTCGGCAAAAATTTGTTAATCTATTAGGGCATCGGTAGCGCGCAAGTGTCTGGAGCGTCTCGTGTCTAAGCGAAAAGTGTCCAAATCGGGCCGGCCGCCGCGGCTCAAAAGGAAATTCTACGAAGCGGAACTGCTTCGATTGCAATTCGAATTGGTGAAATGGCAGTACTGGATCAAGGATAATGACATGCGGGTCATGATCACGTTTGACGGGCGTGACGCAGCTGGAAAGGGCGGCACGATCAAGCGTATTATGGCGCCGCTGCAGCCGCGCGATATCCGCCTGGTGGCGCTGGGCAAGCCATCCGATCGTGAGTTGACGCAGTGGTATTTCCAGCGTTATGTCACGCATTTGCCGGCTGCCGGCGAGATCGTGATGTTCGACCGCAGTTGGTACAACCGCGCCACCGTCGAGCGGGTGATGGGCTTTTGCAGCGACCGGCAATACTGGGACTTTTTGCGCGACGCGCCCAACTTCGAGCGTCTGCTGGTCCATGATGGCATCATCTTGCTGAAGTATTGGCTCTCGGTGGATGATGACGAACAAGAGCGCCGCTTCCAAGCCAGGGCGGCCAACCCGGCGCGCCGCTGGAAACTTAGCCCGATCGATATCGAAGGGCGGAACCGCTTTGTCGAATACTCGCGCGCGAAAGACGCCATGATAGAGCATACCGATATCCCGGAATGCCGCTGGCGTCAGGTCAACTCCAACGACAAACGGCGTCTGCGCCTCAACGTCATCCGCGATATCCTGGACGCGATTCCCTACAAAAATGTGATCCCGGGCGCGATGAAGCTGCCGGACGTGCCGCCGCAGGAAGAATATATGTCGCGGCCGCCGCGTGACACCCATTATCTGGTGAAGGATTATTACGCCGATATGGCGCGCGATTGAGCTACTTCTTGCCCGTGGCCAGTTTGCGGCGCGTCTCGCGGACGGCGATGGCTGGCAGAGACTGCGCTTCCGCTTCCACATAGGCGGCGATCGCTTCGCGATGCTGCTTGACGCCCTTGCGCAAAAGCCAGGAAATCGCCTTGGTGACGCGCCCGTCCTTTTCCCCCTTGAGGCGGTCGATCAACTGAAATGACAAGTCGAGGATGCGCGCGTCCGGCGACTGCGAGACCGGCGCCGTCAGCAAGACGAGCGCGGCCCGGCGTTTGTTGACGTTCTCGTCGCCAGCGAGCGAATCGAGCAAAGCCGACCAGCCCGCCCAATCCGCTAAGAGATCCTTATCAGTGAAGACGGTCTGGCAGGTGCTATCGACCTCCGCCCAGCCGTTCAAGCAGCCGAGCCAGGCATCCAGCTGGGCGAGCGGCAGCGCCAGCCGGTAGCGCGGGAGTTTGAGCAAAAGCGTCCGCGGGGCGCAGCGTTCTTCATAAGAGTTGCCGTGATAGAGGGCGTCGATCAGCGCCAGCCACTCTTCGTAGCCGAGGTCTTTGCGCGCGGCAATGAAGCCGAGCAGGATGGCGCGGCTCTGCGCGTTCGATAAGCCGTACCACTTTCGCGTCGTGCCCACGTGCTCCGGGCGCTGTTTGACCTGGCCGCGCCCGGGTATGGCCGCTTGGATTTCGCGCAGAATGGCTTGATGGTGGGGGTTCACAGCGAGCCGGCTGGTGGCTGACGACAGGGGCGACCGACCCGGCCGCCCGCACAGCGCATACGATAAGCGAGTTAGAGCAGTTGCTTGAGGGGGATGTTGCGGCGTTTAAGAAATTCCATGAAGCCGATCTTGTCGATGGTTCGGATCTCTTTGGCGGTGATTTTGACGCGCACCCAGCGATCGAGTTCGGGCACGTAGATACGTTTGTTTTGTAAATTCGGCTTGAACTTGCGCTTGACCGTGTTGAAGGCTTTACTGCGCGATTGACCGAATAGCGGCTTCGTGCCGGTGATTTTGCGTTTACCGGGCATGATCTGGCTCCCGTCTTTCAATATGAGCGATGGATTATACCTGAAGCGCGGCGGATGTCGAGGGTTATTCGAATTGCGGTTTAGTGGAATGTCGGCTGTTGTGTCCGAAGGGGCATTTTATCGGGCTGCAAATCAGGCGCTGCCGGTCATATAAGACTTAAAGATGCGCATTTCTTCGTCCAGCGGAAAGAGCAGAAGTCTGACAATTTTCGCCAGAAATGCATTGACCATGGAAATTGCTAGTCGCACTGGAGGCACTAGCAGCACATCGTGTTCGTCGACTTGGGGTGGGCAGTCAAAGGAATTATCGAATCTAATTTTGCCCGGCTCTCTGCCGAAGAGATTGTGCCCAAATCCATTTCTAAGCAGATTGTACATGGCATCGGCAGAGTCGGATTCTACCTGCGGAAACATCGCCGTCAGCCCGTCCTTATAGCGGTTCTCCGGATTCTTTCGCTGGGTGTTTTCCAGCCAGTACATCGTTTCCGGCGCCGGGTTTATGTCCATGATTATGGCAAAGTTATTGTCTTCTCTGCTGTAATTGATTCTATCAATGAGAGGGATCTCCCACCAACTGCTTAACGTATATATGAAATAGCACAAAAGGTCACGGTCTTCGAGTCGGGCGAGAATAGGATCGCCGTGTACTGGATAGTAGCTAACTCCCGCAATTTGCCGCGTATCGTCCAAGAGGCTCAACGATGCCGCTTGCCCTTGAAGCCACTCGTCTTCACGGTCACTTCGTATTATGTAGTCGTAAGCCATTTCAGGCGGCTTGCGCGGCAATCAGGGTCAGTATGGCTTGTGAGAACTGGTGGGGGACTTCAAGGTTTCGCAGCATGGCGCTAACGGTATCGGTAGAGATATCACGGTACTTGATGCGCATCTTAAGTTCAGGATAGCTCAACAGAGCATCTACGTCGGAAGTGTCCTGCAACCTAGTCCATGTAAGGACGAGATAATCGTCTTCAATGCCAAAATCGAAATTGTAGGCTTTGGGTTTCATTGTTCTTGTACCTGTCGAAGTCGTAGCTAGCGACTATACCGCATATGATAGCATGGCTTAGCGGCGAGAATCGAGAGACATTGTTTATGAACTGTGGCTCGCACTTGCTATCATAAGCGGCATGAACATCCGCTACAAGCAAGCCAAGTCCATCCTCAGTCCACAGAAGGGCGGCTTCCTCACCGCCGGCGCGCGACCCTACACGCACAGCCTCTCCTGGGCGACTGGCTGCCAGCTCGGCAAGCTGTATTGCGGCGCATACTGTTATGCCCAGATGCTGCCCAATTGGCATTTCGGGCGGCGCGAAGGCGAGGCTTGGGGCGAGGCGCTGATCATTAAAGAGAACGCGCCTGAACTGCTGGACGCGCAGCTCGCTCGCGCGCGGAACCGACCGGCGCTGCGCATCTTCATGAGCCCGGTCACTGACCCCTACCAGCCGATTGAGCGCAAATTGCGGTTGACGCGGCGCTGCCTGGAGGTCTTCGCGGGTTTTGATGATCTCGATTTGCTGCTGATCCAGACACGCGCGCCCGCCGTGGTCGATGATCTCGATCGGCTCGCGGCGATTCCCTACGCCTGGCTGGGCATGACAATCGAGACCGACCGCCACGATTTGCCTTATGGTCCGGCGAAGTCGCATATTGAGCGGCGGCTGGCGGCGGTGAAGCGGGCGGTCGAATGCGGTGTATCGGCGCAGATCGCGGTATCGCCCTGCCTGCCATATTCAGACGACTTTGCCGAGCGCTTGCTGGCGACGGGGGCGCAGCGCATCGTCATCGACACCTTCGCCATCGGCGATGGCAGCCGCGGCCGGCGCACAGGCAGCAGTCCATTCGCCGCGCTTGCCGATTATGACTGGCGCGATGACGAGCCCGCCATCAGCCTCTATCACCAGCTGAGCGCGTTTCACGATTGCGTCGAGTGGAGCGGGGCTGGTTTCGCCGGGATTCCGGGGCGGGGTTGAGGAGCCAGCGCGACCAAACGTATACTAGGAATCTTCGCTCTTGCGCTGGCGCAACTCGTCAAAGAACCAGTCGAGAAGAAAGCCCTTGACGAAGGGGTCGTCATTCACGCGTTTGAAAAACTTGAAGTGGCTCTTATATCGCTTGGTTATAGCGTCGATCACGGCGCCATCCACAGTAGGGCGCGCTTTATCCGGCGGATTGATGCGGATCGCGTTTGCCACTCCCGGATCTCGAGAAACCTCTTGCTTGACCTCCGCTATCGTCTTATACGCCTGCTCCCATTCGTCGCCGAAGACCTCGTTGAGAAACTGGATAATCTCGGAAAGGGGCGCGAAGGCGTCTTCACTAGCGCCATATTTTTCACTCTCTAACATTGGCTCGAGCATGTCGAGGCGTCGGTCCGGCGTGAGCGAGCCTTCGCTTGTTTGCCGCAGACGATAAGAATCGATGTCGATAGTGTCGAGGATCTCGGTCGGCAACTGCTCGCGGTCGGCGGGCAGAAGCCGCCGCAGATGGCGCGCGAACTCGTAGAGCTTTTCAAGCCTCACATCTTCAAAGGGAATGAGCTGCGACAGGAAAGCGTAGAGGCGGATGTAATCGGTAAGATCGCTGCGGAATTCCGCCCGTTCATCTTCGGGGGCCGCGTCTATCCGCTCAAGAACCGGGGCAAGGAGCGATCTCAATTGCTTCTGGTCGACTTTTCCCATAATGGTCGCGGCGGCAACGGCATCTACGTCGGTTTGCGTATGAAAGTGATGATCGGCGAGCAGGCGCTCTTTCTCATATAGCAGATTATGGTCCGTGCCTTCGCTGAGGATGGTCGCCTCGTAGTAAGGCTTAAACGCCTCTTGGATATGCTGCGCTTGATTGACGAAATCGAGCACGATTGTCGAAGTCTTTTGCGGGTGTATCCGGTTCAGGCGGGACAGGGTTTGCACCGCATGAACGCCTTTTAAGGGCTTGTCGACGTACATGGCGGCCAGCAGGGGCTGGTCGAAGCCGGTCTGAAACTTTTCGGCGACGACGAGGAAACGATTGTCATCCTGGTTGAAAGCCGCCGCCGTTTGCGCCTCCGGAAAACTGTTCATTTTCGCTTCAGTAAACTCGACGCCGCCGTCGTTTACCGCCCCGGAAAAAGCGACCAAGGCGCCATAGTCATAACCCTGCTGGCTTAGATATTGCTTAAGCGCCATGAAGGCGCGAACGGCGTGCAGGCGCGAGCGCGTGACGATCATCGCCTTGGCTTTGTTGCGGATCTGCGGCGTGACATGTTCGCGGAAGTGCTCGACGATGATTTCGATTTTCTTGCCGATGCTTTCCGGATGATCGTCGACATATTTGGTCAAGAGGCGTTTGGCTTTCCCGCTCGGATATTCCGGGTCTTCATCAATCTTTTTGAGCAGGCGCCAGTAAGACTTGTAGGTGGTGTAATTCTCCAGGACGTCGAGGATGAAGCGCTCTTCTATCGCTTGGCGCATGCTGTAAAGGCTGAATGCCTCGAAGCCGCCAGCGGGACGGCGCTCGCCAAAGAGTTCGAGCGTCTTGTTTTTGGGCGTGGCGGTGAAGGCGAACATACTGATGTTGCCCGGCTGCTTGCGCGCGCGCATAGATTCGACAATCGTGTCTTCCCAGGTTGGCGGGTCGGGGTCGTCTTCGTCCGGCGCCGCGTCGGCCGGGGACAGCGTCGCTTTCAAGCTTTTCACGCCCTCGCCGCTTTGCGAGGAATGCGCCTCGTCCACGATGACGGCGAATGCGCTGCCCGACAATTTGCCGATTTCATTGACGACGTAGGGGAACTTCTGCAGCGTGGTCACAATGATCCGCTTGCCGTCCTCAAGCGCCTGTTTGAGCTGCCGCGATGTCCGGTCGATGTTTTCCACCAAGCCGCGGGTCTGCTCGAATTGCCGTATCGCCGCCTGCAATTGCCGGTCCAGCACGCGGCGGTCGGTGATGACCACCACCGTATCGAAGACTTTCTGGTCGCGCGTGTTGTGCAAGTTGGCGAGTTGATGCGCCAGCCAGGCGATGCTGTAGCTTTTGCCGCTGCCAGCGCTGTGCTGGATCAGATAGCGCTGCCCCGCGCCATTTTCGCGGGCGTCAGCCAGCAGGCGCCGCACCGCGTCCAACTGATGATAGCGCGGGAAGATCATTTCCTTCTTGCCATCTTTATCGCTGATGTAGATGAACTGCTCCAGCAGATTGAGCAGGCTGTCCCGCGCCCAGACCTCTTCCCAGAGATAATGCGCCGCGAAATTGTCATGCGCCGGCGGGTTGCCCGCGCCGCCATACTTGCCCTTGTTGAAAGGCAGGAAGAAGGTCGCGTCACGGCGCAAATGCGTGGTCACATAAACCAGATCGGGGTCGATGGCGAAATGCGCCAGGCAGCGCCCGAACTTGAAAAGCGGCTCTTTCGGGTCGTGATCCGCCCGGTACTGGCGCATGGCCTGCTGCGCATTCTGCCCGGTGAAGTTGTTCTTGAGCTCGGCGGTGAAGATGGGCAAGCCATTGAGGAAAAGCGCCAAATCGAGCGAGAGATTGGCGCCGGGTTTGTAATACAGCTGCCGCAGGACGGCGAAGATATTGCCTTCATACTTGCGCTGATAATCGGGATTCATCGTGGTGGTGGGCGCGGCCGGCGGACGGGCAAGAGTCCTTTCGCTGCGCTTGCCGATTATGACTGGCGCGATGACGAGCTCGCCATCAGCCTCTATCACCAGCTGAGCGCGTTTCACGATAGCGTCGAGTGGAGCGGGGCCGGCTTCGCCAGGATACTGGGGCGGGGTTGAGCCGAGGTCTTCTTACAATATTTGACGTACTAGCTTGTCAATCGCGCTGATTTCAGCGGCGAGGATTTCGCGCGCTCTTCCCCTTGCCCGTCCAGGACCGCCGTTGAGCAAGCGGTTTTCTTCCATGCCCTTCATCTCATCGATTTTCTCGTGAGCGGCGATGCTCAAGCGGGCGAGCTCGAGATGGGCGGGATCGCCGGCGTCGAAGATGGGAATGGCGCAGGCTTCGAAGGGGGTACGGTGAATGTCGCGTTCTCCCCACAAACCTTGCGACTGATGCGATTTTATCGTTTCATTGACAACCGGAGCGTTTAGAACGGCGCAGAGATAATGCGCTTCTTCCAGCGTGTCCGGCGCATAATAGTATGTCTTTGTATCAACGACAAACTGCCGAACGCGGCGTCGGTAAATCCTTAACTCCTCGTAGTCGAGCTCCAAGACGCAGCAAGCGATATTCGTTCCGCTACCACCATATATGACACGAAATCGATCGTTCGCGTTCTGCGCGGTTAGCTTGTTCCGATAGTTGAACCATTCATATAGCGTCTCTGTCGTTGTGCTGCTTTTGCGTTCTTCCCAGATGTCGCTCATCTTCTCAAACCAGGTGAGGAAACTCCTATGATAGCCCTCCACGGCATAGCCCAACACGTCTTCCAGCATTTCGAGTTTGCCCGCTTCGTTCTGCTTGGCCGGCATGGCGACCATGTTGAGCTTTTGCCAGCCGAAGGGAAGCAGGTGTTTGCTTAGCAGGGTGCCGTAGATGTAGGGGCTATGCACCGTTCCTTGCCATTTGATGCCTTTCCAGGGGGCTTTGGCGTCTTTGTCCAACTCGGGATCGGTCTCGACGATAGGTGTGTTTGGTAAGCCCGGCGGATGGACGAAACAGAGGTTGCGCGGGACCAGTGACGCGCCTTGCGCGAAGAGCTCGTAATAATAGATGCTGGCGATATTCGGGTCGACGAAGTTCGTCACGGTCTGGCCCACGGTCATTTGAGGCTCGGCTTCAATTAATGGAAGTTCATGTTTGTCGAAGGTCGCCGCGTAGGTTTTGGTTGGGATATCCGATTTGACGATTTCGCCGCCCGACGAGATGATGACGGCGGCGGGCACATTGAACAAGGGGCTGGCTTCGCCTACATCGAGAATGCGCGTCATGCCTTGCCGCTGAAATGGGCGGTGCTGTTTGGCGCCGGTAAGCACGCTGCGGGGCATGACAAAAGCTAAAGTACCACCGTCTTTCAGGTAGCGATCTTTGGCGTGGGCGAAGAAGAGCGTGCTCAAGTCCATCTGCGTAAAGAGCTTGACATCGCCGGAATCGATCAACTCATAGTGGGTATACAGCGCCTTCACTTCTTCTTGCCAAACCGGGCTGTTGATATAGCGGTAGGAGAGCCAGGGCGGGTTGCCGGCCACGACGTCAAAGCCCTTTTCCGCGAGCACCAGAGGGCGCGAAAGATTCTTCAGGATATATGCCCAGATGCTGTCGCGGCCGTCGCGGATAAGATCGACCAACAGTTGGAAGTTGCTCGCCCAGAGGTTGCGAAAGGTCGTATTGGTCAGACCGCCGTAGATGTCCTGCACCCATCTTGTGAACACCTCTGCCATGGCCGCCGTATTTTCGGGGTTGGCGAGTTTCGCGAAATCATCCATGTAGTTGATTGTTCGGGTGAGTTTGTCCTCGTCTACAGCGGATTCGAGCGGGATGCGGAATTCTTCGTCTTTCTCCACATCGACGGCGATAGGGACAGCCGCTGGGCCACGGCAGGTCAATGGTCCGATAAGCGCGTCGGCTAGAAAAACGGGTAGGGGCGGCACATCGCCATCGCTGCTATTTGTCTCCAGATGCTCGCTTAATGCCAGAAGATAATTGATACGCGCAATCGTCACCGCCAGCGGGTGCACGTCGGCGCCGACGATATTGTTCAAGGCGAAGTCGACCAGGGCGCGCCCGGTCAAGCCATTATCCGCGAGGCGGCGTATAGCATTAAACAGGAAGGTTCCCGAACCGCAAGCGGGATCGAGCAAACTCTGCGGCGAGCGGTAGTTGATTTCTTCGAGTGTCAGTTGCGCTAGCCAATCGGGCGTATAATATTCGCCCAAGTCGTGGCGCGTATCTGGATCAACCAGGTCTTGATAAAGCTGCTTGAGCAAGTCCTGACGAATGGCGCTAAGGTCGTAAACCTGCAACTCAGCGGAAAGGGCATAGAGGAAATTGATAGATTCAGCGCGAATAGCGGACATCATCAGCCAGGAGAAGAAGTCGTTCTCGCCGATATTGCTGACGCCATGTTGATGAAACGCCTCGCCGTTGACAATGCTGGGGATTTCGAGTTTGTTCGGACGGCCCTGGAGCGCGGCAAAGACGAGCAATTTGGCGAATTGCGACAAATACGTGTGACGTATGAATAAGTTGTCGTCGGCGATGTCCGAGCCGTAGACCTTGCTAAGCAGCGCCTTCCACTGTCCGCGCCAGACATCCAACTCTTTGTCCTCTTGGATCTCATTCAATAGCCGGGTCAGCGTTTGCTGAACAAGCTGGAAGGTCGGGCTTCTGACGCCGAAGCGCTGCACGATGTCATCGGCGGTCGGCTCGATATTCGTGCTGCTGAAGAGATAGGCATCGAGCCAGAGATAAACTGTGTCAGGCTCCGAGTTGCTAATTGTGACTTGGTCGACTTCTCTAAGGTCTTCTGAATCGTCGAGCACGTAAGTGCGAAAGTCGACGCCATCGGTTAGCATTCCAACGTAGCGATGCAATTCTGGCATTTCACGCATGTAATTTTGCAGCTGCTCGATATTGCTTCCAAGCTCAGTCTTGATGTCGCGCTTGAACTCAATCAGCAGATCGCCCAGCAAGGCATCCACGTAGCCATGTTTCTGCACCTTACTCATCGTTACATGATGCTCTAGCTCAATATCTTCATAGTTCACGCCAAAAGCATCGCTGATAAAACCTAGAAACAGGTGACTGATCTGCCGTTCTGGCGCCTGGCTCTTGCGCGCGCTGCTCACGTTTTCGATATAGCTTTGCAGTTTATCCGCGAAGTTGGGTGTCATTCCCTCGCTCCTGGGTAGCGGCTAGTCTATTCTACCACGTCGCCCAGCCTGCCAATATCGATGAGCGCGGGCGAGTGTGCTGAGCATGGCTGGAAGTTCTACGCTTTCCGATTGAACCTTACAGCGCTCCAATGGCTCTTTATAGTGCATACAAGTTGGAAGGAGCGCGTATGGAAGAATTGAGCGGGCTGATTATCGCAGCGCGCAAAGGAAACAGCGACGCCTTTGAAGAAGTCTTGCGGCGCTTTCAGGATATGGCGGTCGGCTATGCCTATGCGCTGCTCGGCGATTGGCAGGATGCCGAAGACGCGGCGCAGGAGGCTTTTATAGCCGCCTTTTACGGCTTAATCAACTTGCGCGACGAAGCCGCTTTTCCCGGCTGGTTCAGGCGAGTTGTGTATACGCAGGCGCAGCGGCGGCTGCGCGTTAAGGAGCCGGCGTTGATCTCGCTGGAGCAGGTCGGCGAGATCGCAATCCTCGATAACGGTCTTGATCGAGAGACCAGCGCTTTAGCGGAGGATGTAGAAGCGGCGCTGGACGCCTTGCCAGAGGCGCAGCGCGCAGTCGTCCTGCTGCATTATATGAACGACTACCGGCAGCATGAGATCGCGGCTTTTTTGGAGATTCCGCTCGGCACGGTGAAATCGCGCTTGTATCACGCGCGCAAGTTGATGAAGGAAAGGATAAGGCACTTGAGCGACTTATCAGGGCAGCGCCCCTCGCGGGACAATCGGTTCACCGAGCAAGTTATGCGTTTCTTTGATGCGGCGAAATCGGGCGATATCCAGGAGGTGAAGCGCATGCTCGCCGAAGACAGCCGCTTGGCGAACGCCAGCGGATACGTGCGCACATCGCTCTGGGGCTCTGACGCCCTGGCGCTGCACGTGGCGGTGATGCACGGGCGGATGGACATTGTCGACATGCTGCTGGCGCATGGCGCCGACATCAACGCGCGCGACGAGAAATACCGCTTCAACGCCTTGATTCACGCCATCGACCTGGCTGACTTCATGCCGGAATACGCCGCTCTGGGCATGGTTGATTTTCTGCTGGAACGCGGCGCCGAACTTGATGTCTGGGCATGCGCCTGGCTCGGCGACATGGCGGGCGTCAAGGAGCGGCTTGATGAGAATCCGGCGCTGGTCAACGAGATCGGACCCGGTCCCAGTACGCTGCTTTCCTTCTGCCGCGATGTGGAGACAATACAGTTCTACCTGGATTACGGCGCCGATCCGCTGCGTGAATATGAGCGCTCGGGCAAATACGGGCGCGCGACGCCCTTGCGCGATATCGCCTACCGCCGCAATTACGAGGCGACGCGTCATCTGCTGCGGCATCTGGGCTGGGCGGTCGATATCTTCTGGGCGAGCGTCATGGGCGATCTGGCGCGAGCGCGAGAATTGCTGTCGGAGGATGGCGGGCTGGCGCATGCCGCCACAGCAGCCGATCACGTTTTGGGCGCCGGCTTGCGCCCGCTGCATCTGGCGGCGCAGGGCGGGCATCTCGAGATGATGGCTTTGCTGCTGCAACATGACGCCGATGTGAACGCGCGCGCCGCTGACGGCAAGACGCCGCTGCACTTCGCCATCTGCTTTGGTCCCAAGCAGTTTCTGGATCCGCTGCCGGATTTGACTGAGGCGGCGCTAGATGTCGGCGTTTACCGCCTGCTGACCGATGTGCCGCGTTTCCTGGTCGAGCGGGGCGCGGACTTAAATGCGCGCGAGACCGCCGGGAATCACAGCCCGCTGGAATTGGCGCGCTCGCCCTTCGAGGATGAGACCGATCGAGGCGACGTCATCGCCCTTTTGAAAGCGGCTGGCGCTGCTTGACGGATTCCACCACAGCCGATTGCATGTCACAGCGCGGCTCACACAAGATCCCAAATTCACCGGAATCTGAATGTAGGGGCGGGCCGGCGGCTCGCCCGTCAACGGACTCTTATTCATGGCGAGCGGCCCAAGGCGCGCCCCTGCATGGAATATCGGAAGAGCGGTTCAGCGCATCGGACGATAGCAATCGCTGGTCCCTTCAAGAAAGCGTTTACTTGTTCGTGTTGGCTTTAGAGCGCTGGCTTGAGCTTGCGCTTGCTTTTGCTTGCCAAGACGTAGAGCCAGAAGAGCGCAGTGCCGATGAAGGAGATGAGCGCGCCCAGGAGGAATAGGTCGCGGAAGGCAAATGCGGCGAGGATGAAGCCTCCGCCCAGCGCCATCATGGCAAAGCTCATGCCGGCGGCCGCCTCTCCTGTGCCCGCCATCAGCGCTTGCCAGGAACGCGGCACGAGATCGAGGATGTAGACGATGAATGCGGTATAGCGCACGGACATCATGCTGATCGCGCCAATGTAACCGAAGGAAGCAGCCAGCCAATGCTCCACAAAAGCCATCGGAATCAGGCAGAGCGTCGCCACCAGCGAGGACCCGATCACAACGCGGATATTGCCCCAGCGCTGGACCAGAGCGGGCGTCAGCAGCGCCGTCGGCACGCCGGTCAGGCGGCCGATCGCCGCCATCGCGCCGATCAGCGCGGTAGACACCGCCAGCTGCTGATCCATATACACATTGAAATAGACCATCGCCGTCGCCGAGCCGGCGACCTGGAATAGCCGAATCACGGTCATAATGACAATTAGCATCAGGATCGAAGACGCCCAGCCCGTACCGCCGGCAGTTCGATCTTGGGCTTCTTCCCGCGGCGAGCGTTTGGGCTTCGGCGGCAGCGGGCGAATGCGCAGTGAAAGGGCGGCGGAGAGCGCAAGCACGACTGTCGCCAGGGCAAAGGTGATGCGGAAAGGTTGGGGGTCGGCCAGCGTCCAGCCGTTCATACCGGCGATTGCGCCCGGCAAGATGCCGCCGACCAGGCTGCCGAAGAAACCAGCCAAGGACCAATGCGCCGCTTTCAGGGCGAAAGCCTGATGCTTGTAGGCGTCATCGACCACATTAATCAGAAAGGGCGCGCCATTGACGAAGAAGAAAGCGAATCCGCAGAACATCAGAGCCGGCGGGACGACCAGCCCAAGATCGCGCCAGCCGGGCGGCAGCCACTCCGCCATTGGCAGCAGAACGCCGCCGAAGAGGCAGAGAAACGCGCCGAACTTCATCAGCGCGGTGGGGGACATGCGCGAACCGAGGATGCCAGCTGGCAAGGCAGCCAAGCCAAAAGTCAGCAAGCCGACCGCGTTCACCAACCCGATGAATTCGGTACCGTAATCCAGGCGCAGCAAATAGAGATTGAGCAGCACGGACACCAAGCCATCGGCGACGAAGGTCAAGCCGACGATGACGGCGAAGAACAGACGCGCTTGCGAGTTGAATGCGCGAATGGGACTGAGGATACGTCCTAGCACGGGTGTATCTACCCCTCTTCGGTTATCCCATGAAATGGATATTGTAGGGGCTACCCATTGGGTCGCCCGACACCGCGCCTGTCAAAAACACCTTCTCTGTGTTTATTCCACGATCTCGAAGATCGCTTCGATTTCGACGGCGAAGCCATTGGGCAGGGAGGCGAATCCCAAGGCGCTGCGGGCATGGAGCTCGCCATCATAAAGCTCCCAGAACAGCTCCGATGCGCCGTTGATGACCAAGTGCTGGTCGGTGAATTCGGGCATCGAATTAACGCAGCCCAAAAGCCGGCGCAGGCGCAGCTTGTCGACCGAGCCGGTGATGGTATAAGCGGCTTTGAGCAGGTCCTCAGCGCAGACGCGCGCCGCTTTTTTGCCGGTTTCGATGTCGAGGTCGCGCCCGAGTTTGCCTTGGTAGCCGGTGGAGACGTGGCCCGACACCAGGATCGTGTTGCCGATGCGGGTCGCTGGGGCGAGCGTGGTCGATGGCGTAAAGTCCTCGATATCGATGCCCATCGCTTTGACCTTGTCGTCGAGTGACATTTGCAGTCCTCCTGGGAAACTTTCTTCGTTTGCGTGGCAATGCGTGGATTATAGGCGCGTCGGTGCGGGTGACCATACCCAATAGACGAGTTGACGCGGCCGCCTCGTGCCCCGCCAACCAATTGTAGGGGGCTCGCCGAGACGCCCATCGCTTGAGGTAGCTGCGCGGCCGGCATGGCATGCCGCCCCTACAAAATATTTTTCGGGCGGATTGGTCGCAAAACTTGCAAAAAACTTGTGGCGCGATATATTTTATGGTTATCTGACTGGGTGAGCTTCTGCAAGGAGGAGATCAAGCGAGATAAACTATAAACAAAAGCCGTTATCGTAAGATTAAGCATTAGAGGAGTTTGGATCATGTACAGAGGCATTAGCAGACGCGACTTTCTGAAGGCGTCGGGCGGTTTGGCCGCCGGCGGTTTGCTGGCTTCGGGTTTGCCCGCATTCGCCCAGGACGGTGTCACCATCCGCTCGCATACGCGCAGCGGGCGCCAAGCCGACGCGCAGCGGCATTGGGCGGATATATTCAATGAGGACATGGCGGGCGAAGCGAATGTTGTCATCGAAGACTTCCCTGGTTCGGAATATTTCCAGAAGATCAATACGCTGGCGGCCGGCGGCACCATGGGTGATGTCATCTGGATTTCGTCGATTGAAGGCTATTTTCGGCTGGCGGCGACCGGCGTTCTGCAGCCGATAGACGATGTCATTGAAAGCTTGGGCTATAACCTAGACGAGCATTACCCGGCGACGACATCGGCAGCGCGCTTGAATGGCCAATTGTACGGGATTCCCATCCTGGCGCATCCGGGGCGCGTCGGCTTGTTCTTCAACAAGACCATCTTTGACGACGCCGGCGTCGATTACCCCGACGAAACCTGGACCATGGACGACTTCCTGGCTGCCGCCATTGAGGTGACCGATCCCGAGCGGCGCATCTGGGGCTTTGTCGATCCCGAAGGCTCTTACTTCACATCGATCGTCTTCATCCGCGCCTTTGGCGGCGACACGCTCAACGACGATGGCACCGAGTCGCTTCTGAATTCGGAAGAATCGATCGCGGCGCTGAAGTTCCAGAGCGATCTCTACAATGTGCACAAGGTCGCGCCTATTCCCGGCACTGCGCTGCAGGGACCCTATCAACTCTTCGCCGCCAACCAGCTAGCGATGTTCCAGTCGGGCTTCTGGGGAAGCGGCGTCGCGCAATTCGTCGAGGATCCGAGCATCGTTGGCGTTGCGCCGATGCCGATTGGTCCCTCGGGGCAGCGCGGCAGCATGTTCGAGTTCGATCCGCTTTGCGTGACTTCCTTCACCGAGAACCCGGAGGAGGCCTTCAAATGGGTGGATTACAACACCAGCTTTGACGCCCAGTTGCGCGTGACCAAGCTGCACAACGTCACCGCCAGCCGGCCCGCAGTAATGGCGGACGACGTGGTGCAAGAGAGCGATACCTTGCGCGTCTTCTCCGGCGTCATGGCTGATGCCTTGCCACTGGTGCTGCCTGCGAACTTCCGCGAGACCGAGCACTTCAAGTTCATCGGCGACCAAATTCAAGCGCTGTGGCTGGGCTTGGCGAGCGTCGAAGACCTCATCGAGGATCTCAATTCCGGCGCCCAGGCGATCCTGGACAAGCCGGCACTGGGATAATGCCTGAGTCAAACCGTATGGGCGGCATAATATGTCGCCCGCACTTAAATTCTGAACTTCGGGCGATATGATATATCGCCATTGCAACAGATATCCACAAGAGCAATGAGATGATCGCCCCAATCAAGCAGCGCCTTGGCTTGAGCACGCCTTTGACTTTGGGTCAAAGGGAAGCGCTGCAAGGCTTTATCTATATCTCTCCCTGGATCATTGGATTCCTGGTCTTCACAGTGGGTCCGATGATCGCGTCGGCTTACCTCAGTTTGACGGATTACAACATCGTGACCCCGCCGCGCTTCTCTGGGCTGAGCAATTATGAGTACATGTTTGGCGACAAGCTATTTTGGAAGTCCATCGAGAATACGCTTTATTACACTGTCATCTTTGTTCCTTTTGCCATTGCCGGTTCGCTGGCGCTGGCGATGCTGCTCAATCAGCAAATCGCGGGAAGAGTCGCGCTGCGGACGCTGTATTTTCTGCCCTCGGTGACGCCGGTGGTGGCGGCCGCCTTCCTCTGGCTGTGGATCTTTCAGCCGCAGATCGGGCTGATGAACGCCATCATATCGGCGCTGGGCTTGGGCAATGGTCCGCTTTGGCTGGGGCATCCCGGTTCGTCCAAGCCGGCGCTGATCATCATCAGCTTGTGGGGCGCGCTTGGTGGCAATACCATGCTGATCTTCCTGGCGGCGCTGCAGGGCATTCCCAAGGAACTCTTTGAATCGGCTGATATTGATGGCGCCGGCAGCGTCGGCAAATTCCGCTATATCACGGTGCCGAGCATATCGCCGGTCATCCTCTTCAACACCGTGCTCGGCGTCATCGGCGCGCTGCAGATGTTCACGCTGGCTTATGTCGCCAGCAGCGGCCGGCAGCAGCAGTTTTCGCCCGGCGGTCCCTTGAACTCCACCCTGTTCTACGTCTTGCATTTGTACAACAGCGCCTTCGATTTCTGGGAGATGGGCTACGCATCGGCGCTGGCTTGGGTCTTCTTCGTTATCGTGCTGGCGATCACCGGCTTTCAACTGTGGACATCGCGCCGCTGGGTCTATTACGAAGGGGAGGATAGTTAGATTCTTGTGGATATGAAACCAGTCAAAGATCAGAAATCACTGCTGAAACCGCTGCCTTCTCTGCGCGGTCTCTTGTCGTCAAATTTATGGAAGCCGCCTAACTCCATCCGCAATCATAGCGAAATCTGTAGGGGCGAGACTTGTCTCGCCCACTCGCCACCTCCTAAGCCAGCGGGCGTTTCGGCGAAACGCTCCTACAATCTTTTCTTATTGCGCTTTCGTATTTTCCACGAGTCAAAGTCGCCCTACCGCGAAAAAGGATTTGAGAATTGCTGAGTGATTTGCTGCCGGCTTGGCGGGTGAAGCGCATCATCCGCTACCTATTGCTCTATGCCGTCGCTTACGGGCTGACGATCATCTTTGCCCTGCCGTTCTTGTGGGCGGTCTCATCGTCGCTCAAGCCGGTGAACGAACTGTTTCTTTGGCCGCCGCAGTTGATTCCCAAGACCTGGCGTTTTGAAAACTATATTGAAATCTGGCATGTGGCGCCCTTGGCGCGTTTCTTTGTCAATACTGTTTTTGTGACGGTATTCTCGGTTTCAGGGCGCATTCTGTCGGCGGCATTGGTTGCATACGGATTCGCGCGCTTCCGCTTTCCTTATCGGAACTTCCTTTTCCTGCTGCTGCTGAGCACGCTGATGCTGCCATACCAGGTGACGATCATCCCGACTTTTCTGCTCTTTAAGGCATTCGGCTGGCTTGATACTTATAATCCGCTCATCATCCCGAATTGGTTCGGCGGCGGCGCCTTCGCTATATTCTTGTTCCGTCAGTTCTTCTTGACGATCCCGAAAGATCTGGACGAAGCGGCGAAAATTGACGGGGCGAATACCTTCTGGATTTTCATCCGCATTATCTTGCCGCTGTCGAAGCCGGTGGTCATCACCATGGTTGTGATCGGCTTCCTCGAAAGCTGGAACGACTTCTTCGGTCCGCTGATTTACCTGAATACGCCGGAGAAGTACACGCTGTCGCTGGGTTTGGCGAACTTCCAGCGGGTCGTCTCCGCCGGCGGACAAGCAACCGAGCATCTGCTGATGGCGGCATCAATGGTGATGACCTTGCCCAGCATCTTGGTCTTCATTCTCTTGCAGCGCTATTATATTCAGGGCGTCGTCATTTCGTCGGGTAGCAAATAGACGGGGGCGGACGAGCGGCAATTGTAGTAGATGCGCGCTCTGTCACCCCCACCCCAAACCCCTCCCTGACGACAGGACAGGTTTGGTTTAATCGAAAACTTATGTCCCAAGTTAGACTTCGAAAGCATCTATCTTGGCGAAAACTGTAGGGGCGACCCAATGGGTCGCCCGAAATAGCCCAAGAATACACGTAATTTGCGACGAAATTCCGCTCGCCGCAAAACTGTCCTGTCCTCAGTCATTTTGGGGGAAGGGCCTGGGGGTAGTTTCGCGCCAGAGATATAAGGAATCCCAACCGTCATGGAAAATCTAAGCGTTCTTTTCACGGCGCCCGACCAAGTCGAAACGCAGCGTATAGACGATGATATTGGGCAGCTGCGCGCGCGTGATGTGCTGGTCAAAACGCGTTATTCGGTGATCAGCGCCGCCACTGAGCTCGCTTGTTTATCGGGAAGCCAGCGCTGGTTTCCCTTTCCGGGCACGCCGGGCTACGCCGCTGTCGGTGAAGTCGTAGACGTTGGCGGCGAAATAGCTGATGTCGCGCCCGGCGATATGGTGCATTTCTGGGGCGGGCACAAGCAGTACAGCCTGGTCGATACAGCGCGCCCGACGGCGATTTGCCTGAAGGCGCCGGCGGGGCTGCCGCTGGAGTTGGCGCCATTCACGCGCATGGCCATCATCGCGATGACATCACTGCGAATATCGAATATTGAGCTGGGCGATTATGTCGGCGTGGTTGGGCTGGGCACGGTGGGCAACTTCGCCGCGCAGCTGGCGGGCTTGCAAGGCGGGACGGTGATCGGGCTGGACCTGAGCGAAGGGCGAGCCGAGCGCGCGCGCGCTTGCGGTATTGCGCAGGCTTTAGTGGGTGACGGCGCGTCAGTGGCTGACCGAGTGCGCGAGATCACGGATGGAGAAGGGGTGTCGACGCTGATCGAGGCGACCGGCATCCCAGCAGCATTGCCGCCGGCGCTGCCGCTGGTTGGTCGCTACGGCGAAGCGATTCTGCTGGGTACGCCGCGCGGCGTCCACGAGACCGACTTGACCAGCAGCGTACTCGATTATATTCATCTGCATGGTCACGGCAGCATCACCTTCAAAGGGGCGCATGAGTGGCGCTATCCGGTGGCGCGGGACGCTTATGTTAAGCACTCGATGGAGCGCAATTCCGTGATCGCGATGGATTTGATCGCTTCCGGCGCGCTAAAGGCGGCGCCGCTGCATACGCATACCTTGTCGCCGGCGGAGGCGGAGAGCGCTTACGAGGGGTTAAAGAGCGCCAAGGACGAGTATGTCGGCGTCGTTTTTGATTGGACGCTTGTGTAGCTGATCCAAACAGGACGCCGAATACGCAATTTGCTACTTAGCCGTCGTGCATTGTGCCGCTTGAACGATCCGAATCTTCAAGGTCTAGTAGAATCGCCGCAACAGCTAGTTTCAGCGCTGGAAGATCTTCCTGAGTGAATCTCCAAACCAAATCAACCCGAACTCGGTCATATTGGTGAATCAAGATATCACGGAAGCCGGCAAAGTCGCTCCAGGGGACGTCAGGATGCTGCTCTTGCAGCATCGGGTCCAAGCGTTTGACCACTTCGCCAATCACCTCGAAACTCCTTATGACGCCATCTTGTAACAGCTCTGATGAGAGGAATGCATCTCTCCCGCCAATAGTGTAAGTTTCGATGCGCCGGATGCGATCGAGGATATCGCGGCAATAGATGTGCTGGACCCTGGTCACAAGGGCTGGGCTTCCCGAATGATACTGTCTCGTAGTTCAGGTCTGAGAGCCAGTCGATCAACCACTTCGACGCGACGACCGAGCAATTGCCGCAAGCCCTGCGTGAGGCGGATATGGTCGCGCAGACTGTAGTCTGGCTCGAAGTCAACCAGAAAGTCGATATCGCTGTTCAGTCCTAAAGCTCCGCGCAGAACCGATCCAAATACGGCGATTTGGAGCACCCGATGTCGCTGTGCGAGAGCTAGGATTCGCTCGCGCTGCTGGCGAAGGTCGTCAAGCGTATGGATTGCTTCTATTGCCATAATTGATTGTCCAGCGCTTTTGTTTGCCCTAGACTCACTCTTCATATTGTAATTCAAAATTCAGAAACTGAGCCATTCCGACCGGTATGGAGGCCTTCATTCACCCCGCAGGCGCGGGTCAAGGATATCGCGCAAGCCATCGCCGATGAAGTTGAATGCCATTACCAGGCTGGCGATCGCTACGCCTGGGAAGAGCCACATCCACCATTGATCGAAGAAGTCGATGCCGATGCTGACCATGCGCCCCCACTCTGGCGATGATGGCTCGGGACCCAAGCCGATGAAGCTGAGGGCGGCGAACGCGATAACGGCGGTGCCGATAT
>JAPPFH010000151.1 GCA_028875185.1 Chloroflexota bacterium | reverse complement strand
GGAGGGATTTAGGGTGGGGGAAACGAGGGATATATCAACACATTCACCACACCCGGAATCGAGCTTTCGCTGTCAAGAGGATTCTAATGTGCTATACTTAGACGAAATTATCGGCTGTTTGGATTAACAGCGTCTCGGGAGCAATTCATGGAAATATTGGAGTTAACAGGACAAACGATTAAGGGCTATGAATTCGGCGATTTGCTGGGTCAAGGTGGCTTTGGCGTGGTGTACCGCGCCCACCAAAGCGTTGTCTTGCGCGATGTGGCGGTCAAAGTTGTTTCGCCAAAATACGCCAACCAGCCGGAATTCATCCGCCGATTCGAGAGCGAGGCGCAGGTCGTCGCCCGGCTTGAACATCCGCATATCGTGCCGCTATATGACTTTTGGCGCGAGCCGGATAGCACGTGCCTGGTCATGCGCTATCTGCGCGCCGGCAGCCTGCGCGACTTGATTGAGAAGCAGGGTGTGCTTGATACCGCCTTGGTATCCAAAGTGCTGGAGCAGGTGGGCAGAGCGCTTAAATTCGCCCATGACAGCGGCGTGGTGCACCAGGATATCAAGGCGGACAACATCTTCCTGGATGACGATGGCAACGCCTACCTCAGCGACTTTGGCATCGCCAAGGAATTGGGCGCCGATGCAAGCGATGGGTCGGGCACGCTGGTTGGCACGCCCGCCTATATGGCGCCCGAGCAAATCCGCGGTGAAGGCGCCGGACCTCAAAGCGATATCTACGCCTTCGGCATTATGCTATACGAGATGCTCTCGGGCAGCCGTCCCTTTGCTGAAGAGACGCTGGCGACGCTGGTGTACAAGCACCTCAATGAACCGCTGCCGATGATCGATCACGATGCGCTCAACTTGCCGCCGGCTTTCAACCCGATTATTCAGCGCGCCACCGCCAAGGAACCGTCCGAACGCTATGAAGACGCGTTATCGCTGGTGATGGAATTCCAGAAGGCGCTGCGCGATGGCGCGGCTGCGGTCGAGATTGAGCTTGAGGAGCTTGACTTTTCCGAGTTTGAATTGTTGGAGACGAAAAATCCTTACAAGGGTTTGCGCGCATTCCAGCAGGCGGACGCCGCCGATTTCTTCGGGCGAACCGCGATGATCAACCGGGTGCTGGAACGGCTTCAGGAGCCGGTCGTCCAGAGCAATTTCCTGGCGGTAATCGGACCGAGCGGCAGTGGCAAATCGAGTCTGGTAAAGGCGGGCGTTTTGCCCGCATTGCGCGCCGGGCGGATACCCGGCTCGGAAAACTGGTTCTATGCCGAAATGGTGCCGGGCGAGGTGCCGCTGGAAGAATTAGCGGCCGCTCTGCTGAGCGTATCGACTTCGCCGCTGCCGGGCATTGTCGACACATTGCGCGATCATGTCGATGGATTGGCGCAAGGCGTCTACGAAGCGCTGCCCGCCAGAGACAGCAAACTGCTGCTGATGATTGACCAGTTTGAAGAGCTGTTCACGCAGGTGGAGCAGGAGAACGACCGCCAGCAGTTTCTAAGTTTGATACTCAATGCGGTCAACGTCGAAGACAGCCCGATCATGATTATCGCGACTTTGCGCGCCGATTTCTATGATCGGCCGCTTTTGTATCAAGGCTTTGGCGAGCTTATCCGAGCGCGTACGGAGCTTGTATTGCCGCTGAACGATGAAGAATTGGCGGAGACGATCAGCGGACCCGCCTTTCGCGTTGGCGCGATAGTGGAAGAGGGGCTGGTAGAGACGATCATTGAGGATGTCCGCGAACAGCCTGGCGCGCTGCCTCTGCTGCAATACGCCTTGACCGAACTGTTTGAACGGCGGGAAGGCGCGCTGCTGACCATAGCCGCCTATAAGGATATTGGCGGCACGCTTGGCGCTTTGGCGAAGCGCGCCGAAGAGGTGTATCGGCGCTTCAAAGAATCGGGCCAGAATATGGCGCGTCAGATGTTTCTGCGCCTGGTCACGCTGGGGGAGGGCCAAGAAGATACGCGCCGCCGCATCTTGCAGACGGAATTGCTGACCTTGGGCGACCGCGAGGTGGTGGAAGATGTCATTGACCGCTTCGGGCGTTATCGCCTGCTTACCTTCGACCGCGATGACGCCACGCGCAGCCCGACGGTCGAAGTGGCGCATGAGGCGCTGATACGCCGCTGGGAGCGTTTGCGCGAGTGGCTGACCGAGAGCCGCACTGATATCCGGCTGGAACGCGAATTGCTGCACGCGGCGAATGAATGGGCGATGGCAAAGAAAGACAAGAGCTATCTCATGCAGGGCAACCGCCTGCTGACCTTTGAAGAATGGGCGGAATCGACCAACCTGCGGCTCAATGAATTGGAATTGGAATTTCTCTCGGCCAGCTTGGCCGCGCGTGATGAACGCGAGCGCGAAGAGCGGCTGCGCCAAGAACGGGAGCGGGAGTTGGAGCGGCAGAAAGCGCGCAATATGCGCATCGCCGCCGCGATATTTGGCGTGGCGGCCGTGCTCGCGGTCATCTTGAGTCTGTTCGCGTTTGACCAGCGGAATCAAGCGGAAGAGCAGCGTTCAATCGCGGATGAGCAGCGCGAGATCGCTGTTGAAGCGATGACTGTGGCCGAAACCGAGCGCGAGATCGCGGATGAACAGCGCGAGATCGCCGTTGAAGCGATGACTGTGGCCGAAACTGAGCGCGACCGCGCGGATGAACAGCGTTCAATCGCGGATGAACAGCGCGAGATCGCGGTCGAAGCGCTGCACGTTGCCGAGGAAAACGAACGCAAGAACCTGAGTCTGGCGCTGGCCGCCAACGCGCGCGCCGCGCTTAGCGAGAATGACCCGGGGCTGGCGCTGCCGGTGGCATTTGAGGCGCGCTTCGTCTTTGAGCCGCCGGAAGCGGAGGTGCTGCGCATTCTCGGCGCCACCACCTTCTCGCCCGGTCCGCGTTTCCGCTTCACCGATTCGCCACAGTCTATCCTGGGCGTGGCGTTCAATTCGGATGGCTCGGTCGGCGCTTACGCTGGCTCGGAGGGCGTCGTCTATCTCGTCAATGCCAAGACAGGCGAGAGCATAGGCGCAATCACAACGGGAAGCCCGGTGAACGCGATTGCCTTCAGCCCGGATGGCGCGCTGGTCGCAGCCGCCATGTCGGATATGACAGTTGGCGTCTGGCGATGGGCTGCCGGCGCCCAAGTACATCGCCTGAGCGGTCATGAGGCTATTGTGACCGATGTCGAATTCAGCGCGGATGGCGCGACGCTGGCGTCTGCCAGCGCCGACTCGACTGTCCGGCTTTGGGATGCCGACAATGGAGAACCGCTGCATATCTTGCGGAAGCATGTCGATTATGTATTCAAGCTGAGTTTCAGTTCAGATGGCGAGCGCTTGGCCAGTTCGTCGGCCGCCATCGGCATCTCTGAGAGCGAGCGGACGGCGGAGCACAATACGATCCAGGTTTGGGATGTCGCCAGCGGCGAAAACGTCTTGACGATTCCACCGGACGGTGTGGGTTTCGTGCGCGATGTCGAATTCAGCCCGGATGGCGTGACCATCGCGGCGACCACCTGGAGCGGCGCTTTGGGCGGCACCGCGCGCATCTACGATGCCGCCACTGGCGAAGAGCTTCAGCGGCTCTACGCCCACCGGGATACGATTGCCAATCTCGAGTTCTCGCCCGATGGCGCGCTGCTGGCGACCGCTTCGCGCGATCAAAGCGTCAAGATTTGGGATATTGGCAAAGGCGTCTTGGTGACGAGTTATGTCGATCTGGGCGATCGCATTCAAGACATCGAATTTTCGCCCGATGGCGAGACTATGCTGATCGGCTTGGGCGAAGCCGGGAACTTCCCCGATGGAAGCGACAGCCCCGCTGACAGCTCAGCCTACCTGTGGGATTTGCGCAATCGGACGCAAGCGCAGGTTTATGCCGGGCATGGCAATTGGGTTTGGGCGGCTGACATCAGCGCGGACGGATCGCTGGTCGCTACCGGCTCCGGTCCCTTGTTCGGGCCAGAATCGGTGGCTGCGCTAGACGCCACGGCGCGCATTTGGGACGCCGAGACCGGCGAAGTGATCCTAGTGTTGGAAGGGCATACGGACACGGTTGATTCGGTTCGATTCCTGCCCGATGGACAGCAGTTGCTATCCGCCGGTTGGGATGGCACGATCCGCCGTTGGGATCTGAGCACAGGCGCCGAAATCCAGCGTTACTTGGTCGAGGACGCGAGCGTGTTCATGATTGATCTGCTGCCCAATGGCGCCCAGTTCGTCTCCGGCTCGAGCGATGGGCTCATCCGGCTGTGGGATATCGAAAGCGGCGACGTCATCCGCGAATACAGCGGGCATGGGGACCCGGTCAACGGCGTGCAGGTCAGCGCTGACGGCAAACTTCTGGTGAGCGCGAGCGGCGGTTGGGGGCGCAATGATCTCACCGTACGCCTCTGGGATATCGAAAGCGGCGAGCTGCTGCAGACCTTTGAGGGGCACGTTCATATTGTCAACTACGCGCGGCTGGCGCCCAACAATGAGTTTATTATTAGCACGTCTTGGGATAAGACGGTGCGCATGTGGGATGTCGCTACCGGCGAAGAGATACGCCAATTCGTCGGCCACGCAGGCAACACCTTTGGCATTGCGATCACCGAGGACAGCGCTACGCTGCTGACGACATCATCGGATACGACGGTGCGCATGTGGGACGTCGCCTCGGGCGAGGAGCTCAATCGCTTTGAGCAGCACGGGGACTGGATACAAGAGATCGTGCTTGGGCCGGGCGAAGATTTTGGCGTCTCCGCCGGGCAGGATTATACGGCGCGCCGCTGGGTCATCAAGCGAACGGCAGATGACTTGATTGATTGGGCGCGCGGCAACCGCTACATCCGAGCGCTGTCTTGCGCCGAGCGGCAATCTTATCGCCTTGAGTGCCAGCCTTGATCGGGAATTCCCCTATAATGGTGGTGTGATCCTCAAGAACCTGACCGGATTGGCGCCGCCAGCATGACCGAAGACGCGGTCAACGAACAGCCGAATAAGGAAGACAGCGAGCAATCGGCGTCGGCGATATTCATCGAGATGATGCGGCAGGCGGCAAAAGCCATCCCCAAGCCGGGGAGCGCCGAGGACCTTGATGAGACGCCGCAAGCCCTCCGCCCGCCCGATGCCGATGGCGAGCCCAGCCTGGAGCCGAAGCCCGAAACACATGAGATTCGCCGGGTGCGCCCGGGTCTCGTATTGCGCCGTCCGCAACCGGGGAGCATGGCTGGCGGATTGCTCGGTACGCTTTTTGTCGTTATCGTGAGCACGGCTTTGGTAGCCACGCTTTTGATGTTTTTCGTCGACCCGGAATTCTTAAACCCGGCGATCGTTCAGGGTTTGCAATTGGAGCGTGACGAGATCATCGCCGGCATCGCCGCGCCGCGCCCTACGCCGGTGCGGACGCCGCAATGGCTGCGCCGCATCGGCATCATTTCCGGGCATCACGGGCGCGGCCAGAATTTGGATTATGACCCCGGCGCGGTTTGTTATGACGAATACAATCGGGTGGTCCTCACGGAAGAGAGCATCAATTATGCGGTGGCGACGCGCGTAGTCAATAATCTTGAAGCCTTGAATTTCGCCGTGGATATGCTTGATGAATTTGATCCGCGCCTGGTTGATTATCGCGCCGACGCCCTGGTTTCGATTCACGCCAATTCTTGCATCGATTACGGCGAGGTGGTATCGGGTTATATCGTCTCCAAATCGGACGCGCGCCCGGATACGGGCAACGATGTCTTCTTGCGCGAGTGCATCGCGCTCAATTACGCCGCCAACATCCCGCTGGACCGCAGCTTCAACGAGACTGAAGACATGATCAACAATCATGCCTGGCGGAAAATCCATCCCTTGACGCCCGGCGTCATTCTTGAGATGGGCTTTATGCTGGCGGATAAGGAGATCCTGACGACGCATCACGACCTTCTCGCCCATGCGATTACCATGGGCATCCTCTGTTATATTGAGAACACGGGTTATTCAGCCGGGACCGCTCCAATCAACAACCGATCGGCTGATTACTTGGTCCCGCTGCTGGCGACGCCCACGCCTGTTTTTGGTCGTTGAGCGCCGCGCGAGTACGGGAGTGGTGAATTTCATTGATAGCGCGACAAACCCCCATCCCCCGGCCCCTTG
>JAPPFH010000118.1 GCA_028875185.1 Chloroflexota bacterium | reverse complement strand
TTTTTCTCCATTCTCCTAGTATATTTGCTTTTCAATTACTTACTTGCGCTTACTTGTATTGAGCTTCGTTGCCATAGTACTGGCGCTTACTCTATTGGGCACGGCGCTTGCTCAGGACGACATGGTGACCATCGTCTATTGGGACGAGCCACAGAGCCCCGGGGCTGAAGTGGTCATCAATCAGATCATCGAGAATTTCGAAGCGGCCAACCCGGGCGTCGATGTTGTGCGGGAAGTCATCGGTTGGGAAGTCTTGCGCGACATCGCCAAGACTTCGATTGAAGCGGGCGAGGGACCCGACATCATGTATTACGATGCCGGACCGGGTTACATGGGCATCCTGGCGACCGCCGGTCTGCTTTATCCGCTGGATGACGCCTATGCAATGTACGGCTGGGACGACCGTCTGGTGCCGACATCGCGCGCCTTCACCACCTTCGACGGCAGCGTCTATGGCGTTGGTCACGAGCTCGAAGGCGGCGGCTTGTATTGGAACAAGACCATCTTCGCCGAAGAAGGCTTGGAGCCGCCGGCAAACATGGACGAGCTGATGGCGCTCTGCGGGACCTTCCGCGAGCGCGGCTATGACGTGCCGATGGCGGCCGGCTGGGCCGACATCAATGGCATGGCGCTGACGCACAATTGGTATCCGATCCTGCAAAACTGGGTCGGACCGGACATGGTCGCTGCGGCGATCTCGGGCGAGCACCCCTGGACCGATCCCGGGATCGTACACGCGATGAATGTTGTCGCTGGCGACATGGTCGACGCGGGCTGCTTCAGCGATGACGCCGGCGGCATCGGCTTCCTGGAAGGCAACATGCTCTTCTACTCCAGCCAGGCGCCGATGATGCAGATGAGCACCTGGGCGATGCAGTTCCTGACTTTCCAGTACTTGATCGTCGATGACATCGGCTTCATGGCCTACCCGCCCTTCGAGGGCAAGCCGGGCGCCTTCAAGATGAGCTTGGGCGGCACCTGGGTCGTCATCGGGGACACCGAGCATCCGGAAGAGACGCTGGCGCTGCTGGATTACTTCGTATCGGAAGAGGCGCTGCCGCTTTGGCTCGATGCCAAGCTGCTGCCCGTGCTCAGCGGCATCGACTATAGCCAGTACGACTTGCCGCCGGTCTACGCCGATTTCACCACCCTGGTCTCGAATTGGACGGGACCGGTCGGCTACCACGTCGACATTCTGACGGCGGCGCACTTCACCACCGTGATGTGGGAAGGCTTGCCCGAGGTCGCGGCTGGCCGGCGCACGGCGGAGGAACATGCCGCCAACATGCAGGCTGAGATGGACAAATCCGTCGCGGAAGGCACCGCCTTCGATATAACCGGGTAGAGCCAACCCCACCCCCTGGCGCAATGAGGGAGGGGGAATCCACCTGCGCGAGGATAGCTGTAGGGGCGACTCTGTGAGTCGCCCGCACCCGCGATGTCATATGCCGGATTAGGGTGAACCCGTGGGTCGCCCCTACAGATTCGCCGGAGGATGGGGGCAAATCTGTCTGCCTGATGTCCGCTAGATGTCCGCCACAAGTCCAATTTTCAATCCGAAGGGATGTCCATTACGATAGTATCCAAAAGTGAAGCCAAGCGCATCTTGTCAAGCTTGGCATAGTCTTTTGAAGGAGAAGAAAGATGAATCACAAAACTGTATTGCGCTTCGTTGCCTTAGTATTGGTGTTCACCATGTTGGGCAGCGGTTATGCCCAGGACCCGGTGGAAATCCTGTATTGGGATCAGGTAAGTGGCGACGACGCCCAAGCGGTTATTGAAACGATAATCGCGAACTTTGAGGAGGCGCACCCGAACATCAAGATCACGCGCGAAGTTTTTACCCTGGAACAGCTGACAGACATCTCCAGGACATCCATTGAGGCGGGCGAAGGTCCCGACATCATGTATTACGACTCCGGCCCGGCCTACGGCGGCATCCTTGGTAATGCCGGCCTGCTCCTGTCGCTTGAAGAGGCTTATGCTGCCTATAACTGGGACGAGCGTCTCGTGTCCGTGTCCAGAGATTGGACGACCTACGGCGGGACGGTATATGGCGTTGGCCATGAATTTGAAGCGCAAGGCTTCTATTGGAACAAGCGGATCTTCGCCGACGAAGGCCTCGAAGTACCGTCGACATTTGAAGAGATGGTCGCATTGTGCGGGACTTTCCGCGAGCTCGGATACGATCCACCGATGGCGGCGGGCTGGGCTGATTGGGGCGGTTTCCCCATTTCCCACAATTGGTACAACGTCCTCGCCAACTCTGTTCCGAGCGACAAGGTTGCGGCTGCGATCTCCGGCGAATATCCCTTTAACTCGCCCGATATTGTCGCTTCCTTAGACTTGGTCGTTGAATTAGTCGAGGCCAACTGCTACGACGAGCAGGGTTCGGCAATCAGTTTCCTTGATGGCAATGCGAAGTTTTACACCGGTCAAGCGCCCATGATGCTGATGAGCACCTGGGCGATGCAGTTCTTCACCGACGAGGTCACGGACGAGTTCGGCTTCATGATCTTGCCGCCGATTGAAGGTGGCGAACAGACAATGATCCAATTGATGGGCGCCGTCTGGTACATCATTGGCGACACCGAACACCCGGAAGAGGCTTTGACATTCCTGAACTATCTAGTGTCCGATGAAGCGTTTCGGCTTTGGGTTGAGGGCGCCAAGCTGCTGCCCGGCGTCACCGGAGTTGACTTTAGCGACTACGATGTAAGACCCGTCTACCGCGATTTCCTCAACCTTGTCTCAGGTTGGGACGGGCCAGTGGGCTATCATCTTGATGTGCTGACGCCGGCGAACTTCAATACTACGCTGTTTGAAAGCACTGTCGAGCTGGCTGCGGGCCGGCTGACCTCTCAAGAAGTGGCCGACCGCATCACCGTCGAAATGGAAAGAGCAGTCGAGGACGGCAGACACGCCGATATCACGGGGTAAGCCCGGATTAGTGCACGTAGGGGCGACCCTTGGGTCGCCCACACCCGCGATTCGAGACGTAGATAGAATCGGGCGACATGATAGTGCGCGTAGACACAGCACGTCTGTCGCCCCTACAGCCGTATTTTATGTAGATATTGTAGGGGCGACCAATCTGGTCGCCCGCAGAACCCAACTCGGGGTATGCAGGACGCCAAATGACCGACAGCATCCGCCAAGTCTTCGCCAACCGCAAGCTGCGCGATTACGCGACTGGTTACGCCTTTGTCATCCCGGCGCTGGTGATGTATGTCATTTTCGTCGTCTACCCGTTCTTTTACACCATCTACCTCAGTCTTACGAAATGGGATGGCGCCAAGCCGGTCAAAGAGTTTGTCGGCTTCCTGAATTATGAGAGGCTATTCGCCGATCCACGGCTTTGGAGCGCGCTCAGCCACAACTTGATTTGGATCGTGCTGGGCACGGTGACGCCGGTCGCCATCGGTTTGTTTTTGGGCGTGCTGCTTTGGCGCGGACTGCGCGGCATGGTCTTCTTCCGCACCGTGTATTTTCTACCGGTGGTGCTGGCGCCAGTGGCGGTCGGCATCATCTGGAAGTGGATGTACAACCCGCAATTTGGCCCCATCAATTCGACGCTGAGGGCGGTCGGCTTGGACGTTCTGGCGAAAGGCTGGCTGGGCGATCCCTATGTGGCGCTGCCGGCTCTGATCTTCGCCGGCGTCTGGGGTTATTTCGGATTCTGCTTTGTCGTCATCATGGCCGGCTTGCAGAATATCGACATGGAGCAGATTGACGCCGCGCTGGTTGATGGCGCCAATGGTCCGCAAAGGCTCTGGTATATCATCATTCCCGGCTTGCGGCATGTGCTGACGATGATCACCGCCTTTACACTCATCCTGGGTGTCAACGTCTTCGACATTATCTGGATCACCACCCGCGGCGGTCCTGGCCGCGCGACTCACGTCATCGCCACCTACACCTATAACACCGCCTTCCGCGAGAGTTATGTCGGCTATGGCTCGGCGCTGGCGATCGTGATGGGCACGGTGTCATTAGTCGTGTCTTTCATCTTCATTTCTATCCGCGAGCGCGGAGGCGATTAGCGACATGGAAAGCCATGTAGGGGCGAGCTATCAGGTCGCCCGCCGCCCACGCCGTCCCGCGCGCTACTGGATCGCCAGAGCCGTCCTCTATGGCGTGCTGATCCTCTTCGCCCTCTACGTGCTGGTGCCCTTCATGTGGGTGATCTTCACTGCGCTGAAGTCGAATTATGAGATCGCCCAAGATCCGCTGGGGCTCCCGCCGAACTGGCGCTTTGAGAATCTTGCGCAAGCTTGGAACCAAGGAAAGTTCAGCCGCTATTTCATCAACAGCGTGATCGTGACCGTTCCGATTGTCTTACTAGTTGTGAGCCTGTCTTGCCTGGCTGGCTACGGTTTGGCGCGTCTTAAGATGCCGGGAAGAATGCTCATCTTTTATTTCTTTTTGGTCGGGCTGATGGTGCCCTTCACGGCGATCATGATCCCGCTCTTTTATATTTTGCGCGATATCGGCGTGCTGGGCACCTATTGGGCGATGATTCTGCCGCAGACCGCCATATCGCTGCCCTTCGGCATCTTCTTCATGCGCGCCTTTTTCAGCGGACTGCCTTATGATTTGACCGACGCCGCCAAGATCGACGGCTGCAACGATTTTGGCGTTTTCCGCCGCGTGATGCTGCCGCTGGCGGGACCGGCTGTTGCCGCCCTGGTCGTCTTCAACTTTATGGGCGCCTGGAACGCCTTCCTGCTGCCCTTGATCTATTTGCAGTCCGACAAGCTGCGGCCGGTCATGACCGGCATGATGTTCTTCACCACCCGCTGGGGACCCGATTACAGCATGTCCATGGCCGGCACACTCATCGTCATGGCGCCGATCATGGCGGTCTATCTGGTCTTCCAGCGCCAGTTCATCCAGGGGCTGACGGCCGGTGCGGTGCGGGGATAATTTATTGCCACAGAGGCGCAGAGGGCACTGAGAAAGTATTTGTAGGGGCTACCCAGTGGGTCGCCCGAAAGATTACACGGTGAGTATAGATGGGTGAGGAATGTGTCGCCCGATCGTGCAAGCTTTGATTAGGAATACACTATGCCAATAAAAGCCGTTTTCAACGAAGACCACGACGCGACGCTGCTGGAATACGCCGAGCGCCCGCTGCTGCCCAACGAAGTGCGGATTCAGACCGAATACGCCTCCGGCAAGCACGGGACGACCATGCACATGATGGACGGCCGCAACCGACAGGGGCAGCGCTGGGATGCCAACAATCGCCTTTATCTACCGAGTGATGAGCCGGATCCAGATCCCGTGCCCCTCATACAGGTCGGCACCAGCGGCGTCGGCGCCATCATTGAAGTGGGCGCGGATGTCCGCGATTGGCAGGTCGGCGATCGCGTCTTCGGCTTCATGGACGTCAGCGAGACCAACATTATCACGGTTGATCGTCCGGCCGATTTCATCTGGCCTGGCTTCGCTGAGCCGTCACCCTGGTTGATCTGGGAGCTGGGCGATCTCGATCCTCTTGACGCTTTGTGCTTCGAGCCGGCTTATGTGGCGGTGAACAGCGTGCGCGAATCGCAGGTCCGCTTCGGCGACGCGGTTGCTGTGGTCGGGCTGGGCGCAATCGGCCTGCTGACCGTCAAAGTGGCCGCGCTGGCTGGCGCGGAAGTGATATTCGCTGTCGATCCTATCGCCAAACGCCGTAAGCTGGCGCAGGACTACGGCGCGCATCACGTCATCAATCCTTTCGCTGTGGATGCGGCGCTGGAAATCAAAGAGCTGACTGGCGGCGGGGTTGATGTGGCGATTGAGATAAGCGGGCATTATTCCGCCCTGGATACGGCGATACGAGCCGCGCGCTTCGGCGGAACGGTTTGCCAGGCCGGCGCTATTGCAGGCAATGCAGCGGAATTATGGCTGGGGCGCGAGTTTCTGGCCAACAGCCTCAGGATGATCGTCCCACGCGGCAATGGCGCCATGGAATTCGCGCCGTCCGACTACCCCCTATGGGATCAATATCGAGTTTTCGATACCATTGTCAGTATGATGAAGCAGGACAGATTGACCGTACCCGGCCTCATTGACCCTCTGGTCTCTATCGAAGATTTTCCGGAGACCTTCGAACTGATCAAGCACAATCCGAGCGAGGTCGTCAAATATGGCGTCCGCTTCTAAATGACACAGCTTATTGAAAAAGGAGAAATGTGATGGTCGC
>JAPPFH010000026.1 GCA_028875185.1 Chloroflexota bacterium | reverse complement strand
TATTGATGTTCAGACCTTTCAACAATCAAGTCATTTCACATAAAGCGTATCAATATGAATCGCCCGCCGCTTTAGCACGATGGCTTCAATAGCGGTCACACCCGTGCCACCAAAAGGGTCCAGAACTATGTCGTTAGGGCGGGAGAAATTCTTGACGTATTCCTGCACGACATTCCAGACCTGTCGCGTAAAATACGGATGTACGCCGTAATGTCGCTTTTTTGACTGCCGCAGCAATTCAGTAATCTGCGGCAGAGGTTTGACACGAGCATAAAAGGCATGATCTCGTTCACATGATTCATTCTCCAAATGAGACTGTGGCGACATAGTGCCCGGCTCAAATCCTTTAGGTGATAGCAACTCGTAAAGCCGATTCCAATAATGGTTGATTTCCGAGACATGAAAATACAATGCCATGTCTGACCGGTCTCTTTCAAATACGGCAAATTCTCTCCCATTGCAGAGCGCGAAATAGTGGCTGCGTATCTCAGGGTGCATCGCGTAAAAATAAGTTTGCTCAACGTTTCCGCCGCTTGTTATCGTTTGTCCAGGAGACTTAGCGTCCAAGATCCATGCAGGCTTGTTTGCTGACAAAAGCAAATAATCTGGCACAATGCGGATTTCACGTTCGCCCGAGCCAGTCTTGACGAAGGGATGGCTGAGGGAGCGGCTGCGAACAATGCGGTTCAAGCCGCTTTCGCTATATCCCAATTCGCGCAAAATAGGGTGAATGATGACTTCGCGGACGGAATCTTCTTTGAAATCAGTATCGCTCAGCAGATTGAAATCAAAGTTGTCCAACGCAGTAAACATCACTTTACCCTAGACTGACAATTTGCATTGAAACATTATAGTATCCGCAACCGCTCGTTATCGTCAAATTGCGTTCGGATTGCTAAGAGTGTGTGACATGCAGACCTGCCCCATCCACAACCTCGCCACCACCTTCGACCCGCTCGACCTGAGCGACCCCTTCCCCCTGCTCGCCCATGCCCGCCGCGAACAGCCCGTCTTCTACACCCCCGACATCGACTACTGGGTCGTCACTCGCTACGCCGACATCAAAGCTATCTTCCGCGACCACGAAACCTACACCGCCGCCAATACCATCACACCCATCGTACCCTTTTCAGCCGCCGTGAAACAGATGCTCGCGGACGGCGACTACAGTCCCGAGCCGGTCCTGTCCAACAATGTGCCGCCGAGCCACACGCGCATCCGCGCGCTGGTCAACCGCCTCTTCAGTCCCCGGCGGATGAAGAGCTTCGCTCCCGCCATCCGCGGCATCGCCGAGCGCGGCGTCAAGCGCATCGCCGATAGCGCGCCGGTTGACATCGTGGCAAAGCTGACCTATGAGTACCCCGCGTATGTTCTTTTTCATGCGCTCGGCGTGCCCGCCGCCGATGTGCCGCAGGTGAAAGCCTGGGCTGGCAACCGCATCAAGCTTTACTACGGCCGTCCCTCCGCGGCCGAGCAAGTCGATTTGACCAAGAATCTCGTGCCATTCTGGCGCTACGTGGTCGATCTCGTCGATGATAAAGCGCGCCAGCCGCAAGACGATCTCACCAGCGACTTGATCCGCCTGCGCGCCGGCGACGACAAGGTCCTGACCCTCAACGAAATCGCCAGCTGCATGATCACCTTGCTGGTGGCGGGCCACGAAACCACCACCGCCCAAATCAACAACGCCTTGCTCCACCTCCTGTCGCAGCGCGAACATTGGGATTCGCTCCGCGCCCGCCCGAAAACCATTCCGCAGGCGCTGGAAGAGATGATGCGCTACGACCCTTCAGTTTGTGCGTGGCGGCGTCGGGCGGCCGCGGCCTCCACAATCGGCGGCGTCGCCATACCAACCGGCGCGAACCTGCTGCTGACGCTCAACTCAGCCAATCGCGACCCGGATGTCTTCCCCGAACCCGAACTCATCATAAACAGTCGCGACAATCTCAAAGAGCATCTCGCCTTCGGTTACGGGATTCACTATTGCGTCGGCGCCCCACTCGCCCGGCTGGAGATGGCTATCCTGCTGGAGACGCTGACGGAACACCTGCCGAATATGCGTCTCGTTCCTGATCAGGCGCTTGAGTACACGCGCAATATCTCATTCCGCGGTCCCGCCTCCCTCTGGGTCGCCTGGTGACTTCAAGGCAATTCCACGTCGCGCCGACGGGATGTATAATGGCGCGCGCCAGACCTGCCAAACATCGGCGCGCGCATTATGGCTGAGGCATTATTCGCTGAGTTTCAATCCACCACGCTCGAGCAGTGGCTTGACGCTGCTTTGAATTCGCTAAGCGGCGAGACCTTGGACAGCCTCATCAAGAAGACCTGCGAAGGCATCGAAATCCACCCCTTGCCCCACGCCGATAATCTCGCCGGCATCGAGCACTGCCACTCCCTTCCAGGACAGTTTCCCTTTGTCCGCGGGATGAGAGCCGGTGGATATCGCGCCCGCCCCTGGCTGATCGCGTCCGAACTCAGCATCAGTGATCCGCGCCAATTCAATCGCGCGCTCAAAGACGGACTCGCCACGGGACAAAGCGCCATCACAATCGACGACCGCTTACGGCTGCATGAAGCTGCGGACATTCGCTCGGCGCTTGCCGACATCGACCTGGCGCGCTTTCCGCTCCTGGTCGAATCCGGCGCGCGCGCGCCCGAAATCTACCGGCTGCTTCTCGCAGCGCTTGATGACGAGACACTCAGACAACTGGAAGGCTGCGTCGGCTACGACCCGTTGAGCCGGCTGGCGCGAACGGGCTCAATGCCGGATGAGGCTTTCGAGCGGCTGGCAGCGCACCTGGAAACCGTTCGCGGCCGCTCGCCACATCTCGGCAGCATCGGCGTCAATTCCTCTGTTTATCACGATGCCGGCGCAAATGCCGCCCAGGAATTGGCGCTGGCTATCGCAACTGGCGTCGCGTACCTGCGTGAATTGCACAGTCGCGGATTCGCCGTCGAGACGGTAGCGCCCAAGCTGAGATTCTTCCTGAACATCGGCGAAAACTTCTTTGTCGAAATCGCCAAGTTCCGCGCCATTAGGCTGCTCTGGGCGCAAGTGCTGCGGGCATTCGGCTTGCCCGATGCCGCAGAAAACCTAACTGTCCACGCGCGCAGCGGCAGGCGAAACAAAGCGCGCCGGGACGCCCATGTCAATCTGCTGCGTTTGACCACCGAAGCGCTGGCAGCTGCCTTCGGTGGCGTCGACAGCATTGCGCTGGCGCCCTTTGACCAGCCCGCCGACGCGCCCGCCGATTTCTCGCGGCGGCTTTCGCGCAATTTGCAGCTGATTCTGCAAGACGAACTGCGCCTCGTCGAGCTAATCGACCCGGCTGGCGGCGCCTGGCACATCGAAAAGCTGACTGACCAATTGGCGCGCGCGGCTTGGTCGCGCTTTCAGGCCTTTGAAGCCGACGGCGGCTTGGTCGCGTCCCTGCGTTCAGGCGCGATTCAAGCGGAAATCAGCGCGGTTGCGGCGCAACGGCGGCGCGACATGGCGGTTGGAGATTCCGTGATGGTTGGCGTCAATCGCTACATCGACAAGAATGCAGCCATCCCACCCATTGCATCTGACGCTAATGCGCGGCTCGAGGCCGAATCTGCCAGCGCGCGCCCGCTATCACCAATCCGGTTAGCCGAGCCCTTTGAAGCGCAGCCTCCTGAGCCCGGGAGCGGCTCATGACACCCTTCCCCGATTTTAGCAAGATCGCCTTCGATTCGTCGCCGGAGCCGTCACTCGATGATTGGCGCGCCGCCATCTACGCCGAGACGGGCGCAACCGCCCAAGAGCACAGCTGGCGCACACCGGAACAAATCGACATCAAGGCGTTGCATCGCGCTGCTGACTTGAAGGGGGTCGAGCACCTCGGTTTCGTCGCGGGTATCCCGCCCTTCTTGCGAGGACCCTACCCGGCGATGTACGCCCTGCGCCCCTGGACGATTCGCCAATACGCTGGTTACTCCACTGCCGAAGAGAGCAACGCCTTTTATCGCCGCAATCTGGCCGCCGGGCAAAAGGGCTTGTCGGTCGCCTTTGACCTGGCCACCCACCGCGGCTATGACTCCGATCATCCGCGTGTGCAAGGCGATGTCGGCATGGCTGGCGTCGCCATTGACAGCGTGCGCGATATGAAGCTACTCTTTGCTGGCATCCCGCTGGAACAGATGTCGGTCTCGATGACGATGAATGGCGCCGTCTTGCCCGTGCTCGCCTTCTACATCGTCGCCGCCGAGGAGCAAGGCGTCGCGCCCGCCCAACTTGCCGGCACTATTCAGAACGACATCCTCAAAGAATACATGGTGCGCAACACCTATATTTATCCACCGGCTCAGTCGATGCGGATCATCGCCGATATCTTCGCCTTCACCGCCGCCGAGATGCCCAAGTTCAACAGCATCAGCATCAGCGGCTACCACATCCAGGAAGCGGGCGCCACAGCCGATATCGAGCTGGCATACACGCTGGCTGATGGCTTGGAGTACCTGCGCACGGGCTCGCAAGCCGGGCTCGATATCGATGCCTTCGCCCCGCGCCTGTCCTTCTTCTGGGGCATCGGCATGAATTTCTTCATGGAGATCGCCAAGATGCGGGCGGCGCGTCTGCTCTGGGCGAAGCTCGTCAAGCAGTTCAAGCCGCGCAATCCCAAATCGATGGCTTTGCGCGCCCATTGCCAAACATCGGGCTGGAGCTTGCAGCAGCAGGATCCCTTCAACAACATCGCCCGCACCTGCCTCGAAGCGCTGGCGGCTGTGTTCGGTGGCGCGCAGTCCCTGCACACCAATGCCCTTGACGAAGCGATCGCCCTGCCCACCGATTTCAGCGCCCGCATCGCCCGCAACACGCAGTTATTTTTGCAACACGAAACCGGCATCCGCGATGTGGTCGATCCCTGGGGCGGATCTTACTTGGTGGAAAGGCTGACGAAGGATCTCGCCCGGCGCGCCTGGATGCATATCCAGGAGATTGAAGACCTGGGCGGCATGGCCAAGGCGCTGGAGACGGGCGCCCCCAAGATGCGCATAGAAGAAGCGGCCGCGCGCCGCCAAGCGCATATTGACAGCGGCGCCGAAACGATCATCGGCGTCAACAAATATCCACCGGCGGAAGCGACGCCGGTTGACTACCGCGAAGTCGATAACAGCGCCGTGCGCCGGGCGCAAATCGAGCGCTTGCGGCAGTTGCGCGCCGGGCGGGATGACGCGCTCGTCCAGGCGGCGCTGAATGCCCTGTCCGCCTGCGCCATTTCAGGCGAAGGCAATCTGCTCGCCTTATCCATTGAAGCGGCGCGCGCCCGCGCCACAACCGGCGAAATCTCAAAGGCGCTGGAAAAGGCATGGGGGCGGCACCAGGCGGTCTCTCACTCGCTGTCCGGCGTCTATGGCGCCGAATTCGGCGCTGAATCCGAAGTCGCGTCAGTACGGCGCGCAGCTGACGCGTTCGCGCGCCGCGAGGGGCGCCGCCCACGGATGATGGTGGCGAAGATGGGCCAGGACGGACATGACCGCGGCGCCAAAGTCATTGCCGCCGCCTTCGCCGATATGGGTTTTGACGTCGATATCGCCCCGCTATTCCAGACGCCCGCCGAGGTGGCTAAGGGCGCGGTAGAAAACGATGTCCATGTGGTCGGCATCAGTTCACTGGCGGCGGGCCACAAGACGCTCTTGCCACAGTTGATCAGCGAATTGGCGGCGCAGGGAGGCGCCGATATGATGGTGGTAATCGGCGGCGTCATCCCGGCGCAGGATCACCAGTTCCTTTACGAGCAGGGCGCCGCCGCTATTTTCGGTCCTGGCACGGTTATCCCGGCGGCCGCGCGGAAGGTGTTGGACGAATTAGACCGGCGCTTGAAGGCGAGCGCAATCGACGCCGACGACGCTGTCTGAAATTAACCTGCCGACGCCGCGCGCCGCATCGCCCGCTTGGTCTCCCCGCTGCTGAGCAGGATGGTGGTCTTGCCGGCGGCATAATGTCCCTTCGCGGTCATCGCCAAGACGAAAGCCGCCATGCTTTCATTATCCGGCATCTCTACCACAGCGATAAAGTCGTTTTCGCCAAAAGCAACCCAGGCATGCAGCACCGACCCGCCAAAAGCCGCGGCATCGGCATCGCCGGTGTCAAAAAGCGCCGCGATTTCTCCCGAAACTTGATCCTTCCACGCGGACGACGTCAGCGAAGTCTGCCATAAGTATTGCGCCATGATCGGCCTCCTCATAAAATGTCAATCGCATTCAGGTCTTACGCCAAGTATGCAATGATTGTAACCGCCGTCCGCAAGAAATTGCCAAACTAATCGAATATGGGTGTGGTGAATGTGTTGATATATCTCTCGTTTCCCCCACCCTAAATCCCTCCCCCAAAATGAGGGAGGGACTTCAAAAGC
>JAPPFH010000011.1 GCA_028875185.1 Chloroflexota bacterium | reverse complement strand
TTTCCATGATCAAGGCATGGGTAACGAGCGGATGCGGTCCAGTGATCCAGAAGTTGTGGTTATTAGGCACGGGCGCGGTGATGATCACATCGACAACAAAGACCTCTTCACGCGGCACATCGACTGGCAGCTGCGCTACCCCGACAATACTTGGTATAGAAAACACCACCAACAAGAGCAAAAACATAAGCTTCCTTGCCATTGCAAAACTCCTTATTAAATTGAACGTAGTTATGAAGAGCGCTTGATGCGCGCTCCAACTTGCCCGGAATGGGCGATCGCAAGCAAAGTGTAACGCATAGAGCGCTGGCTTTGCAAAAGATTCGCGCGCCACCAGCGGGGTTGACCAGGCGGACGGGCTTGCCGCCCCATGCGCGCTATGCCACAATGCGAGTATCTCCCTGCTGAAGAGGACCGGGCCGCTCACGATGCAATTGCGCTTTCGCTTCATCCTGCTGGCGCTGGTGGCGCTGGTCGCCATCGCCGTCTGGACCTTCCCCGCGTGGCGCCACTTCCTGCGCGAGCGCGGCGCCGATGACGCCTTCCCCGGCTTGGCGCTCGATCTGCAGGACGATTACCTGGCTTTGCCAGCCGCCTTGCGCGCGGCGCTGCTAGATCGGCATCAGCGCAATCCGGATATGGCGATGGAGATGCTTCTGCTCGCCATCAGCGGTCCGGAAACCGCGCCCGCCGATGCCATCGCCAATGCTTTGGATGGCGCGCGGGTCTTGGCCAGCGGGGAATTTCAGGAACTCAACGCGCTGCATTACGGCTCAGGCCGCGCAACCATCTACGAATTGGCTGATTCGACGCGGATCATGCGCTTTGAAGACTTCAGCTCCGCGCGCGGCGCGGACGTACGCGTATATCTGGCGCGCGACCCCCAACCCCTAAGCGCCCTGCAACTGGGCGACGATTTCCTCGACCTGGGTCGGCTAAAAGGCAATGTCGGCGATCAGAGTTACTTTTTGCCTGCCCAGCGAAATCTGAGCCTTTACCAATCGGCAGTCGTATTCTGCCGGCAATTCAACGTCTCAATCACGGTCGCGACCCTGCGCTAGCGTTTATGGCGCGGGACCTGCTAATCGCTGGAGGGCAGCGGCGCATTATGGCGCGGAATCGGGGCGACCCTTGCGTCGCCCACCTTGCGCATACAAATGTGCTTGACCGTGAAGATGAGTCAGGAAACCACAAGACACCCAGAGGTTTTCCTTAGTGCTGCTGCCGTTAAGCCCTGACACGGTTCGGAATTTTCTGCCGCAAGGGGCCCGACTCATCCTCACGAGCAAGCACAGCTAAAGTATAATTGGCGCGCAGTCGCCAGTCAACATCTGTCACTGCGCCCGGCAATCCCCCGCCAAAGCCATTAGCCAAAGACCGCCTTCCGGCCCGTTCATCGCCACCGCCAGCTTGCTCGCGCCCGGCGACAGCCAACTCCAGGCGCGCGCCTCCCGCGTCAGCCGCAGCGGTAAAGCCGTGAGCGTCGCCAATTCCCGCGTCCGCCGATCGAAACATTGCAGCATCGCCGCGCCATCAGCGGGCTGAATCACGTACACAAAGTCCCCGGCAATGATCGGCGCCGGACTGTTGTTGCCCGGCAACTCCGCTTCGAACAATAACTCGCTGCCTCCAAAGGCGTAGTCAAGATAGTAGCCGCTCACATCCTCCCGCCGCCAGCCAACCACCGCCGACAACCCGTCAGCGCTTAAACCCGGCACGGTCAGCGACGGGCTCAATTCCTCCAACCGTCCCATCAGCATCCGCCCGGCGACATCAGCCGTGAAGTAATATACCGGCTCGCCATAAGACCCGAAATAATAAGCGAGAAAAACGCCTGGCTGCCGCGCCCAGATGAAGCCGCGCAAGCTATGCTGATGCAGCCGGTCATGGATCAGCCGCTTGAAGCTGCCATCGGGCTCGGCCGAAAATATGGTGTGCAGGTCATTCTGATACACGATGCGCCGCGCCCGTGGCGGAAAAGTCATGCGCGAACCATAAAACAGCGCCGGATCCTGCTCTCCCGCTTGCGTAATCAGCGCAGCATCGCTCCGTTCGATCATCTCCGCGGTTACCATCGCCGCAGCCGGATGCTCAATCTCGGAAACGGCGTGATCGGCGACGCTATAACGCCGCCAGTCCAGTTCGGTGAAGACGCTTCCCGCGCAGCCGATGCCGTAGATCAGCGTGTCCTCGTCCAGCCATTCGAGCATGACAACCTCGCCGCGCGCGATGAGCTGAACCGCCGGCGAGTCAATTTGTGGCGGCCAGACGGGCGCCTCAGCTTCGGCAGCGGCATGCACGCGCACGCTCGCCACATCGCCCGCCGCAAACAATTCGAACGGCGCGCTGAATGGCTGAACCTCCCCTGGCAGCAAAGCGAAGTCCAACAGCGCCGTACCGCAAGCATCAACCAGGAAACCGAAACCTTCGCCGATCAGCGCTTCATCAGCATCATAAGCTTCGACCGTTATGCTGATGTTCTTGTAGGCTTCCGCCCCATGATTGAAGACCTCGCCAATGACAACCGGCGCCTCGCCGCCAAATCCATCCGGCTGTGAGCCGATCGCCGTCTCCAGCAAAACCAGCGCCGGCGCCTCCTGCGCGGCAAAGTTAAAGATCGCTGCCAGGCACAATAGGGAGACCAGTAGCACATTGCGCATCAGGTATGTTCTAGTGAGTTGCGACGCTGGAGAAGACTTAAGGCAATCGGCTTACAATATACAGTACGATGGGGGTAGCGACGGCAACTAGCGCCGCAAATAGCGCGATACCCGTTCCTACGATCCAGCGTATGAGCTTTGCTTCCATCGCAATAATTTCCGCCTTTGTGGCCATGTGCGGGCGTTCCGCGTCTCTAGCGGACTCCATGGCAGTGACACGCGTTGCCAAATCCGTCTGGGCTTTTGCCATGGTTTCACTGGCCATACGCGTTCCTTTTCTTAAACCGGCTCAAATCAACTCTACCACAAACGCGCCGCAAGCAGATACACCATTATCGGATACGATTTAAGGGTATGAATGGAGGGCGACCCTTGGGCCGCCCCACCATCTATCTCTCCATGGCGGATCTTCCGCCGTCTACTCGCTCGCGCCTGTCATGCCCTCGAGCAGCTGCGGGATGAACCAGATATCCAGCAAGCTCACCGGCTCCATATCACCAGCCAGCGGACTGCCATCCTGCAAGTTCAAGGGACCCGACCACCCGAACATCTCGCCCGCATGCATCGGATCGGTCTGGAAGTCATGGATCTCCTGCGCAAAGGCTTTCAAGGTCTCGACCGCGTCCATGCTCAAGGCGTCGCCGAAGACATAACCGCCGACGCTGACGTCCGTGTCCGTGTAAATGCCGTCATCGCCGATTTCGTCCCATTTCGGCTCGTACCACAGCCATTCTTGGGACCAAGCGCCAGCGACAACGCGCTCGACCACACTGAGATAAGCCGGACCCCAGTTGTAGTAAGCGGCGCCTAGGCAAGAATCTGGCGCTTCCGAGCAGCCGTTGACGTTGCCATAGGGCACGCCGTAACTGGCATCGCCCTCAGCCGTATACTGGCCCGCGACGGTGATCGCCTCGGTAGTGTCGATGCCGGAGATGATGACATCAGCGCCGCCATCGAGGAAGCCCTGCGCCACTTCTGTCGGGTCCAGGGTCACACCCGGAATATGGAACCAGAAGCCGATCCAGGTCACCTCGAAGCTGATATCGTCCGCCATCATGTCATCGCGGTAATTCTCCGCGCAGTAGCGCGCGCCCAGATAACTCGAAGCGGCCAGACGGCGCGTCTCCGGATTAATCAGCGCGCCCAGATAACCAATCTGCCCGCTTTCGCTGGCCAAGGCGGCGGCGCAACCAGCGATCATACGCGGCAATTCCATGTAGACGTTAAAGTTGCCCACATTCGCCGGCGGCAATTCCGGCAGGTCATGCATTACCGCATGCTCGCCCATAACCACATCACTCGACTGTATCGCGTTGCTGCCGGTAATGTTGATGAAGGTGACATCGGGGAAGGCGGCCGCCACCACGTTCGTGTCCTCTTCAAAGCTGTCGGAAGTGGTGAATATGACTGAGGCGCCTTCATCCACCATCAACTCGACCACATCCATCAAGGTCGTCTCCGGTGAATCGGCCGGATTGAGGCTCTCAAACTCGAGCATCCGCGCGCCTTCCATATTGGCTACGACATACTCGCCGGCTTCGTGATGCGATGTGCTCCAGCCGCGGTCATCATTAGGACCAACAAGCACTACGCCAAACACCACCTCGTCCTGCGCCAGCGCGGACGGGACCGCAAGGGCAATCAGCGCAAGAACCATGAACAATAAGGTCATTCTGCGGAACATAGTCTCCTCCAGAGTTTGCTCAATCTACACCGAAGTGCGCGATCTCATATCGCAACACAGAGTGTAACAAATTCTCGTAGGGCGGCAAGTTTTGCCGTCAACATTCTCCCCTATCAGCCATGTCTACGGGTGAGCTGGCGGCTCGTCCCTGCTAGCGGCCATGCCCTACAACTTGCGATAGCTTGCGATAAGCATCTCCCGCCGGATGCGAATGAGGAACTCGGTCTCCGCGTCCGCGGTCAGCGCCGCAATCCGCTCAAATAGCGATTCTGGCATCACGCTGCGCCGCAGATCGCCCTGGAAATCGCGCAAGTCCGCAAGCGTATCGAGGTCGCTCACAATTGAAAACGTCGCCCAATGCTCACGCCGAAACACCCCGTCCGCCAGCGCCGCGTCCAAAGCCTCATTGGCATCCACATGGTCGGAAAATGTATGTGACGAATCAATCTCGCCGATGAAGAGCGTCGCGCCGCCCAGAGCCAACTCGACGCTGCGATTGCGCATGGTAGGCCGCAGGTCAATCAAGCGTCCGCCCGTTTTTAGCGCGCGCCAGACCTCTGACAGGGCATGGACCATGCCCTCCGGCTCGATTCATCAAAACGACAGCGCAAATATCGCCAGATCAAAGCAGCGCGGCGCGAAGGGCAGGCGCGCTCCGCTCGCCGCGGCCAGGCTCACGCATTCCCCCAGCGGCTCGGCGCCTGCCGGCGGCAAGGAGGCCGGCAGATCAATCCCAACAACGCGCTCCGCCAATTCGGCATACTTCCGCGTCAGCCGGCCGTCGCCGCAGCCGATCTCCAAGACGCAGCCGCCAGCGCCCGCCAGCATGTCCAGCAGATAATGCCGCTCCAGCCCTGCGCTGTCATATCGTATCGTCATGCTGTCTGGGGCGGCCGCTCAGCCGCAGGCGTCATTGCTGGAGACGTAATCGCTATGTACCCAGCCCGTTTGACCCGCGTATGTAACTTGGAACCAAATGCCCTCTCTTGCCAGCGCGTTTAAGCTGAACTGATAGGGTAATTCCGCCAGAATGTCATGCTCAAGCCCGGCGCCTGTCCTCAGGTTCAAGATATCCAGCGTGCGCAGGGTACAGTCTTGCAAGCTGCCGGCAGGGTCGGGTGATTGAGCCTGGTCGGCGCTCGCCGATGATTCGGCGGTTGTCGGCGGCGGCGCGTTGCCGGCTGCGTTGAATGCGTTGCAGCCTACGCTTTGGAAAACATAATCTTTGCTGACCCAGCCCATGAGCCCGGCGAAGGCGACCTGGAACCAATCCGGCCTGCGGTTCAGCGGTACGAGCAGGGTGCGGAAAGGAATCTCCGCGAGGATCTCAGCATCTGCCATTGCGTTTGCTCGTAAATTCAGAATGTCTCCGGACATCAGTTGACAGATGTAGGGCGCTTTCCCCGGCGGCACAACAATGTCGGGTGGCGCTTCCGCCGGCGCTTCTATTGGCTGCGCTTCTGGCGCGCCGCCCGGCAACAATACCACTGTGCCGCCTCGGTTGATCCGGCCGCAGGTCAATCCGTCAATATATTCGGCCGCCAAGTCCGATACCTGGCGCGGCGCTGTAGCCGCGTCCAGAAACTTCAGGCTTCCGTGCCTGCGGAAACAGACGCGCACCTCGGCATCAACGTTAGCCCAAACATCAAGGGCATCGAGAATGCCCTGAGCAACAAGCGCGTCATTGCCGACGCCGCCCGCGCCAAGCCGCTGGCACTGGGTAGCGAACTGAAGGTGCCCACTGACGACGATATCGGCTGGCAGCTGTCCGCAGGTATCGATAAGCGGGCGCGGGGTCGGGGTTGGGAGCGGCGGCCAGATTATGAATTCCTCCTCTTCTTCAACACAGTTCTGGTCATACCACTCGCGCTCTTCCGGGTAGAGAGAGGCGCCTGCAAGGATGAATTCATCAAGTTGAGCGCAATCGAAGATAGGGTCGCCTTGGGCTAGCGCGCCCGCCGCAATCAGCGCCAGCGCCAGCGCGAATGCCAAAGGAATACGTATTCTCCAATTTTTTAGCGTTAAATCACAAAATTGTTTCATACGTATGCCCAATTCTAAATTCACTTACTTACATAAATTGTAATCAGCTCCTAACGGCTGTGTCAAGTTTAGCGCATTCGGGGTGTGGTGAATGTGTTGATATATCCCTCGTTTCCCCCACCCTAAATCTTG
>JAPPFH010000105.1 GCA_028875185.1 Chloroflexota bacterium | reverse complement strand
CCCCCCCCCCCCCCCCCCCCCCCCCCCCCCAATGTTAAGACAAGGTTAAGAAAACACGCGAGGCGGATTAAGATTGCATTGTAGGAAAAAAAGTTGCTTGAGCGCATTATAATATCCTTTTCCGGAGTTCTCCACGAAAATCATCTTAGGCGAATTATAGTTCAGACTCTGGAAAACGCAGCCCCTGGGCGTGGCGAATTATGGAAGTACGTCATTAACCTCGTCTCGGGACAACCTGCCGCGTGGCGCTTGGCAGTTGGAATGCTCTTGCTAATCGAAGGATGTGGGAGAAACTCAGAAAAGATTGAGCTGGCGGACGGGCTGCTGGCCATTGAGCAGCACGTACTTCGCCAGCTTGTGGGGTGTGCGTATGCCGATCTGCTTCAGGTGGACCAGCTCAGTCAGATTGCCGCGCCGGCGCGCGCTGATGATGGCGTTCGCGCCGATGGGACCGACGCCGGGTATGCGCAGGAGCTGCTCGCGTTCAGCTCGCATGATTTCGATGGGCTGATGCAGCAGGTGTTCATCAGCCCAGGCTTGTTTGGGATCGACATCGGCGCGCAGGTTGCCATCGCGCAGGAAGGGCAGCTCTTCGACATCCCAGGTGTAATCGCGCAGCAGAAAGCTGGATTGGTAGAGGCGGAATTCGCGTATCGCTTCGGTCGCGGGCAGGTTTTCAAAGGGTGTGCCGGGTACGGGACCGAAGGCGGAATAATAGACGCGCGCCAATTTCGCATGGCTGTAGAGCTTGTCGCTCATGGATAGCAGTTCGAGGTCAGTGTCGCCAACGGCGCCGACGACAAATTGGGTGACGCTGCTGGCCAATTTTTCATGCCTGTGATCTTGGCGGATTTGCTGCGCCCATTGCAGCATCTGAACGAGTTCTTCGATGAAGATCTTCTTGGGCGCCAGGGCGGCCAGACGCTCGCTGGTCGGCGCCTCGAGGTTGACCGAGACGCGGTCGGCCAGTTGCATTGAGCGATAGAGTTGGTCATATTCGATGCCGGGCATGATTTTGAGGTGGATGTAACCACGGTAGCCTTGTCGGTTGCGGATGATCTCGGCGGTATCGATGATTTTGTCCTGAGTAGTTACCGAGCCTTTAATGATGCCGGAAGAGAGGAAGAGACCATCGACTTTGCCCGCGCCCTCGAGTGTTTGGAAGGCGGATGCCATTTCGTCGGGCGAGAAGGTGACGCGCTTGGTCTTCGCCCGCCCGGCGCGGAAGACGCAGTAGTTGCAGTTGCGTTCGCAGGCGGTGGTCATCATCGACTTCATCACAGCTTTGGGACCGCGGGGCGTGCTGAGGTGGGCGATGCAGTCGTTGAGGTTGAACTCTTGTTTGCGCGAGCGGCGCTTTCGCTCGGTTTGGGGGCTGTCGCCGGCGGGTTCGTGCAAGGTAACATCGCCCATTTGCGAGAGCTTGGTCAAGGTTTCGGAGACGAGACGGCCAGCCATGCTCCCATGATATAGAACATTTGTTTTATTGTCAAGTGGAATCGTCGCGGATTCTGGCGATTGGGTGAGGGTCGGATCAATCAACAGAGCGGAGCATGCGCAGAATCATCCCAAGAGTAGCGGCGGCTGGATGCGCAGCCAGGGCGGCGCTCCATTCTCGAGCGCGTCCAGCACGTCATTGAAGACCACCGTCAATTCGCCATCGCCCTCCAACGTGATGATGTTTTGTCCCTTGCCGCGTAGCAGCTCGACGCCCGCGCGGTATTTCTTGAGGCGCGTCGGCAAGTCATTCTCGAAGAGCTCGCGCGCGTCCTTGCCGCGATCATCCATGCGCTGATAAGCGACATGGGCGGACACCTGCAAGACGATGGTCAAATCTGGCGCGCGCGCCCAGCGGTTGATCTGGTAAACATCCTCCATCGTAATGTCATCGCGCGTCTGATACACGAGCGACGACAGCAGGTAGCGGTCGCAAATTACGACGGCATGTTCCCTTTGCAAATGGCAATCGATAACAGTTTTGAGGTGATTGCTTCGATTGAGCGCGAATGCCTGCGCCAGTTCGACGGGTTTAAGCTCTCGCTCCCGTCTTAGCGCGCTTCGGATCTCCGTGCCCATAAGCGATTCGTTGTGGGGCTCTTCAGTCAGCAGGACCTTCTCGCCGAGCGTCTGACGCAAGATGTTGTTGAGCGCCCGCGCGATGCTGGTCTTGCCCGCGCCATCAATGCCTTCGATAACGACGAAGAAGCTGTCATTCGACACTGGCTGCTATTGTCCAATCTTCGTAGCCGGACAGATAGAATAACGTCCGTAAGTGTAATATACAATCATCCGGTTTTGGCGGGAGTGGTGAATGTGTTGATATATCCCTCGTTTCCCCCCACCCTAAATCTTGTTCCCCCTCGGTCCCCCGCCTCACGGGGGATGTTTCCCAAAATGAGGGAGGGACTTCAAAAGCCCGTAATTCCTTGAATAACTCCCCTTCCCTCCTTGTGGGGTGCGCGTAGACACTGCACTACGGCAAGGGGCCGGGTCACGTAGACATAGACCTTCGGGGATGGGGTTTGTCGCGCTATCAATGAAATTCACCACTCCCTGACAAGCCGCCTCTACACCTTTGGCGCGTGCCTGTGTTAGATTAACGAAGGTAAACGAAGAGGAGCGATGAATAATGTCTAAGGCGCTCAGCGACAAAGAAATCGGCGCGGGTCTCGCCAAACTGAATGGATGGACGCGCGACGGCGATGAATTGGTGCAGGAATTCCAGTTCGACAATTATCTGGCCGGTTTGGCATTTGCCTCGGCTGTGGGGGTGATTGCCGAGGGCTTGAACCATCACCCGGATTTGGAAATCGGCTGGCGGCGCGCGCGCGTGTCGTTCACCACGCATGACGCGGGCAGCAAGATTACAGCGAAGGACTTGGCCGCGGCTGAAGCGATTGATGGCTTGGGTTTTCCCCGCGCATAACGCGAAACATTTCGCCTTCCAACGTTTGGTTGCGAACGAATTCGCCTGAATAGCGGCGGGCTACCGGCAACCCTATGTCTAAGATGCGCCTGCTGCTGTTCAACTTGATGACCGATGAGCGCGACCCCCTGCTGGGATTCGCCGTCAATTGGATCCGTCAGTTGTCGCCGCAATGCGATTCAATTGATGTCATCACCATGTATCGCGGCTTCTATAACCTGCCGAGCAACGTGCGCGTTTTTTCAGCCGGGCGCGAGCGCGGATTGAGCAAGGCGGCGCGCGTCGCCAACTTCTATCGACTGCTTCTGGCTCTTCTGGGCGCGCGGCGCTACGATGCCTGCTTCGCGCATATGATGCCGCTTTTTGCCGGCTTGGCGGGACCGCTGCTCGCCGCGCGCGGGATTCGGACTGTCCTGTGGTATACGCATCGTCAACGGAGCGCGCAGCTTCGGCTGGGTTTGGCGATGTCGTGGCGGGTGGTCAGCGCGGATGCGTCCAGCTTTCCCTTTCAGACGGACAAACTGCGGGTCATCGGTCACGGGATTGACACTGAGTTTTATGCGCCATCCCCACCTCCGGAGCCCTGCCAACAGCGGCGGGAGACTCAGCCGCTGGTCGTGCAAGTGGGGAGGCTGGCGGCGGTCAAGCATCAGGCGACTGCGATTATGGCGGTCGCGGGAACGGCGGCGCGGCTGGCGCTGATCGGCGGCGCGCAAGCGGGTTACAGCAGCGATTACGAGCGGCGCCTCCACGACTTGGCGCGCGAGCTCGGGCTGGACGCGCGCTGCGAATTCACGGGCGACTTGCCGGCGGTGGCGGTCCGCGACTGGTATCGGCGGGCGGCGGTCGCGGTCAATATGAGCCCGGTCGGCTTGTTTGACAAAGCGGCGCTGGAGAGCATGGCTTGCGGCCTGCCGACTGTCGTGTGCAATCCCGCGTTTGCGCCGCTGCTGGGCGACAAAGCCGATCAGCTGCTGACGGCCGGGCCGGACGATGTCGCTGGCTTGCGCTATCGGCTTGAGCGATTATTCGCGCTATCGAATGAAGAGCGCGCTGATATAGGCTGGCAGCTGCGTGAAGGCGTGTTGCGCGAGCACAGCCTGGACGGATTGACCGGGCGCTTGCTGGCGGTGCTGCGGACGGGAGAGCTGCCCGGTCTGTGACCGACCGTCGGGACTGTATAGTCGGGCGGGCGGGCGACCCGCTAGGTTGCCCCTACGGATTTCGCTGGTGGCGGCAAACCCCAACCCCGAAGGTCTATGTCTACGTGACCCGGCCCCTTCTCCAGCAAGCTAAGGAACGGGAGAATTTCCGAAGGATTCGGGCAATCGGCGGCGGGCTAGCCGGCGTAGGACCAGCCGAGTTCGGTCAGCGAGAGGACATCGGGCGGGGCGCCTTCTTTCATGACATCGGCGTTGATTGCTTCGCCGACGATGATGTCGTGGTCGCCGCCTACATCCACGATTTGCGTCACCTTGCACTCGATGAAAGCAGCGGCGCCATCCAGCACCGGCACACCCGTTTCCGGCGCGGCGCTGTAATTCGCCTCAGTCATTTTCTCCGGCTTTTTGGCGCGCCCGCTGGTGACACCCATGATGGCGTCCGAATCGGCTTGCAAGAATAGATTCAAGCCGAATCCGCCGCCGACCGCGAGCAAGCCGCGTGAATAGCAGGATTTCTGAATGCCGACCGCGAGCAGGCGCGGGGCGTATGACATCTGCGAGACCCAGTTGACGACCATGGCGTTGACATCGTCGCCGTCCTTAGTGGTAAAGGCGTAGAAGCCATAGGGCATCATACGCAGGGCGTCTTTTATCTTGTCGTCTGACATGCTTGGTTTCTCCTGGTCAGATAGGGATTACGCGATTCACTATAACGCAACATGGCGACCCTGTCATGCCTTGTCTAGCATCGGGCGTGGCAGGGGCATGTTTGCGGGCGACCCAATGCCGCGCTTGGACACCCACTAGGAGTTCGGCAGCCCCTACGGCTTAGATGATTGCTCGGCATTGTCCAGCTGCGCCGAGATGCGCTCAAGCACTTCGAGTATCTTTTCTTCCGTAGTCGGCTCTGGTTCGGGTTCCGGTTCTGGCTCGGGCTCAGGTTCGGGCTCAGGCTCAGGCGCCGGGACGATTTCTTCTTCGTCGCCATCGAGCATATCGCCGATATCATCAACGGCTTCATCAAGCTTGTTGACAAACCTGATCAAGAAGAAGAGGGCGGCGGCGGTGATCAGGAAGTCGATGACGATATTGACGAAATTGCCGATATTGATGGTTGCGATTTCGGCGGCGTCGCGCCCGAAAGTGAGTAAATCGAGCGGGATAACCCAATGGGAGAAATCAAGCCCGCCGGTGATCTGCCCGATTGGGGGCGTGACGACATCTTTGACCAGCGAGGTGGTGATGCCTTTGAAGGCGGTGCCGATGATAATGCCGACGGCGAGGTCGACCACGTTGCCGCGCATGACGAATTTTTTGAATTCCTCGGCGATGCCTTGGGCGCTGTTTCTGAGTCCCTGGAACATGGTGGTTCTCCGTGATTTGTTGATGGTTTCATTTTAGCAGCGGGCGGTTTCTTCACCACAGAGGATGGGAGTGAACACAGAGGTCACAGAGGTTTTTTACCACCGAGTGCGCCGAGTTTAAGTGAGGGAGTAGAGGTTTTTTTGCCGCGGAGGCTCGAAGGGTTTAACTCAGGATTTAAGCTATTGAATAGGATCGAGATTCATTGTCTTACGAATCTCGTTGATTTTTTCGATTGTAATTTCGAACTCAGGATGGTCTGGATTGGTAAATCTATCCATACTGTTAATTTCTGCAAATGAACCATCAGGAAGAGTTGCACCGATAAGATCTGCACCACTAAGGGACGCCTCCAACATATTAGCTCCACTAAGATCTGCATGAGCTAAGATTGCATTGGTGAAATCGACATGTCGGCAGTCCGCATTCTGGAGATTTGCGGCCTCTAGGAATGCCCTCTGTAGTTTTGCGTTGAGCAAATATGCGCCCGAAAGATCTGTTTCATGCATATCTGCACCTTTCAGATTCGCGTTGGCCAATGAGGTGTTGCGCAAGTCTGCTACTAATAGTTGTGCTCGCTGAAGATTTGCATTATTGAATTTGGCCTCATACAAGTTTGAACCGACCAGGTTCGCGTCTTGCAGGTTTGCCCTATAGAAAACTGTCCGCATGAGATTGCAGTCGCTAAGATTAGCTTTCTGTAAGTCGGCTTCATACAGTTCCGCTTCTTTGAGCAAACTGTCGTCTCCCTCAAGCCACCCTTTGTCCTGGAGTTCATCAATAGCCGCAATCGCAATATCGTTTGAGCGGCTGCCAGCTTCTCGAACCAAGCGGCGTTTCAATTCTTCGGTCTGCCTCTCTTCATCATGTTGAGCTTGTTCACGTTGGCGTTCTCGATCACGATGCGCATACCAGCGATTGATGATGAAGACAGTAGCAGCAATGCCCAGCGCTTCTGTGGCGAGATTCATGTGGTAATCTTGATTCCCAGCACCAAAGAACGACGCACCGATTACCATGCCAACCAGAAGCAGAACCGCGCCGCCCAGCAATTCATAGAAAAGCCGATAATTTCTGTGAATCTCGCGTATCTCTTTCTGCCGTAAGTTTTCCGCCATAAAATCTCCTCTGTGTCCTCAGTAAGTGCAAGTAAGTCATGCAACAAAATTCAACCGCAATGGGTGGTTGAT
>JAPPFH010000157.1 GCA_028875185.1 Chloroflexota bacterium | reverse complement strand
CAAGGGGCCGGGGGATGGGGGTTTGTCGCGCTATCAATGAAATTCACCACTCCCTACGTCAATCCAAAAAGTCGATTCCCCAGCAACAAGCCCAGCGCGACGCCGAGCAAACAGCAAGCGTTGTTCAATAACAAATTGAGCAAAAACGAGGCTGTGGCGCCGCCCTGCAGCATCGCCATGCTATCATTAGCGAATGTCGAAAAAGTCGTGAACGCGCCGAAGAAACCCGCGCCCGCGAGCAGCCGCAATTGCGGAGACATGCCCGTTTTGGCGCTGAACCAGACGCTCAAAAAAGCCAACCCGAACGACCCGATGACATTCACAAACAAGGTCCCATACGGGAAGGAACCCCAGCGCAGCGTCATCACGTCATCGACCCAAAGCGTAAGCAAATAACGCGCGTTGGCGCCAAAGAAGCCGCCCATCCCAACATAAAGCAGACCGTCCATCGCAGTCTCCTTTCGAGAGCCTTGCTGATTTTGCAATTGCTTCAATTCGCTGACCGCGCGCCGGACGCCTGCGGGCAGCCCGCCAATGACCGCGCGCCTTTCCGCCGTGCATCGTTCCCAGTTGTGCTGTACACTACCGATTCGCGATCGGAAACACGCATGGAATACGTCAAGCTCTTAAGCAGCAACCGCGATTTCGCCAAATTGTGGGCGGCGCAGCTCGTCAGCCTGCTCGGCGATTGGTTCAGCACCATCGTCATCTCCGCGCTGATCGTGTCTTATACCGAAGGCAGCGGCAACCAGGGCGTCGCCGTTAGCGCTTTTCTCATCGCCCGCCTTGTCCCGCCGCTTTTGATGCGTCCCTTGGCCGGCGTGTTGGCCGATCGCTTCGATCGCAAACGCCTATTGATCGCCAGTGATATTCTACGCGCGCTCGCAGTTCTTGGCTTGCTTTTCACAACGCAAGGTCCGGAATACCTGCCGCTGGTCTATGTATTCATCATCATCCAGTTCATGGTTTCTTCATTGTTCGAGCCGGCGCGTAACGCGATCATGCCCAGCATCCTCTATCGTCATCAGTTGATCATTGGGAACACGCTGAGCAGCGTGACCTGGTCGGCGATGCTGGCAATCGGCGCTATCACTGGCGGTCTTGTCGCCGAGCTCCTTGGCACGCAGGCGGCGCTGCTGATAGATTCGCTGACCTTTGTCATCTCGGCGCTGCTGGTGGTCGCCATCGCGGTACCGGAGACGCCCCGTTCCGAGATCAATCAAACAACGCGCAAGGTCAAAGTCAAATCTCAGCGTACATTCGCCGACGGCATTCGCTTTCTGCTGAAGCATCCGCGCGCGGGCGCGCCGCTGCTGGTCAAAATGGGATTGAGCGTCACCAGCTCGGATACGGTGCTGATCATTTATGGTACGCAGGTATTCATTCTGGGTGACCAGGGCATCACATCGATGGCGATTCTCTGGGCGGCATTCGGCTTCGGCGCTATTGCCGGTCCGCTAATCACGAATCGATTCAGCGATGGTTCGGTCAGCATCCTGCGCCGGCTGATTATCATCGGGTTCGGTCTAATGGCGCTTGGCTGGCTGCTTTGGGGGCTGGCGCCTTCGTTGGAATTCCTGGTATTTGCCGTTGTTGTGCGCGCGATGGGCGGCTCGATCAACTGGACCTACAGCTCAGTGATCATACAGCAGGTCGTGCCCGATGAGTATCTGGGGCGCGCCTTTTCGCTTGATTTCGCCGGATTCGAATTGGTGCAGAGCATTGGCATCGTCATCATCGGCGTCTTAATTGACGCAGCCGGGATCGAAGGCATCCAAGCGATCGTCTTCGGCGCGGCGCTGGTGTCGCTGGCGCCTCTATTGATCTGGGCGCGGATCGCGCAATTGCTTGAGACGCATGAATCACGCGCGCTGACCGTCTCGCAGGAATTAGCCGCCGGAGGTTGAAATGACCAGCTTTCAATACGATGCGCAAATTATTAAGAACTATCCGGCGCTTAGGTCTGGCGTTATCGTCGCGCGCGGCCTGACCAATACCCCGACGCCGGACGCCCTGCGCGAGCGTTATCTGAACGAGCAGGCGTCGGTGAAAACGCGCATCGGCGCCACGCCCTTGAGCGAGCTGCCGACGCTCAATGCTTGGCGGCGGGCGATCAGCGCATTCGGCGTTTCCCCGACCAAGTATCGCAGCGCCGCCGAATCCTTGCTGCGCCGCCTGACCAAGAAAGGCGATATCCCGTGCATCAATACGCTAGTGGATATCGGCAATCTGGTGAGCATCCGCTATGGCCTGCCGGTCGCCATCTTTGATACGCGCCAGATCGCTTTGCCAATCACGGTGCATTACGCCGACGGCAGCGAACATTTCACCGACCTCGGCAGCGACAAAATCGCGCATCCGGTGGCAGGCGAAGTAATCTTCTCCGACGAGAATGACATGGTGGTGGCGCGGCGCTGGTGCTGGCGCCAAAGCGCGACCAGCGCCTCGCGCGAATCCACGACCGAGGCAATCATCACGGTCGAAGCGCATCACGCCGGCGGCCAAGGCGATATCGAAAAGGCGCTGGCAGATCTAACCGCGCTGCTTGAGGAGTACGCCGGCGGGCGCCTTGATGCCGCCGCGCTTAATGCGGGCAATCCCGCGATTTATGCAAGCCGCAATCGGCCGCTAAGCACCGGCGGAATCTGTGGCAACTTCTCCCAGTTCAATCCTGTTGATCGAGGCGCGTCTTCCTCTGTGAAAGCCGGTTCAAGCAGACCATCGAGCGCGAATCCAGCGGCGAAGGCGGCGTCGAGCAGTTCACTCAGCGGGCGATGATAATAATAATGCGGCGATGGTTCGCCCGGCGCGCCCGCCCCCTTCACCGGCGGCAGATCGAGATATGCGCGCAGCTTGACCGCATAGTGATTGCTGACGACACCAGCGCGATCTTCCTTCTCTTGCACAAAGATCGGATTGTTGGAGTTGAATGCCGGGTGCTGCGTGGAAAAGACAAAGCGGCCATCGGCTCTAAGCAAGCGCGCCGCCGCGCGAAAGAGCGGATCGATAATCGGGATATCCATCAAGGTCATGGCGCAAGTAAGGGCATCAAAGCGGCCTGCGCCCAGCGCAAGCATCGCCGCTTCGTCGGTGGCGTCCATGACGTGATACGCGATCGCCGCCGCACCGCCACTGTCCCGCGCTTTCGCCAGCCGAATCAGCTCCGCGCTGAAATCGAACGCGGTAACGCGAGCGCCCTGCTCCGCCAGCCGCCGCGCCAGCGCGCCATTGCCGCAGCCGATATCGAGCACGGTTTCGCCGGTTTGCAGCTCCAACAACTGCAGTACCGACGGTTCAATCAGCCGCCGGTGGAAGCTGTTTCCGCGGTCGCCATGCAGCGCATCCCAGAATTGCGCCTTGCGGTTCCACAATTCACGACCCTCTTCGTTTTGTCGCTTGATATCCACGTTCGCTGTCCCGTTTGATTATGCCGCCCTACGCATGCAATGGCGGCCGCTCAATCAATTTGCAGGGCGCCAGCGAGCTTTCCTCGCATGCCGAAACCGACTGTCATATAATCTAGGGTATCGTCAGCGTCGAACAGCACGGTCCATGCCCAGCGTTGAAATTGTAGTGTTATTCACGATAGTCGGCATCCTGGTCGGGTTATCCAAGGGTGGGCTTGGCGGACCAGTTCCGGTTGCGCTGACGGTGCCCCTTTTGACCTTGATCCTCGAGCCACAGGTCGCGGTCGCCTTGGTGCTGCCGCTCTTGATCTTCGCCGACATTTTCGCTCTCTACTTCTATTGGCGGCAATGGGATCGCCATTATATCGCCCTGATGCTGGCGCCCGGTCTGCTCGGCGTTCTGCTGGGCGCGCTTGTGCTGGACGCCATCGACGCGGCGACGCTGAAACGTGTCATCGGCTGCCTGACTCTGCTCGCGCTTGGCTTCAAGATCGCCAGTGACCGCCTCGCATCGCTCGCTTATCAGCCGCGAACCTGGCACGGATACTTCGCCGGCTGGGCGTCCGGATTCGGTTCGACGCTGGCCAATGTTGGCGCGCCGCCCTTCACCGCTTATCTGCTCTTGCAGCCGAAGATGACGCCGCGCCGTTTCGTCGGCACGACCACGCTCTTCTTCGCGGTGATGAACCTGACCAAAGTCCCGGGCTTTATCGCCCTCGACTTATTCGATTACGAACTTCTCTTGCGCATCGCTTGGGTCTTCCTGCTGATTCCGCCGGCGGTGCTGGTCGCGCGTCAACTAATCGACCGCGTCAATCAGCAAGTCTTTGAATTAATGATGATGATCCCGCTCGCCGCTCTAAGCGCATATCTTTTGCTCTCCGGCTAACTGAGCCACTCGCTCAAGGCGCTTATGCCTTGCAGCATCTTTGCCGCATGAATTGGCGCGCTCGATTCGATCCGGTCCGCGTCCCGCAGCGCTGCTTCTCCAGCAAAATCTACATAAGCCAGGCGCGCCGTGTAGGACGAAGCCGGCAAGCCGAACGCCTCGCCCGGCAAAAGCGCCACGCCGGTTTCGGCGAGCAGTCGCTCGCAAAGTTGGCTGCCGCTTTCAATTCCGCGCTCCAAGAGTGGCTCGATAAAGGGGCTAAAGTCCAGCAGCAGGTAAAAGCCGCCCTCCGGCGCGTGCGCCCTTAGGCCGGCCTCGGCCAAGGCACTATGAATCAGCGAGCCAATAGCGCGCAGTATTCGGCGCTGCGCCGCGAGAAATGCATGCGACTGAGCATCAAGCGAGTAGGCAGCGAGCGCGGCAACTTGTATCGGCGCCGGCGCGCAAGAATAAGTCTCCGACCCCAAGCCGACGAGCGCGCCATACAGAGCCTTTGGCGCATTTGGCGGCAGGATCAGCGCGCCCAATCGCCAGCCGCCGGCGCCGCACCACTTCGAAAGACCGGTCGTGACCAGCGTCCGCTCCGGATACAACTGCGCCAGGGAGACGTGCTGGCCCCTATGATGCAGCAGCGCGTAAATCTCATCCGAAATCACCCAGACGCCGTACTTGCGCAAAACTGGGCTCAATGCCGCCAGCGCATCATAACAGTATGACAAGCCATCTGGATTGCCCGGATAATTCAAGACAATCAGCTTCTGCCGGTCCGGCTCGCCGCGCAGGAGCGCGCGCGCAAGCGCATCGGGCGATACGCGCCAGCGCCCCTCGTATGAGGTCGGAAGGCCAATAACCTCATGCCCGGCTAGACGGGCTTGCGGCGCATAAGAGACCCAGGAAGGACACGGCAAATAAACCTCAGCCCTTTGAAAGGCGCGCATGATGTTGTGCAGCAGCGGCTTTGTGCCGGGCGCGATCAGGACCTGGTCGGGTCGGATCGGATAGCCGTCCGCTTCTTGGTGAAATGCGGCGACCCTTTCGCGCAATTGAGGGAGCCCGGCTACATCGGTGTAATCCTTGCGCTTCGCCGCGTCTCGCAGAGCATCTTGTACCCGGCGCGGCGGTGGAAAAGGTGATTCGCCAAATCCAAACTTGTAAACCACGCGCCCGGCAGCTTCCAAAGCGCGCGACTTTTCATGCAGGCTCAATGTGCCCGATTTGGCGACGCTTAGGAAGGTCATCGCTCCCCCAGATTTTCGGCTAACCGCGCTGCTGGCTGGACGCGCCATATTGTACCCGCTCCGCCGCCCCTTTGACAGGAGGACGCGAAAGGGCATAATCACGTTTCGATGCGAGCGCGCGAGGAACAGATAGATGCCCACAGTCGCCGAATCCTTTGCCGACCAGCTAGCGATAGCGGGCGTCCAACGCGTTTACGGGCTGCCGGGAGGCGAAAATGTCGAGATCCTTGATGCGCTGCGCCGCCAAGGGATGGACTTCATCCTGGTCAAGAACGAAAGCAGCGCCTGCTTCATGGCGGCCACCGATGCGCGCCTCACCGGGGGTATCGGCGTCGCGCTGGCGACACTGGGTCCCGGCGCCGCCAATGTGTTCGCCGGCATGGCGCACGCTTGTCTCGACCGCGCGCCGGTTATGCTCATCACCGCCGCGAACGATAGAGAATCCCTTGGCAAGCATACACATCAAGTCATTGACCTGGGCGCCGTCTTCGATCCGATCTGCAAACTCAGCGCCGAGCTGATCGCTGAAAACGCCGCTGAAACCATCCAGCAGGCGATAGCGCTGATGCGGGCGGATCGCCCGGGTCCGGTACATATCAGCATTCACAATCGCATCGCGAAGCAAGTTATGCCGGCCGCGGGTGGGATGGCGAGCGACCGAACGGCCGCCCCGATAGGTCACGGTGAATGCTCGGTAGACTCAAGTCATATTGGCGCGGCACGCAAACTGTTGGCTGATAAGGCGAAACCGGTCATCATTGTCGGGCTAGGCTTAGAGCCCAGCCGACCCTATCTTCAGCTTCGTCGATTGGCCGAGTCGCTTGGCGCGCCGGTCATCGACACGCCCAAGAGCAAAGGCGCGCTCTCGGCGAATCATCCGCTCTTCGCCGGCGCCATCGGCTTGACGCGCGACGATCCGGTGTACGAGTTCCTAGACGAAGCCGACTCCATCATCGCCATCGGCTTTGACGTGGTCGAGTTGGTCAAGCCTTGGGATTACAAGAAGCCGCTGATTTGGATTGCCGAATGGCAGAATCATGACCCGCAAATCGCCAGCGATTTGGAGCTTGTCGGAAACATCTCCGAGACGCTAGACGCAATTGGCGCCGCCAAAGCCCAAACCGCGATTGATTGGGGATCGCAAAGGGTGCAACGGTTCCGCGCTGGACTTGCCCGGCGCAAGCTGCCGATGCCGGCGCAAGGTCGGATTCTGCCACAGGAGTTCCTGGCGTCACTGCGTGAAAACACAAGCGACGACATCACGCTGACCACCGATGTCGGCTCGCATAAAATACTCGCCGCGTTGGAGTGGCCGGCGCGTATGCCGAATCGCTACTTCGTATCCAATGGGCTCTCGGCGATGGGATTCGGTTTAAGCAGCGCGATTGCCGCAGCCGAAACGAGTGGGGCGCCAGTCGTCTGCATCACCGGCGACGCCGGGCTGGCGATGGCGCTGGGCGAGCTGGGATTACTGACGGAGCGGCAGCTTCCCGTGCTGATAGCGCTGATGAATGATTCGGCGCTGGACCTGATTCGCTCGGCTCAAATCCGGCGCGGGCGCCCGGCTTTCGGCACCGCATTCACCAACCCCGACTACGAGTACATCGCGAAAGCGTATGGTATCGCTTATCGCAAAATCGCCTCTCGAGAAGATTGCGGCGAAGCAATCCGCAGTTGGCTGTCCCTCAATGCGCCGTTTCTGCTTGATGTGATGATTGACCCGGCTGGCTATCCCACTACAGTGCGATAGCGGGAGGAGGATGTGTTGGCGGAAGCGGGCGAGCCAAAACCCGCCCCTACAAGGCTTGTCCGGTACTGGTTGGCAAATCAGGATACTCATGAAGCAAATTGCCCGCATACCCCCACCCCAAACCCCTCCCCGATGAAGAGCTGAGGACAGGACAGGTTTGCGGCGAGCAGAGTTTCGTCGCAAATTACGTGTTTTCTTGGGCTTTTTTCGGGCGACCCACTGGGTCGCCCCTACATCTTTTGCGCTCCGTCGGGCGACTCACCGAGTCGCCCCTACAATTTTCGCACTTGGAGTTGCTTGTGATTGGCACATCGAAGCATCCATAGCCAATCGGATTAAACCTGTCCTGTCGTCAGCCATGAAGAGGGAGGGGCTTAAATTGCGCGAAGACGCTGGAAAACTCCCCTTCCCTCCTTGTGGGGTGCGCGTAGACACTGCACTACGGCAAGGGGCCGGGTCACGTAGACATAGACCTTCGGGGATGGGGGCAGCAATGCGCGCCCAACGTCGAGTACCGGACAAGCCCTACAGATCCTAAAAGGCAAGACGCGCGAATGTGAATAGAGCCACAAAGACCACCGGGATCAAGCCGAGCAGCAGCATGCGCCGAATCACCGGACCCTCTTGCCCGCTCAGCCCGACGGTGCTGCAACCGACGATAATTTTGGCTGGCGCCAGCACGCTGCCGAGCGACGCGCCCGCGGTCTGCCCGGCCAAAACAATCGGCGCGCTCAAAGCAAGGAGAGTCGCCGTCTCCTGCTGTAAAGCGCCAAAGACAACATTGGAATTGGTATTGCTGCCGGTCATAATGGCGCCGAGCGTGCCAATAAAGGGCGCGAATAGGGGATAAATGTCGGCGTCGAAGGTCTCGCTGATGCCGCGCGCGATTATTTGGGTCATGCCACTATGGGTCATCAGTGATGCCATCGCCACCAGCGCCAAAATCGATACAGTGCTTTTCAAAGCCGAGCGACTCACCTTGCGCCAAATCTCGGACCACACCGTCGGGCTATCGAAATATCCCGCCACGCGATAAATCAGAAAAGCGATCAGGCCGGCATAAAATAAAATGGCGCCCGCATGACCGAAAACGCTGATCGCGCGCCCGCTCTCCGCTGGCACAACCCAGCCGAGCGATGTCGACACCGCCGGGAAGTCAACTTGGATCAAGGCGCTGTCCATTACTTTTTCCAGCGGCTCTATCAGATTCACCGCGAATGCCAAGACCAGCAAGATGCCATATGCCGCCAAAGCCAGCGCGAGGCTGCGGCCGCTCTCGTCAGGGGCCGCGTCTGCACCTTTGGTTCTTCCTTGATGCAAGGGCGACAGCACGTAAAGCACACCCACAAACGCGCCCGCCAGCGCGCCCGATGTCGAGCCCAATGTCCAGATGCCATTGGTGGCGATCCACCACTGCGTCAAGCCCATCGCCGCGCCCACAAACGCCAGCAAGGGAATCGAGCGCAGGAAACCGCTCCAGCCAGCGCTGACATAAGCAACCAGCGCTCCGCTGATCAAACAAGCCAAGCCCAGGATCAAGGCGGCGTCGTGCGCCAGCGCCTCGCCCGGCAAGCCGGTGACCGCGGTCAAGGCGACGAAGGACGTGCCCAGCGAACCGAAGGTCACCGCCCAGCCATGACCTAGTGAGGCCATGATCACCGATTGCGTCGCCGTGTAGCCCAAGCCAACAAGCAAGGGCGCGACGACCGCCACCGGCACGCCGAAACCGCCGACGCCTTGCAAAAGCGACACGAATACCCAACTGATGAGCAGGCTCTGGGCGGCGCGGTCCGCTGTGAGGCGAGGCAGGCTTAGGCCAATCAATGCGACGGCGCCCGCTTCATTGGTGACGTTGTAGAAGAATAAAGCCATCCACACAATGTAAAGCACATCAATCGCCAGCAGTACCGACTTGCCGACAGCCACCAGCGCCAGATTGGCATCGCCGCCAAATGCCGTCAGCGCCAGCGCCAAGGCCGCCAGTAGACCGGCCGACCCCGCTCGACTGCCGCCCCAACCCGCGCCAACCATGAGAATCAGCACGGCGAGCACCGGCGAAAGCGCCAGCAGCCAATTGACGAGATTTAATTCCAAATCAATGCTCCCGCGCCAAAGCGTGTAGGGGCGAGACTTGTGCCACCCGCCGAAGTAGATGACGCGTGTAGGAGCGACCCTTGGGTCGCCCTAGTGCCGCATATCGATAGGAAGAGGGCGAGACAAGTCTCGCCCCTACAATTTACATATTGGCGGCTTCCGCTGATAAAAGCGCGTCGATTCCTGGAAGGCGTACGCAAGTTGCAATACCGACAAGTCACTGCGCGGCCGCCCGACAATCTGTAAACCGACCGGCAAGCCGTCGTCGGTGAAGCCGCAAGGAACGGAAATCGCCGGCAATTCCGTCACAGTGATGAAGGCGCAGCTCATCATCCAGTCGATATAGGTCTCCATTTCAATACCGTTGATCTGCGTCGGATACTCCCACTCCAGCAGGAAAGGCGGAACCTGCGCCGTCGGCAGCAGCAGAAACTCATGAATTTCGAGAAATTCGCGAACGCGATGAAAGAGTTCGCTTCGCTTTGCTTCGGTCCGGCTGATCTGCGCCGCGCTCAAGCCTACCCCCTGCGCGACATTCCAGCGGATCGTCTCTTTGAACTGGTCCTCGCCGAATTCGGCAAAGCGCTCGCTGAAGCTCAATTCGAAAGACCAGGCGCGCAGGGTTTGGAAGATCTCGTAGGCATCGCGGAAATCAGGCGCCGCCCATTCGAGATGACAGCCCAGGGCGCTGAATATCGGCAGCTGTTTTTCTATTGTGCCCGTCACACTGGGATCGACCGGCAATTGACCGAGATCCGGGCTGTAAGCGATCTTCACGCCGTCGAAGTCACGCGCGAGATTTTCGGCGAAGACGGACGCCTCTTCGCCCAGCGAAATCGGCGCGCGCGGATCGTAACCGGCGATCGCCTGAAGCATCAGCGCGACATCTTGCACCGTGCGCCCCATCGGTCCGTCGACGCCGAGACGCTCCCAGGCGTTTGATGCCGGAAATTTGGGCACGCGGCCGGGCGTGGGCCGAAAGCCGACCACGTTGCAGAAGCTGGCAGGATTGCGCAGGGAGCCGCCTAGATCGCTGCCATCGGCAATGGGGATCATGCCAGCCGCCAGCGCCACCGCCGCGCCGCCGCTGCTGCCGCCACAGGTGCGGCGCAAATCGTAGGGATTGCGCGTGGCGCCGAAGACGCGATTGAATGTATGCGAGCCGGCGCCGAATTCGGGCACGTTTGTCTTGCCCAGCGTAATGCAGCCAGCCTGTTTCAAGCGCTCAATAATCAGATCATCCGATGCCGGAATATAATCGCGGTAAACGGGGGAGCCCATCGTTGTGCGGATGCCCTTGGTCTCGTTTGCATCCTTGTGCGCGATCGGCAAGCCATGCAATACGCCAAGCTCGTCGCCGCGCGCCTGTTTCTCATCCGCCCCCCGCGCCAGCTCGAGCGCCATTTCCGGCAAGTAGGTGACGATGGCGTTCAATTCCGGATTCAGCGCGTCAATTTGCTCCAGATGCGCGCCCAGCACTTCTGTAGCCGAGACCTCGCCCCGCTTTATCAGCGCCGCCAATTCAACCGCTGTCTTCCATACCAGTTCGCTCATAGCGCATCAACCTCGCCCGATGTATGGCATGCCATTCGCCATCACGGTGATAAAGGGTACGTTGACTGAGAGCGGCAGATTCGCCATATAAACTACGGCGTCGGCCACATGGCGCGCGTCCATTTGCGGCTCAACCGCGGCTGCGCCTTTCGCGCGCTCGAGCTTGCTTTGCATGCGTTCGGACATCTCGGTGCGCGCGTTGCCGATGTCGATCTGACCACAAGCGATATCAAAAGCGCGCCCGTCTAGCGATGCTGCTCTGGTCAAACCGGTGAGCGCGTGTTTGGACGCGGTATAGGCTGCCGAATTCGGCCGCGGCACATGGGCTGAGATTGAACCGTTGTTGATGATTCGCCCGCCTTGCGGGTCTTGCGCCTTCATCAATCTGAATGCCTCTTGCAGACACCAGAAGGCGCCCGTCAGATTTACGCCGATGACGTTTTTCCAAGCCTCCGCCGGCAGGTCTTCCAGCGGGACGCCGGGCGCGCTCATGCCTGCATTGTTGAATAGCAGATCCAGCCGTCCAAAGCGATCTTTGACCGCCGCAAAGAGACGTTCGACCGCCTCGCGATCGCTAACATCGGTGGGCACGACAAGCGCGCGATCATCGCCAACCCGGCTCATGGCAAAGGTCTCACGCAAGGCTTCCTCGCGCCGGCCAGCCAAAGCCAGCGACCAGCCTTCTCGCCAAAGCGCCAGCGCTGAGACGCGACCAATGCCGGAGCCAGCCCCCGTGATCAATGCAATCCGCCGTTCCATTGCTCCTCCTCGCTCTGTGATGCCGCCCAAGTGTAGTCCGCTGGTCAAATCGTGACAAGTCGAATTCGATGCGCTACCATCGGTCTCGCTGACGCCAGCGAAGGGATGAAACAGATGAAGATCGCCTGCTGCATTTGGGCAATAAGCGAGTCCGAAATCGACACGCTGCGCCAGGTACGCGAAATCGGCTTCGACAATTTTGACATCCAGCCGACGCATCAGCGTTCGCTCGAGAGCCGGCTGCTGGCGCAAGAGCTGGGTCTGCGCGTCTCCTGCATCGGCGCTTCTTTCGCTATGCCCGCGGGCGCCGCGCTTGATCACGCCGAGCCAAATCTGCGCCAGCGCGCGGTCGACCATGTTATCGCGGCAATTGAACACGCGGCCGACATTGGCGCTGAAACGGTCTACATCATTCCGGGCGCCGACGCCGCGCCCGACCGCATCGGCCGCTATCGCCGTTCAGTCGCCCGGCTGGCGGATGCCGCCGCAGAAAACGGGATAAAACTGGCCATTGAGCACTTTCCCGGTACAGCGCTGGCCACAGCTGGCGGCGCGCTCGAATTCATTCGGCAAGTCGATCAGGAAAATCTCTACCTGCTATATGACAGCGGACATATTCAAATGTCGGGCGAGGATCCCGAAACCGTCATCATCAATGCGGGAGACAAATTGGGCTACGTCCACCTGGACGATAACGATGGCATTAGCGACCTCCACTGGTCGCTGCTCGACGGCGTGATGACCGATGAATCGCTTGTGGCGACGCTGCGCGCATTAAAGGCAATTGCTTACGCGGGCGCGCTCAGCCTGGAGCTCAACCCGGCGCTCGCGAACCCAGCGAGAGCCCTCAGTGAGAGCCGCGATGTCTTGATGCGCGCCATGCATCGCGCCTGGCTGACACCCTAGGCAAACAATTCTTCATTGCAGGTCAAGCGAAAAATTATTATATTAAGCGCTGAATTTTCGGCAGCGTCCAAATTGCGCGCAATTCGCCGAAGCGCCGGTTGCAGAACGGCTGCAAAGTACTGGCGCATCTGGATATTTATTGTGGAGAACGACAAGGTGTAGCCAGATCTGCAATCATCGGTCTCACCAGCCTGATGGCATACGGCCTTTTTTTCATTTGACAATCTTTTCCGACCGATTCCACTAATGAAAGGACAATCTTGTGTTTAGGAAACGGACACTCCTGCTGGCAATTTTGGTGGTCATCCTCGCGCTAGTGCCGCTGTCAATGACGGCGTCGGCGCAAAACCCTGACTGCGAAGGCGATGTCACGCTGACCTATTGGCATCACTGGGGCGGCAACCGCATCCCGCTGCAAGAACATCAAGTCGCCGCTTTTGAAGATGCCCACCCCGGCATCTGCGTCGATATCGTCTTCTTGCCCTGGGACAATCGCTTGCAAAACCTGCTGGCCGCGATCGCCGCTGGCAACCCGCCCGATGTGACGATGTTTGGCCGGCAAGACCTGCCCTTCTTCGCCGCAACCGAATCTATCATCCCGCTGGACGATTATATGGCGGCTGACGGCGTCGACCCGGCCATTTTCCACGCCTCGGAATTCGCCGGCACCCAGTTCAATGGCAAGACCTGGCTGCTGCCCCTGCCTGGCGGCGGCGCTTACAACATCGTCTGGTACAACACCGACCACTTCGCCGAAGCAGGCATCGAGAGCTTCCCCGAAACCTGGGACGAGATGCTTGAGGCGGCGGAAACTTTGCGCATCGGCGATGGCAGCTTCCTGGAGCGCATCGGCTTGAACGCGCAGTCGACCAGTGGCGCTGGCGCATTCCTGACCTGGCTGAATGCCAATGGTGGCGACTGGATAGCGCCAGATCTGCGCACCATCACCATCAATAACGAAGCCGGCGCGCAAACGCTCGAGTTCATGCAAGCCATGGCCGAGATCAATTACGGCATTGAAGAAGTCAACGCCTTCTGGGAAATGGCGGGCGAATTTGACCAAGGTCCGCTGATCCAAGGTCTGGTGTCAATGGAGATCAACGGCTCCTGGACGCTATTCCAGGTGGAAGCGCATGCCGAGAATCTCAATTACGATGTCGCGCCCATCCCCTTTGGACCGAATGGCAGCGCCGACCGGCGGGGCTCCGCGCATGGTGGTTGGGGCTATATGATCCCCAAGAATGCCGCGCACCCGGATGAAGCCTGGAAGTTGGTCAAGTGGATTACCACCGAGGTCGAAGGCGATGGCGCATGTTGGTTTATCCAGCAGCAGCAGCGCCCCTCGCCGCTGGTGGAATGCAACGGCTATGAGAAGGATGGCGTTGTGCATCCGCGGGCGGAAGCGCTCTTGGGCGTAGCCGCGCAGGATTATCTGGTGCCGGTCTCGCCAGTGCAGCCAGAAGCCAACCAGATCATTGGCCGCATGGTGGAAGATGTGCTCTTCGGCGATAGCGCAATCGAAGACGCGCTCGCCAGCGCCGAAGCGGAAATCCAAGCGCTGCTCGACGCCTTCTGGGAAGAATACGGCTAAGTCGACACGCAAAGGGTTGGGGCGTCGCTGGATGCCCCGGCCCCTTTTCTTCTGTTCACCCACCTAGCGGGCGGGCGATTCACAGAATCGCCCCTACAGATTTCGACGCTGGTGGAGACGTGAGGGACGGGAGGGCGAGACGAGTCTCGCCCCTACAGATTTCGACGGGGAGTGGGAATGGCGACAGCATTTGGTTCGCAATTCAGCGCCTTGCGCGGGCGGAAGCGAGAACGTTGGAGCGATCTCTCTCCTATACGCAAACGCGAAGCCAAGTTCGGCTTTCTCTTCATCGCCCCCTGGTTCATTGGCGTTTTGCTCTTTGCGCTGTTTCCATTCGTCGCTTCGTTTGTGTTGAGCTTTACCAAATACAATATCGTCGCTCCGCCGAAATGGGTCGGCTTTGAGCATTACCAGCACATCTTTACCGATGATCCGCTCTTTCTAAAGTCGCTTAGAAACACCGCCGTTTACGTTGGCGGCTCGGTCGCGATTCGCATCTTGCTGGGATTCGCCCTCGCTCTGCTGCTCAACACCAAGGTGCGCTTCCTTGGCTTGTGGCGCACGCTCTTCTATGTGCCCTCGGTCGTGCCAATCGTAGCGCTCTCGATTGTTTGGCTTTACGTGCTCAATGCCCGGGCCGGCTTGCTGAACTGGTTCCTGGGATTCTTTGGCATATCGCGCATCCGCTGGTTCGCCGACCCCGATTTTGCCATGCTTGCTTTTCTAGTCATGAGCACGACTTGGGTCGGTGTGACAATGGTGATCTTCCTGGCGGGATTGCAAGGCATCCCGGAGGAGTATTACGACGCGGCAAAGATTGACGGCGCCAACATGGCGCAGCGTTTATGGCGCGTCACCATCCCGCTGATGACGCCGACAATCTACCTTAACGTGCTCATCAATATCATCGGCGCGTTTCAAGTCTTCACCCAGGTGTTCATAATGACTGGCGGCGCCCCGCGCGATGCGACGCGAACTTATGTTTTGCATCTGTTTGACCACGCATTTCAATACCTCCCGCCACAAATGGGTTATTCATCGGCGCTGGCCTGGATCCTGTTCATGATTATTTTCGCCTTCACCGCGGTCATCGTCGCCTCATCGCAGCGCTGGGTCTTTTATCAAGGCGCGGAGGATTAGCAGTGATGTCCGCAATTTCGACGCCATCCGCCAACCGGCGCAGCGACGCGCTCACGCGCGCGACGCAAATCATCGGTCGCATTCTCCTCTACGGCATACTTGTTTTCATGAGCCTCTGGTTCATCGCGCCCTTGTTCTGGATGTTCATGTCCTCATTCATGCCGCTTGAGCAGGTCGGCGTCTTCCCGGTCGAGTGGATTCCGCGTGTGTGGCAGCCGGAAAACTACACCGACGCGCTGAAATTCTGGAAGTTCGGCACCACCTTCCGCAACACCATGATCATCACGATCTTCTCGCTATTCGGCGACATCGGATCCTGTACGCTGGTGGCTTATGGCTTCGCCCGTTTCCGCTTCCCCTACAGAGATACGCTCTTCCTGATTCTGCTGGCGACGCTGATGCTGCCCTTCGCCGTGCGCCTGATACCGGTGTATGCCGCCTACGACGCCATCGGCTGGATCGACACCTTCTACCCCTTGATCGTCCCGAACTTTTTTGGCAACGCCTTTTACATTTTTATCTGCCGTCAATTCTTCCTCGGTATTCCGCAGGACTTGCTTGACGCGGCCAAGATCGATGGCGCCAGCGAGTTCCGCATCTTTACCCAGGTGATGATCCCGCTCGCCAAACCCGCCATCGTCGTCATCGCCATATTAAGCTTCCAAAATAGCTGGAACGATTTCCTCGGTCCCCTGATCTACCTGAAAGACCCGGACCTGCATACGCTCGCTATCGGTCTATACAAGTTTACATCGCTGCCCGGTCAAGGCGGCATCTACAACCAGCAGATGGCGGCCTCCGTGCTCATGGTCATGCCAGTACTAATCGTCTTCTTCCTGTTCCAAAAGCAGTTTATCCAGGGCGCCAATCTCTCCGGCATGAAAGGCTGAGAATCGCGGCGATGGCTTCGCGACCGAACATCCTCTTCGTGCTGGTCGATCAACTGGGCGCGCGCTGGCTGCCCCTGTATGGCCACCCAATTGCGCGGGCGCCGCATCTCGACCGTTTCGCCGCGGAAAGCACGGTCTTCGAGCGAGCCATCACCACATCGCCAGTTTGCACGCCTTACCGAGGCTGCCTGCTCAGCGGGCGCTATCCATCGCAGACCGGTATTCTGAGTAACGGGCAGTCTTATCCGGCTGATGCGCCAAGCCTCGCAGACCAGCTGAATGCGGCCGGCTATACGACGCGCTACATTGGCAAATGGCATTTGAGCGGCGCCCCGCAAGAGAACCGCTGGGCGCCACCGAATCAGCGCGCCGGCTTTCAGCACTTCATTGGCTGGGAGAGTCATCATATCGATCATCATGCCGGCTTGATCTGGCGCGATGACCCGCACGAGCCAATCGAGATGCCCGGCCATGAGACCGATGCCCTGACTGATATCGCCCTCCATGAGTTGACACATGCGGCGAACGACCCTAATCCTTTCTTCATGTTCCTGTCCTATCAAGCGCCACACCCGCCCTGCGCGCCACCGCCCGAGTTTCTGGAGCTTTACCGCGATCACGACCTTTGCATCGAAGCGAATGCCGATGGAGCCGCCTGGTACGATATGCCAAACTGGAACGCCAACTATGACGCAGCGACATTCCGCCGGCTCTACTTTGGCGAGATCAGCCACCTTGACGCCGCCTTCGGACGCTTGCTGCGCGGGCTGGACGAACTGAACCTGCGCGAGAATACCCTGGTCGTATTCACATCCGATCATGGCGAAATGGCGGGCGCTCATGGTTTGTTTGGCAAGGGCGTGATGTTCGAGGAATCGCTGCATGTGCCGCTGATCGCGCGGGCGCCAGCGCAAGCGACTGGGCGAAGAACCCTTCAGCTCGCCGCGACGGTAGATCTGATGCCGACCCTGCTCGATTACGCCGGCGTCGATCCGCCGCAAGCGGCCGAGGGCGATTCGCTCAAAGGGCAAATCGAAGGCGGCGCTGCAATCCACGATCGCATTGTCATCAGCGAATATCAAAATTTCTGCGCCACTACGCAATCCTGGAAGCTGGCAACAGAGGGCAGAACGCTTAAGCCAGCCGCGCTCTATGATATCGGCGGCGATCCATACGAATTGGACAATCGCCTTGATGATTGCGATTGTGGCGGCATCCAGGCGACCTTGCAAAAGGCGCTGAGCGATTGGCGCGATCGCGTTCTCGCTCCATCCAGGACAGACGCGCTTGAACTAAGGGCTAAAGAAAGCGAGCAACCATGGCAGCAGGTCAGCATTTGAACGCGAGCGGCGTATTTCCCCATCTGGCGCTGACCGCCGAGCTCGGTCCGCCGCGCACGGAATGCGGCGTCGGCGCAATGATGGCTTGGGCGGGGGCGCTCTGGATTGTCACTTACGTCTCGCATAAATCCGCCAGCGGCGTCGGCACTGGACTCTATACCATCAACCATGAGTTGGAGATGGAGAAACATCCCGCCAGCGCTGTCGGCACATACACCAACCGTATGGCGCATTGGGAATCAAACCAGCTAATCATCGGACCGCACGTCATTGATGCCGAGGGCAAGGTCCGCACAGTCGAGGATCTGCTCGAGGTGCGGATCTGCTCAACCACGCGCCACCTCAGCGACCAGCGGAACCTGGTCTACATGCTGGGCATGGAAGGCGAATTTTATGAGCTGAATGTCCACACCTTGGAGACGCGCTTTCTCGCCGATCTCACCATCGAGCTCGGCGTACCCGATCACGAGTATGCGCACTTCAAAGCGGCATACAGCAATTTCGGCCGCGTCGTAGTCGCCAACAACAGCTATGACGAGCGCGACTTCAAAGGCATCGAAGCGGCTGGTCGGCTGGCGGAATGGGACGGCGAGCGCTGGACCATTATCGAGCGCAATCCCTTTATTGAAGTAAACGGACGCGGGGACTTCGCCGGCACGATCTTCGCTATGGGCTGGGACAAGCGCTCGGCGATCCTCCAGGTCTACACTGAAGCCAACGGCGAATGGAAGCGCTATCGCCTGCCCAAAGCCAGCCACTGTTTCGATCACATGTGGCAGACCGAGTGGCCCCGCATCCGCGAGGTTGATCATGAGCGCTTCATCATGGATTGCCACGGCATGTTTTACGAGCTTTCGACCTGGGCTTACGACAATCATATCTGGGGCGTCCGCCCAATCTCGACTCATCTCTGGGTGCACGGCGATTTTTGCGCGTATCGCGGCATGCTCGTGCTCGGCGCCGATAATGCCAGCCCGCACGGCGGCGCCAATCACCTGGCGGGCGAGCCGCAATCGGGCTTGTATTTCGGTAAGACTGACGATCTTTGGCGCTTTGGCAAACCGGCTGGCTGGGGCGGCGTCTGGTGGGAAGATGAGGTCAGCGCCGGTGAAATCTCCGACCCCTATCTGATGACCGGCTTTGACAAAAAAGCGCTGCACCTGGCCAACGGCGGCGCCTCGCCCGCGCGCTTCGCGCTTGAAGTCGATTTCCTCGGCAACGGCAAGTGGATGATCTACGACACATTCGATGTGGCGCCAGACAGTTATGCCTTTCACGTCTTTCCCGCCGGCTACAGCGCCCATTGGGTTCGCTTGCGCAGCAAGAATGATAGTGTGGCCACAGCCTATTTCACATATACTTAATGAATTCCAACAACGAATGAAGCAGGTGGACAATAATGATCAACGGATTTACCAAACTGACAGAAGATCAGCGACAGCAATTCCGCGACGATGGCTATTTGATCGTTCGCAACGCGCTTGACGAAGATTCAGTCAGCCGGCTCATTGAAGCGGGCGACCGACTGATCGCCACCGATGCGCGCGTCAATCGCTACCAGACCAGCGAATTCTACGACGGCTTCCGCAATTGCATTGTGATGGACGATGCCTTCATCCCGCTCTTGACCAACGATGTCACCCTGCCGCTGGTGATTCAACTGCTGGGTTCGAATTTGCAGCTTTCGACCAGCCATCTCATCTATCGGCATCCAGACCCGCCGGGAACACCCGACAGCGTTCGGCGGCCCGGCTGGCATCGCGATGGCGGCCGTACGCAGCTTGATTTGGGCCAAGATAATTATCCGCGCCTGGGCTTGAAATGCGCCTTCTACCTAACCGATTTGAGCGAGCCGAACTCGGGCGTCACGATGCTGGCGGCGGGCAGCAATCGGCTTAAAGAGAGTATCGAGATTCCCGAGGGCGAGACCGATCCGGCAACGGCGATAGAACCCCAGCTCAATCCTGGCGATTGCGTCATTTTCGAGTACCGCACCTGGCACGCCGGCGCGCCAAACTTCAGCGACATCACTCGCAAATGCGTCATGATCGGCTACTGCTACCGTTGGCTTAAGCCGATGGATTTTGTCAAGCAAGAGCTTTCATTGCTGAATAAGCTCAGCGACATTGAGAAATATCTTGTTGGTGAAGAAATTGATGAGACGCCCGAGTTTCAGCCGGGCGGCGGCTACAATCCACTGGATGAATGGTGCGAAAAACATGGCATAGAGCGGGATCGCCAAGGACACTGAGCGGCTGACCAAGCAGAGAATCTCTTAGGGAAAGCGCATCATGAAACAAGACAATCAGATTCCAAGAATGCTGAGCGAGCCCTATTCAGCTGCGGCGCGCGCCCCGAAGACCATACGCATCGACAGCGATCTGGTCATCGTCGGCGGCGGGCTGGCGGGAACCTGCGCGGCGATCACCGCGGCGCGCGCCGGCATCAAAGTCGCGCTGGTGCAGGATCGCCCCGTCCTCGGCGGCAACGCCAGCAGCGAAGTCCGTCTTTGGGCGCTGGGCGCGACTTCGCATATGAACAACAACAACCGCTGGGCGCGCGAAGGCGGTGTCATCGACGAAATCCTGGTCGAGAATATGTACCGCAACAAAGAAGGCAATTCGCTAATTTTCGACACCGTGCTGCTTGAGAAAGTTTCCGATGAATCGAACATCACCCTTCTGCTCAACACCGCCGCCGTCAGCGTCAGCAAATCCGACGGCGAAACGATCGAATCGGTCACCGCCTTCTGCAGCCAAAACTCGACGCAATATGAACTCTATGCCCCGCTCTTCTGCGATGCCTCCGGCGATGGCATCGTCGCCTTCCAAGCGGGCGCCGCCTTTCGCATGGGCGCCGAAGCCAGCGCGGAATTCGGTGAGAAGTTTGCGCCGAGCGAAGAGTACGGCTATTTGCTGGGACATTCGATTTACTTCTACACCAAAGACATCGGCGCGCCCGTCAAATTTGTGCCGCCCAATTACGCGCTGGAAGACATCACGCAGATCCCGCGCTTCCGCAGCTTCAACACAGCCATCGACGGCTGCCGATTGTGGTGGATCGAATATGGCGGCAGGCTGGACACCGTGCACGAAACCGAGACCATCAAATGGCAATTGTGGAAGGTCGTCTACGGCGTCTGGAATTACATCAAGAACTCGGGCGAATTTCCCGATGCCGAGACGCTGACGCTGGAATTCGTCGGGCAGATCCCCGGCAAGCGCGAGAGCCGGCGCTTCGAAGGCGACACTATGATGATTCAGCAGGATGTTATCGAGCAGCGCCAACACTACGACGCCATCTCGTTTGGCGGCTGGTCGATTGATCTGCATCCGGCTGACGGCGTCTTCAGCGAGCTGCCCGGCTGCGATCAATGGCACGCCAAAGGCGTCTATCAAGTGCCCTACCGCAGTCAGTACAGCAAGAACATCCGTAACCTCTTCATCACCGGCCGCATCATGAGCGCTTCGCACGTGGCTTTCGGTTCGACGCGGGTGATGCTGACGCTGGCTTGCGCGGCGCAATCGGTCGGCATGGCGGCGGCGCATTGCATTCAGCGAAACTTGCTGCCGCGCGCCATCGCCGAGCCGGAAAACGTCAAACTCTTGCAGCGCGATTTGCAGCGCGTCGGCGGTTACATCCCGCAATTCCGCTTGGATGACGAAGCAAACCTCGTCCGGCAAGCCACCGTAACCGCCTCCAGCAAGCTCTGCCTGGAATCGCTACCGGATGATGGTCCGCGGCTAGCGCTCGAACGCCCGTACGCCCAGATGCTGCCCTTGCAGCGTGGTCGCGTGCCCCGTATGACCGTCACGGTCGACGCGGCGCAAGATACGCGACTGGCGGCGCAGCTTCGAATGAGCTCGAAACGGGACAATCACACGCCCGACGTCATTCTGTCGACGCTAAGTGTCGACTTGCCCGCCGGCGACAATCAATTAATTGAGTTGGACTTTGACCAGCTAATCGATGATTCGCGCTACATTTTCGTCTGCGTCATGGAGAATCCGGCTCTGCGTCTGCATCTTAGCGATATGCGCGTAACTGGCTTGATCGCGCTGCAATATTGGCGTGATCAAATTCCCTACGAAGACATCGGCGTCGAAGCCTTCGAATTCTGGACGCCCCCACGCCGCCCCGAGGGACAGAATATGGCGATGACCTTCTCCCCGCCGATCAACGGCTTTGACCCGCAAAACGTCTGCAATGGTCTGGCGCGCCCGGTGGCCGAGGTCAACGCCTGGGTTGCCGATCCCGACGATGAAGCGCCGACCCTGGATATCCAATGGATCGCGCCCCAGTCAATCAGCCGCGTGACGCTGATGTTCGACACCGACTTCGACCACGCCATGGAAACCGTGACCCGAGGTCATCCGGAAGACGTCATGCCCTTCGCCGTCAAACATTATCGGCTGCGCGATGGCGAAGGCGCGCTGCTCGCCGAAGTAATGGACAATCACCAAACCGTCAACCGATTCGAATTCGATGAGCCGATCGAAACCGATCGCCTGCAGGTCGAAATTATCGCTAGCCAGGGCGATGCGCCGGCGGCAGTCTTTGCGTTACACTGTTACGAATAGTCGGGATAAGAAGGGACGACGATTGATGCAGGTTACGGAACGCGAACGCTACTTTTTCGATCTCAACGGCTTTCTAGTGCTGAAAGGCGCGCTGCCAAAACAGGAGGTCGCCGATATCAACGCCGCCATTGACGCGCTGCTGCCGATGCAGGCGGGCGAATGGAAGGGCTATGTGCACGGTCATACCTACGGGGATGACGATGGCGTGAATTTGCAGCAAATCTACGAAGGCGGCGAGCCCTTCGAAAAGCTGATCGACCACCCGTCGTGGGTCGAAAAGGTCAAGTATTTCGTTGGTGGCGCCGACAGCTTCGATTACAATCATGGTCCCCTTTTCATTGATGAGTGCTTCGCCAATATCCGCGGACCTGGCGAGGCGATCGGCTTGCACTCCGGCGGACACGAGGGCACCAAACGCACCCAGTTCCGCTACTATAACGGCCGCTTCCATTGCGGGCAGATCAATATTTTGATGGCGCTGACCGACATCGGACCGGGCGATGGCAACACGATGGTCGTGCCCGCCAGCCACAAAGCGCATTTCCCCCACCCCGACGAGGGCAAACACGGCATGGGCCAGGAGGTCGCATCGGTTGACCACGTCGAAGGCGCGCTAAACATTTACATGGACGCCGGCGATGCGCTCCTTTTTGTCGACGCGCTCTGCCATGGCTCGGCTGAACGAGTCAATCCCGGCGAGCGACGCATCATCGTATTCCGTTACGGTCCATCCTGGGGCAACTTCCGCTTTGGTTACCAGGTATCGGAAGAGTTGGCCGCGCGCCTGACGCCCGAGCGCCTGCAAATCGCGCGCCCGAATCCGCCGCTCATACCGGGATTAGCCCGCAGCCGCTACGCCTGAAGCGCGCTCAGACGCTCTTCATCAATCTCGACGCCGAGCCCGACTCCCGGCGGAATCTCATAATAGCCGGCCTCGCAGATCAGCGGTGATTTGAGCAGCAGGTTTGCGATTTCGAAGACCGGCGGCTGATATTCCAGCAAATAGAGATTAGGAATCGCCGCCGCTGCGTGAATCGTCGCCGCGATGCACACGCCCAAGCCCACGCTCAGATGCGGCGCCATCTTCACATTGAAGGCTTCCGCCATCGCCGCGATCTTGATGGTCTCCGAGATGCCGGCGCGCCCGACATCGGGCTGCAAGATATCAGCCGCTTTCCGCATCAACCAAGGCTGAAATTGATAGCGTGTGCGTTCGGTTTCACCGTGTGCGACGGGTACAGCCACGGCCGCCGCCAGCCGCGCATGTGATTCCACGTCCTCCGGGTTGATCGGCGCCTCAAAAAAGCCGACGCCCAATTCCATCAGCGCATGCCCCAACTGCACCGCCTCATCCAGCGAATAAACCCAGTGCGCATCCAGCAGCAGGTTGGCCTCCGCGCCCAATGCGCCGCGCAACGACCGAACACTGGCGGCATCTTCCGCCACGCCGTGACCAGCCGCCAGCTTAAACGCGTTAAAGCCGCGCTCCACATAGTCCAGCGCCAGCCCCGCCCGTTCTTCCGCAGTCGGGCGCGGCAGCCCAGACACATAGCAAGGCACGCGCTCGTGATAGGCGCCGCCCAGCAGCTTGAATACCGGCTGATCCAGCAGTTTTCCGCGAAGATCCCACAGTGCCGTATCGCAAGCGCTGATGGCGTCCAGCATGAAACCGCCGTAATAGCCGCGCTCGCGCATGAGGTCATACATGACGTTCCACAGCACGTTGCCATCTAGCGGATCGCGTCCTAGCAGCACGGGCGCCAGCAGCTGCTCGATAATCGTGCAGACAACCTCCGGCGCGACCGGCGCCAGCGCCTCGCCCCAGCCGATTAAGCCATCCGCAGTCGTAATCTTGACGAACGCGGTCTCAAAATTAGCGGAATAAAGCGCGCGATACGGTGGGCGTGTGAAGTAAGCCGCTGGATCAGCGGCTTTGGGTATGTCGCCAAGGTAGGCTTCTTCGCGCTTGATGCGTACCGGTATCGCCTCGACCTTGCTGATGCTCATGACTCGTGCCTCCACTCATTTCGAAATTGGCGAACGACGCATAATCACGAGTTTAACGCAAACCTGTAGGGGGCAGTATAATATGCATATCGTATGGGCAAGCCTATGGGTCGCCCGCTTCTGAAAACGCGGGATGGCAGGCGAGCCAGCGGCTCGCCCCTACATACATTCGATAGTTTTGAAGAATCGTATTCGCGAAATAGGCGCTCTTTCAGGGGCAGGAGGCAGTATTCGTGTTAGCCGGCATCTATCAAATTCTGCAGACGCCCTTTGACGACGGCGGCGCCATCGATTGGGAGAGCTTCGCCAAGCAAATCGAATTCTGTATGGCGGCTGGCGTACATGGATTGGTCACGCCGGCGCTCGCCAGCGAGTTCTTCACGCTCAGCGATGCCGAGCGCCATCAGGTGGTCGAATTCGCCAGCGACGCCATCGCCGGGCGCGCCCCCTTCATCGTCGGCGTGCAAGGGCTGAACCAGCGGATCGCGCTTGAATTCGCCGAACATGCCTGCAAGCACGACGCAACAGCGTTGATGGCGATGCCGCCTTACCTGCGAAAAGCATCAAAGCTGGACCTGCGCGAATATTACCGGGCGCTGGCGCAATTTGAGCGCCCGCTGATCATTCAGAACGCGCCCGCGCCAATAGGCACGCCGCTGTCCCCGCGTGAGCTGGTCGAGCTGCTGGCTATTGAAGACAATATTCTCTACATCAAGGAAGAGACAAATCCGATTTTGCAGCACATCAGCCAGATTATCGCGCTTGATTCGGGCAATTGCGCTGGCGTTTTTGGCGGCGCAAATGGGTCGTATCTTGTGGACGAGCTGAAGCGCGGCGCCTGTGGCAATATGCCAGCCGGCGGCTTGGTCGATGCGCAAGTCCAGATTTACAATCTATATCGCGCTGGCGACATCGAGCGGGCTGAGCGCATCAGTTATCGCCTGCTGCCGCTGCTAAACTACGCGACTGTATACGGCGTGTCTTTTCACAAGTACCTTATGTGGCGGCGCGGCGTCTTGAATTCGCCTTTCGTCCGCGACCCCCAGAAGATTAGCCTGGACGCCGATGATATTCGCGCAGTTGAAGCGCTATGGTCCTTGGTGGCTGAATACGCAATTGCCGAATACCCGTTCGAAACGCTTGGCTAGTAGGTCCAAGTCCGCTCGCGCGGGCGCTCCATCTCCAGCAGCCGCGTCAGCAGATATCGGCGGCATGCTGTAAGTTCGCCTTCATAGCCGGGTTCTTCGGCCAGGTCATGGTATGCGCCCGGATCAAGCGCGAGATCCCAAAGACTCTCCCGCCCGTCAGCATGAATCAAATACCGAAACCGCGGAATGCGCAGGCTTTTCCAACCCGTCCCTTCCGTCAAGGCGGCGCGTTTTCGGCGTACGTCTTGGCCCATAATTAAGTTCGCCAGGCTTTCGCCCTGCATAAATGGTGGAGTCTGAATGGCCGCCAACTCCAGCAGCGTCGGCACGATATCGACCGCTTCGACGATGCCATCGTATTGGCGCGCTTCCGGCGCGCCGGGCGCCGATATGATGAGTGGAACCCGGCTTACGGCATCGTCCGCCGGGTAACCCTTGCCGAAGCGCAAGTGATCGCCCAGCCATTCGCCATGATCCGAGGTGAAAACAATGATCGTTTCCTCCCGTTTGCCGGTCTTGTCGAGCGCATCCAGGATCCGCCCGACATAATAATCAACCTCGCTGATCATCGCGTAGTAGCCTTGCTTCGCCGAGCGCAACTGCTCATCGGAGCATAGGGCATTCGGATCGGCGGGCCGCCGCCTATCGATCTCCGCCGGATATTCCGGCAGCGAAAGTCCATTCGCGTCATACATGTCGAGATACGTTTGTGGCGCGATCCAAGGCGCGTGAGGCGAGTAAAAGCTGGCGATACAGAAAAATGGTTCGGCGCCCGCCGCTTCAATGAATTCGGTCGTCCGCGCTCCGACGAAGGCGCTGTAAGTCAGATGATCATCGGCGGCGAAAGGAATCGCCCGTTTGAAGTCATGCCGCCCCTGCGGCTCGCCACGATGCTTAATGCCGTCGTCAATGCCCATCGCCCGCTGCCAGACGCTCGTATTCGGCGGCAGCCCGGCGCTGATAGCGTCCATCTGATCGGGCGCCTGTCGCCGCACCCAGGCGCGATACGCGTCTTCGTAAACGCCAGGTTCGTCAGCGACCTCCAGCACATCGAAGCCATAGGACGGATGCGGCTGCCGATGATCGCGATTGGCGTGCGGCAGAAAGTGCAGCTTGCCGATGTTCGCTGTTCGATAGCCGTACTGCTTGAGCAGGCGCGGCAGGGTCATCAGGTCTTGTGGCACTGGCACGCCCATGTGCGTGATGCGCAGAGTCGAGGGGTACTGGCTCGAAAGCATGCTGACGCGGCTGGGCATGCAAACCGGATTCTGGACAAAATGGCGGCTGAAGTTCGTGCCGCGCGCCGCCAGCGCATCGAGGTTGGGACTGATGATTTCGCCATTGCCGTTGACGCCCAGCGCATCCCAGCGCTGCTGATCAGTGTAAACAAGCAGGATATTCGGACGTTTCATCGGATGCCCCTCGCTTGAACTGCGCCTGCGTTATTGTAGCGCGGTGGCGGCCGCCTGGCGAAAAGGCAAAGTTGTAGGCAAAATGCAACAGGCGCTGTTATGATAGGTGGATTGTGTGCGCAGGCAGCAGCGCTAACGCTCACATTGACGCGACCGACGCCGTGGAGCGCTGCTCCCCATTTGGAGGATAAAGAATCGTGATAGCGGACTTCGAGAACATCACTGAAGTTAAACATTCCCAAGAAGCCTTTGACCAAGCTTTCCGCGACAATCTCTATTACACCCGCGGTCAAGCCATTTATACGGCGACCCAGCATGATCTGTATTTCGCCCTCGCTCATACCGTCCGCGATTACATGATGTACAACTGGCAGCAAAACGTCGATTGCTATTTCCGGCAGAATCCCAAATTCGTCTATTACCTTTCAGCCGAATACCTGATCGGCCAGCAGCTCGAGAAGAACCTGCTATACACCGATACCTTCGCGCTGGCGCAGGACACCATGCAGCGCCACAACCTTGACTTGGCTGAACTCTGCCAGCTCGATATTGAACCGGGCTTGGGCAATGGCGGTTTGGGAAGGCTTTCCGCCTGCTTCATGGATTCCCTTGCGACCTTGAACATTCCCGCTGTTGGCTACGGCATACGTTACGAATATGGCATATTCCGCCAGTCCTTCAGCGATGGCTGGCAGATCGAAAGTCCCGATGAGTGGCTCTATTACGGCAATCCCTGGGAGTTTCCCCAGCCGGACGACATGGTCGAGGTCGGCTTCGGCGGCTGCACCGAGAGCTACACCGACGGCGATGGCAATTACCGCGTTCGATGGCGCCCGGGGCAGACGATCATGGGCCAGCCTTATCACACGCTCGTGCCCGGCTACAAGACCAAGACCGTCAATATGCTGCGGCTCTGGAGCGCGCGCGCCACCCGCGAATTCGACTTGCAGCTCTTCGATGTCGGCGATTATTCGCGGGCGGTTGAACAGAAGACCAGTTCCGAGAATGTCACCAAAGTGCTCTATCCCAATGACAACACGCCGCAAGGCAAGGAACTGCGCCTCAAACAGCAGTATTTCTTCGTCGCCTGCTCGCTGGACAACATAATCAAGCGTTTCAAGATCAAGAATGTGGAATGGGATGAACTGCCCAACGTGGCGGTTATCCACCTAAACGATTCGCATCCGGTCATCGCTATCGCCGAATTCTTGCGCTTGCTGGTCGATCTATACCTGCTTGATTGGGAGCGCGCCTGGAGCATCACCACGCGGACATTCGCCTCGACCCAGCATACCTTGCTGCCCGAAGCGCTGGAGAAGTGGCCCGTTTGGCTAATGGAAAAGGCGCTGCCGCGCCATCTCGAAATCATCTACGAGATCAACCACCGCTTTCTGGATTCCGCACGTATGACCTTCCCCAATGATATCGGGCGGATTGAACGTATGTCGATCATTGAAGAGAGCGCGGAAAAACAAGTGCGCATGGCGAACCTCGCTTGCATCGGCAGTTATTCCATCAATGGCGTTGCCGAGCTGCAATCCGACCTGCTGCAATCGCATGTCTTCCCAGATTTTGCCGCGCTTTGGCCAGAGAAATTCGGCAACAAGACTAATGGCGTTACGCCTCGCCGCTTCATGCGTTTGGCGAATCCGATTCTTTCGGAATTGATTACAGAGCGAATCGGCGATGGATGGCTGACGGACCTGGACCAGCTTGCGCGCCTGGAAGATTTTGTCGACGATCCAGACTTCCGCATCGCCTGGCGCCAAATGAAGAAAGCCAACAAGCAGCAATTGGCCGAATACATCGAAGATCGCTGCGGCTTGGCCATCAACACAGACTCGCTCTTCGACATTATGGTCAAACGGCTGCATGAATATAAACGGCAGCTCCTCAAGACCTTGCATATTATTCATCTCTATCAGCAATTGAAGCTGGATCCAAATGCGGAGCAAGCGCCCAAAACGTTCATTTTCGGCGCCAAAGCCGCGCCCGGCTATTACATGGCGAAGCTGATTATCAAGCTGATAAACTCGGTGGCTGATGTGGTCAATCGCGATCCGGTCAGCGCCGACCGGCTGCGCGTCGTCTTCATTCCCAACTTCAACGTCACCGCGGGCCAGCTGATCTATCCCGCCGCCGATATTTCTGAGCAAATCTCGCTGGCTGGCAAGGAAGCGTCCGGCACCGGAAATATGAAGTTCGCTCTCAATGGCGCCCTGACCATCGGCACGCTGGATGGCGCTAATATCGAGATCCGCGAACGCGTCGGCGCTGAGAACTTTTTCCTATTCGGCTTGACGACCGAAGATGTATTCGCCGCCAAAGCAAGCGGCTACGATCCGCGCGCCACCATCGACGCAAACAGCGACCTGCGCGCCGCGATCGACTGGATCGTCTCCGGCCAGTTCTCCGGCGGCGATACCAGCGTCTTCCGCCCAATTGTCGACTCGCTGGTCTATCATGACGAGTATATGCTCTGCGCCGATTTCGCCGATTATCTCGCATGCCAGGGCAAAGTGGATGAAGCATACGCCGATATCGAACGTTGGACGACGATGTCGATCCTCAACGCGGCGCGTTCAGGCTTTTTCTCGTCCGATCGGACGATTGCGGAATACAATCGCGACATTTGGGGCGCTTCAACGCTTGATCTGTCATCAGGCAGTTGACCAGTCACACTGCCGGAAAACGCGCCGCCGCCCTTAGCTTGGGGCATTAGTCCAACGAGCTTGAATTGAAGCTTGACCTCCTCGAAAGCGGGCAAGCAAATTGTAATGAGTTGACTCTATAGAGAGGAATGCGGCATGAGCGATCCAAAATCCGCCCGAATCCTTATCGACAGCAAGCGCGTCATCAGCGAGATATCGCCGCTGCTCTTCAGCGGATTCGCCGAACACTTGGGGCGCTGTATTTACGGGGGCATCTACGACCCAACGTCACCTCAAGCCAACGATAAGGGATTGCGTGAAGATGTGCTGGCGGCGCTGCGCGAATTGAACTTTCGCTCGATGCGTTACCCCGGCGGCAACTTCGTCAGCGGTTATCGCTGGGAAGATGGCATCGGGCCGAAAGACCAGCGGCCCGCTCGGCGTGAACTCGCCTGGCAATCGATCGAGAGCAATCACTTCGGCGCCGACGAATTCATTCGCTTCTGCCGCGAAATCGATAGTGAGCCGATGCTGGCGGTCAATCTGGGCACGGGGACGATTCAAGACGCCGCCAATCTGGTCGAATACTGCAACGCGCCCGCCGGGACGCAATACGCCAATATGCGCGTGTCAAACGGCTGTGAAGCCCCATACGGCGTCAAGTATTGGTGCCTGGGCAACGAGATGGACGGACCTTGGCAGATCGGCCACCTTGACGCGATCGATTACGGCAAGAAGGCGCGGGAAGCGGCCAAACTCATGCGCCTGCATGATGACTCGGTCGAGCTAGTGCTCTGCGGCTCGTCGAGCTCGCTAATGCCGACTTATCCCGAATGGGATCGGATCGGTTTGGAGCTTTGTTGGGACCTAGTGCAATACCACTCCATGCATTATTACGCTAACAACATCGAAGATGATACGCCGAGCTTCCTCGCGCTTAGCGCCGAATTTGAAGATTATGTCGACACAGTCGCGGCGGTTCTGCGTTACGTCAAAGCCAAAACCCGTTCAAAACACGATGTCTACCTCTCCTGGGACGAGTGGAATGTCTGGTACAAGGCGCGCGAAACCGCGGATAGGCGAGGCGGCTGGACGGAAGCGCCGCATCTTATTGAAGAGGTCTACAACCTCGAAGACGCGCTCGTGGTCGCGCAATGGCTGAACGTCTTCCTGCGCCGCGCCGATGTGCTGAAGATCGCCTGCATCGCCCAAATCGTCAATGTCATCGCGCCGATTTTGACCACCCGCGACAATGTACTCAAGCAAACGACCTTCTATCCGCTGCTTATGTTCAGCCAAATGGCGAGCGGCAACTCGCTCGACTTGCTCGTCGACGCGCCGCGCTACGAGACCAAGCAGTTTGGCGATATGCCCCTGCTTGATGTTTCCGCATCTTACGATGAAGCGGCCGGCGAGCACGCGATATTTGTCGTCAATCGCAGTTTGACCGAGCGCATTCCCATCGAGATCTGCTGGGGGGATGTCGCGCCCAAGAGGATAAGTTCGGCGCAGCAGTTATCGGGCAATGACCCCAAAGCCTATAACAGTTGGGAAGATCCCAATCACGTGACGACGCAGGCCATTTACGCGCCAAGAATAATTGACGGCGCCGCGCAGATGAGCTTGCCGCCGCTCTCCTTCACAGCGCTGGGCGTCGAACTGTAAAAGGTCAGGCGCTAGTTAATCCGCGGCGCCGAGCGAATCGCGACGCGCCGACCGTCTGCGTTCGACCGGACAGCGGCGAGCATGATTTCGCTGACGTGGCGCGCCAGCCACAGGTTCGAGATTTCCGGCTGTTCGCCGTTTTCGATGCAGCGCCGCCATTCTTCATGCTGATTGGGGATCGGCGCTGGGACAATCTCATCAATTAGCGGCGCCGCCCATTCGCGCTCGTACGAACTGGGGCGAATGTAATCGATAGCATCGCCACGCAAAACGAGCTTTCCTGCCGTGCCATGCGCGCGCAAGTACGATGAGCGCGCTGGATCGCACCAGCCGGTTTCCGCGGTCGCCAACGCCCCATTGGCGAATTCCAGAATCAGCGTTGCCGTATCCTCCAGCGCTGTCGGTTTGTCCACGGTTGTCATGCGCGCCGTTACCGAATCAACCTTGCCCAAAATCGCGACCAAATTGGCGATTGAGTAGACGCCCATGTCGATTAGCGCGCCGCCGCCGGCTGCATCGGCATTGTAAAACCAAAGGTCGTTTTCCAGGCGAGGCTCTTCGAAGGCGTCAGCCACCTCGGTGTAATAGATCTCGGGCCCGCCGTGGCTGTGCCGCGCGAGCGCGCCCGAGACAGCGCCAATTGCGCCGACTTCCAATTGTCGTCGCATTTCGTAGACTGCCGCGTCAAAAGAAGGCCGGCAATAAACCACTTGCCCAGGTCGCGATGCGCTGGCGCTAACCAGTTGATTCGCCTCATCGATCGATGTGCAAAGCGGTTTCTGCATGAACAGATGAAGCCCGCGCTTGAGCACGGCCAATCCGGCTTCGGCTCGCAGCGGATGCGGCAAAGAGACTATGACAGCGTCCAGGTCGTCATCATCCAGCAGGTCCCCCCAATTCGTCGAATAACGCGGCACATCAAAGCGCTCGCAGAGCAGGCGCAGACGCCGCTCCCGGCGTCCGCATAAGTGGGTCACGCGCATGCCGTCGACCGCGCCAATCTCCGGCAAGTGGCTCAAGGCGGCGATGCCGCCAGCGCCCAGAATGCCGATGTTAAGCATCGAGAAATCCTTGCAAAAAGGCGTAACTGCGCCCGATCGACTCAATCATGTTTTCGTTGCCGGTCTCGTCTTCTATCGCCAGGACGCCGCTATAAGCGATGTCGCGCAATGCCTGAATGTAGCCGTCCCAAGGCACCAGCCCTTCGCCGCAGGTCGCACCCATCGTCGCCGGATTCCAATCTTTGGCGTGAGTGTGGATGATTTTGTCGCCGAGGATGCGCACACCTTGGATCGTGCCCGCTTCCGAGCCGAATCGCAGCAAGTTGCAGGGATCGTAATTCACTTTGAGCCAGGGATTGCCGATCTCGTCAATGAAGTCGCCCAGCGCCTTTGGCGTCTCCTGCCCAGTTTCAAGCGCGAAATACACACCCACCTTCGCGCCGTGCTCGGCAATCTCGCCAACCGACCTCAGCAGGATCTCGTATGCTGGATCCAACTTGTCCTCCGGCAGAACGCCGGCGTGCGTCGTCACAACATTTCCGCCCAATTCAGCCGTGGTGTCCAGCGCCTGCTTCGTCTTGTCGATCCGCCACTGCAAGCCTTCGCTCTCCTCAAGGCCGCCCCAAGTGACCGCCCCTTGCAGCTGCGCGCAGAAGCCGCTGAACGACAGCCCCAGCGATTCGGCGATTCGCCGCACTTCGCGCCGATCTTCCGCCGACCCCACTTCGGGATCCAGTATGCACGGATCGTACTCCACATTCACGATCCAGGGCTGTACCGATGCGCAGCCTATCTCGGCCGCGATCTCCATCTGACGCGCCAGCGCCGCCACATCCGGCGTCGCGCCCAAGGTCCACAAGGCACAGCCAATCGTCATCTCACTCATTGTTTCGACCTCTTCCTTATTTTAGCGCTGGTCACACTTACATCTTAGCAAATCTGTCGCGCGCAAGCAGTCGAATACCACAGCTATCCTCCCTCGAGCGCAAGCGCTAAAGGGTCTTGGCGAACCAGTTGACTATGGCAGCGGCGGCTGTAATGCGATTGCGCTCGTTGGTGAACCCGTGTCCCTCATCGGGAAATAAAATATACTCCACCGGCACATCGCGCGCTCGCAGCGCTGCGACGACCTGCTCCGCTTCGTGGACCGGTACGTTGGTGTCGTTCGCGCCGTGCAGCACCAGCGTCGGCGCCCTAACCCGATCCAGTTTGTGGATAGGCGAAAGCGCCTCTAACAAGCAGCCTTCCGTCTCCGGATCGCCATATTCAATTTTGGAGACGCTCGCCATCCAGGGTTCCGTAAGCTCGAAGAAAGTCTTGAAATTAACGACGCCATAGAGATTAACACCGGCGGCAAACAGGTCCGGATAATGCGCCAAGCCCGCCATCGTCATGTAACCGCCGTATGAGCCGCCCATGATGCCCAGGCGGCCGGGGTCGGCAAAGCCGCTCTCTACAAGAAACTGCGCTGTCGTGGCGATGTCTTGTATCGCGTGGAAGCGCAGCGCGCCATTGTCCAGATTCACGAAGCGCAGCCCAAAGCCTGATGAGCCACGGACGTTTGGCGCGAAGACAGCGATCCCTTGCGCCAGCAAGGCTTGATAATCGTAGCGAAAACGTGGCTGCTCCTGCCCTTCGGGCCCGCCATGGAAACTTAAGACCGTCGGATAAGGGGCGTCGCCAAGCCGCGGCGTATAATGCCATCCGCTCAAGGGCAAGTCATCATGGGCGCGATACTTGAGCAGACGGGCGCCGACCAGTTGCTCAAGATTCACGCCGACATGCGGGCTGCGCGTCAATTGCCGCGTTCCGCAGCTGTCGATATTCAGCCGCCAGATATCTTGCGGCGCGCGCGCGCCCGAAAGGCACAGCGCCAGCGTCGATCCATCGGGGGAGAAGCGCAGCGATTCGATAATCTCGCCCGGCAGTTCAATTAGCTGCCCTTCCATTTCGTTCGCCAACGCAACCAGTTCCAGTTCATTTTGTCCGGCGATATTCCAGACTAGCGCCGCCAGCCCTCCATGCCTGCTCAGCGCGAATTCGGCCAGCTCGGCGTCGGCGCGAGCGCGCGCGATTTCCCATTTTGAGCCCGGCGCCAGCGACAATCGGCAAAGGCAAGCCATGTCGGTATCTTGATTGGAAATGGCGAAAACAGCCCGCTCATCGTGCGAAAAGCGCGCGTTCTCAAAGCTGGCGGGCGGGTCGTGCGCCGTCAGCAGCCGCTCGCCTCCGCTGCTAGTCTCCAACAGATACAAGTTGTTGTCGCCACGATAGGCGACGCGCTTGATGAGCAGTCGCGCGCCGTCTGCACTGCTGTCTTCGATCACAGTTGTACCGCCCGCGCTCGTCAGCTTTTCAGTGGCGCCGGTATCGAGCGTTATGCGAAAGCACTCCATCGTATCCGCCGATTCTTGATTCGACGAGTACAAGAGGCTTCGCCCATCCTTTGTCCAAGCGCCCAGCCAGTTGTTGCTGCTGCCGCCCGCGGTCAAGCGCCGGCGGTCACTCCCATCAGGACGGACGATATCGATTTGCGAATTCATGCCGCCGCCCGGCGCGGATTCGACGGCGAGCCAGCGGCCGTCCGGCGACCAAATCACGAGCGAAACTTGCTCGTCAAAGGCGGTCACCGCAGAGGGAAATCCACCCGCGGCCGGCATCCGCCAAACCTGCGGCTTTCCAGTCAAGTCGCTGATGAAGGCCAACTCGTCGCCATCAGGCGCAAACGACGGCGACCAGCAGCGACCGATTCGAGCCAGCGACACAATTAACGCAGTGATTTCCGAACTCGATTCGAAGGTCATGCTCCCTCCTGCCGGTGAACATAGGCCAGAACTATGGTCGCCACGGCATAGGCGCCGGCGCCAAGCCATAACACGGCGCTGAACCCAACTGTGACTGACAATACGACCGCGGCGATCGAGCCAACGACGGTCATCAAACCGTTTATGCTCCAGGCGACCGCCACCTGGTTCCCCCCCTCAATGCCAACAAACTTCAAAGCTTGCGGAAACGGCAGGCCCATAAGCAGCGCCAGCGGCAGTAGCGAGAGCACCGCAATAAGGCCGCGCGCCGCGAGACCCTCAGCGAGGAAATATGCACTGAGCGGGGACCAGAGCCAGCTCCACATTATGGACAGTATAACCACTGCCGCCGTCGCCAACTGCGGACGGCGCTCAATCAATTCACTCGCCGCCAACTGGCTCAGTCCGCTGCCGACGCCGCCGCCAACAAGAAAGGTGACGAGAACCAGTGTAATTGCGATCGTCGGATGACCGAGAAAGAGCCGCGTCTGCTGTATGGCATAAATCTCCAGCGCAATGAAACCGAAGCCCAACATGGCGAATAAGAGCGGATAACCGCGCTGCGCCCGTCCCGCGCCGCGCCGCAACCGCATCGCAACCACCAGCATCGCGGCAAGGACTGCCGCCAGCGCCAAGGCAAAAGGCTGGCTTAGGCTGGCTGGAATGCCCCGCTCAAACTGGAAGAAGTAAGGCTTATCATCAGTCGCCGGTGATATGTCCGCTTCCGAGCGCGCGATAATCTCATTAAACGATTCGGCGCCGCTGGCGACCACATCCAGCGGCGGCTGTACCAAGATATGCGGCAACAACACGGGCGTGAATCCAACATCGCGAGCGATCGCGCCCAGAACCAGCGAGTCGTCTTCGCTAAAAGCGGTCGCGCTGATGAGAAGCAGGGGCGCCGGCGGGCTGTTCCCGCTGTCGATGAAAGCCATCAAATGATTCAGCGCTCTCTGGTCGTCCAGCCCAGTGCCGCGCAATGCCGCGAGCGCAGTTGATACGGCGCGCGTCAAGGTGACCTCGTCATAGAGCTTCAAGGCGATTTGCCCACCTTCATCAAGATGATCCAGGTAATCGGAGAAGGCTTCTGCGGTGTAAACTGTATTTTCGCTTAAGGCGTATCCGCCGCGTTCCGCCGCCAGCGTCACCACCTGCGAGAGATAGATCAAGTCATACTTTTCCTGTGACCGCCGAAGCGCGCTGCGGCCATCATCAATGATGACGTTCACCTCGCTTCGGTCGTAAAGCGCGCCAGTGTAGCCACGCCAAGCCTCAACCAACTCCACGCTGGCGCCATTAACCTCGACGGCGGATATGCGCTGCGCGCCGCTCCGCAAGGCGAAGAACACATCCAGCCCAGCGCCGGGACCAATGATGAAGACGCTTTCGGGCTGCTCGGTGGCAAAGGGGAAGAAACCAATATCGCTCAAGAGTTCTTTTCTTGCCGCTTCCGCCGGCATGACCGAGGCAGCCCCGCCATCGACATAAATCCGCAGCGGGCGTCCAGCGCCGGGATCAACCATATCAGTGCGGGCGAAGGCGTCCCAGCGCGTCTCCAAGACTCTGCCGCCAGCGGACAAGACGCCCACGATCGGTTTTTCTTTCGCCAGCATTGCCGGATCAACTTCCAGCTTTGGGCTGCTCACATTAGCGGCGAAGGCGACGCCGCAGATGCCAAAACAGCTGATGGCGATATAGCGATCACGCCCAGTGGCAAAATAAAACGCCGCAGCCGAAAAACCCAGAGCCGCCAGCATTATCGTGTCTACTGCGCCAAACCGGTTCAGAAGCGGAATCGCCAAGAGCGCGCCACAGCCAGCGCCGACTAGGTCGCCCATATAGAGGACGCGGCTTGCTTGAGCATGCGCGCCGAACAGGGTAGAAATTACCAGACCGAAACAGACGTAGGGGAGCGCCATAAAGATTAACAGCAGAATTTGCAGGTCAACGGGGCGGCCGAAGACGACAAAGAACGGCAGCCATAATGCAGCCAGCGCCCCGGCCGCGCTGCCGCGCGCCAGCCCTATCCGCCCCGCTAATGCCGGACGCAGCGCTGCGATGGCGGCGCCAATGCTGATGCCGAGAATCGCAACCGATAGTATGAGGAAGACATAGGGCGGGAAAAAGATCAGCGACACTAGCCGCGTCAAGGCGATTTCCAGGAGCAGAGCGCCCGCCGACAAGATCGCCGTACCCAGCAATCGCCGCGCCGGCAGCCCGCCAATGCTAGCGCCGAAGCTTAGGGTCAAGCGCATCTCTCAGCCCATCGCCGAGGAAATTGAAACCCATCACCGTGAAGAAGATTGCCAAACCGGGGAAGACGCCCATCCAGCCCGATTGCCGGAAGAATGCCCGCCCTTCAGACAGCATTCTTCCCCAGCTGGGGTCCGGCGGCTGCGTGCCCAAGCCAAAGAAACTCAGCGCCGCTTCGGCGAGAATTGCGAAGGCAAGACTGAGCGTAATCTCAACAATGATCGGCGAAAGCACGTTGGGCAAAACGTGGGTCAAGAGGATGCGAATATCGCCAGCGCCCATCGCCCGCGCCGCGATGATGAATTCTTCATTGCGTATGCCCAGCACGGCGCCACGCGCAATCCGCGCGAATATGGGGATATAAACAATGCCGATAGCAATCATGGCGTTGCCAATGCCCTTGCCCAGCGCCGCCATAATCGCAATCGCCAGCAGAATCGCCGGAAAGGCGTAGAGCACATCCATCGCCCGCATGATGACCTCATCGGTAAGACGCGTGCTATAGCCTGCGATCAAGCCGAGCCCAGTGCCAACGATAGTCGCCACACTGACAGCAATGAACCCAACCTGCAGCGAAACGCGCGCGCCCACGACAACGCGCGAAAAGATATCGCGTCCGAAGTCATCCGTGCCCATCCAATGCTCCAACGACGGATTGGCGAAGCGATCGGCAAAGTCCATGCCGTTGGGATCATAGGGCGTAATCGCCGGGCCAAAGATGCCCATCACCGCGACGACTAACAGCACCAGCGCCCCAAACATCGCCAGCCGATGACGCAGCAGGCGGCGAAAGGCGTCGCGCCAAAGCGTATTAACCGGTCCCAGTGGCGCGTCGGTAACGTCTCTGCGAATGGTTATGAGCCCTGGGCTTTCCACAGGCGTCTCTTTCGTTTAGGCGTATTCAATCCGCGGATCGAGCAGAAAATATAAGAGATCGACAAATAAATTGACCAGTGTGACCATGATCGCCACCACCATCACCGCGCCTTGCAGCAGTGGATAATCACGCTCTTCCACCGCGTTGAACGCCAGCCGTCCCAGCCCGGGCCAAGAAAAGACCACCTCGACAATGACGATGCCGCTGAACAGGGCGGTGATCTGCAAGCCGATGATGGTGACGATATTGATCAGGGCGTTGCGCAGCGCGTGACGCATGACGACAGTGCGTTCGGTCAAGCCCTTGGCGCGCGCCGTCTGCACATAATTGGCGTTGAGTACATCGAGCATGGCGCTGCGGATGAAGCGCGTCTGGATTGAGGCGCTGACGAAACCGGCGGTGAAGGCGGGCAGGATGATATGCGCCAGCCAATCGCCGGCGTCCTCCCCGATCGGCGTATAACCGCTGGGCGGCAGCAATTCCAGATTCAGCGAGAAAATGATAATTAGCAGGATGCCCATCCAAAATGAGGGGACAGACACCCCAATCTGGCTGAATATGGTCGCCATAATGTCAATGGCGCTGCCGGGCTTGAGCGCGGAAATGATGCCGATTGGAAAAGCGATCACCAAGCCAATTACCAGTGAGACCATCGCCAGTTCAAACGAGGGACCAATGCGACCGAGCAACTGCGCGCTTACATCCTGCCCGTTCAGCAGGCTCTGCCCAAAATCGCCGCGCGCCGCCTTGGACAGCCAAGTCAAATACTGCTCAAAAAAAGGACGGTCGAGGCCAAGGCGATCGCGCAAGCCGGCGACTGATTCAGCGCTGGCGTAGGGACCCAAAATCACCCGCGCCGGATCGCCAGGGACGATCTGCATAATCATGAAGACGACAAAGGTGATGCCGAGCACAACAACCAATGCCAAGAGCAAACGTTGCGCGACGTATTGATAATTCAAATCGAGCGTCCCTCGCGCATCAGATGAGCGTCATCTGAGGGGGATTGCGGGCGCGAATTGGTCGGTCCAAATCGCGCCCGCAAAGCAGTTAGCCTTCGAGATAGGTATTCATGTAGAGGTTCTGATTGTCCGAGCGCAAGACATAGCCTTGCACCCTCGGGCTCATCGCGCGTGTGAAAGCCGGGTTGTAGAAGTAGACATAGGGCACCGCGTCCACCAGGATTTGGTTCGCCTGTTCGTAGATGGCGTAGCGTTCATCGAAGCCGGATACCTGCCGCCCCTGCTCGACTAATGCGTCAAAATCAGGATTGCTGTAGCCGGTGAAATTGAAGACTTCATCCGTACGATGCTGCAAGTAGAAGTAATGCTCGACATCCACCAAGCCGTTCCAGCTGCAGATATAGCCGTCATAGCGGTAATTGCCTTCAAGCTCCAGCCATTCAGCCCACTCGGGCGCGTTGATGGTGGTCCTGATGCCGACCGCGCCCAATTGTGCCTGCAAGACCTGCGCCTGGCGCACCGTGTCCTGATAGGTTGATGTAGGCATCAGTTCCATCTCGAATCCGTCAGCCAATCCCGCTTCCGCCAGCAGCGCCCTCGCCTTGTCCGGGTCGTAAGAGTATGGCGCGTAGTCGAAGTGCCAAGGGCTGCCGGTATCAATTGGACCGCCGTAAAGCGGCGTGCACAAACCAAAGTCACCGGCGGCGCAGAGATCATCGCGGTTGATGGCGTAAGCGATCGCTTGCCGCACACGGGGGTCGTCGAAAGGCTCGCGCGTCAAATTCAAGCCAATGTACTTGTAGGCCAGCGCTGGCGATACGAGCATATTGACATCGGGATTGTCTTGCAAAGCCTGCACGGATTGCGGCGCGACGCTGGTCACAAAATCGACCTCGCCGCCGAGCAAAGCCGCTTCGCGCGCCGCCTCTTCCTGGATGACCGTGATTTCGACAGCATCCAGCAGGGGCAAGCCTTCTTGCCAGTAATCCTCATTCTTGACCAGGGTCATGCTGATCGTGCCGTCGAGGTCTTCTACTGTGAACGGTCCGGTACCGATAGGCACGACAATCACGCCGTTTTCATCCACGCTGTCCGGATGAACGACCGCGGTGGAGCGCGCCGCAAGCAGCACCGGCAAAATCGCATTCTGTTCCGGCGTCGTCACACTGACTGTATGGCTGTCTACCGCCTCCCAAACCGCATCAGGACCACCGACCGAGGCGACGCGGCCCGAGCCAGTTTCGGGATTAATAATGCGATTCATCGAAAAGACGACGTGCTCCGATGTCAGCGCCTCGCCATTGGAGAATTGAACGCCTTCGCGCAGATTGAAGGTCCAGGTGAGTCCATCGTCTGATTGCGACCAATCGGTGGCGAGCAGCGGCGTCAATTCGATGTTGTCGTTGTTGGTGGTCAACGATTCGACAACATTAGCCAATACGTAGAAGCTCGAGACTGTGCTGGCGACATGCGGATCCAATCCCGTCCATTCCGCATCGTGCGCCGATTGCAGCACCTGCTCGGACATCTGCGCCGAAGTCGACAGGCTGATGCCCACCACAAGGGCGACAAGCAGCACAAGGGGACCGATCATTTTCACGCTCTTCATCCTGCAATTCCTTTCTATTCAAACTGGTATCTGAAAACGCAAGCCGCAGCGCTTCGCGTCGATCGATCAAATGGCGATCGCCGAAATCAAAAGGCGCGGATTGCGTCAGGAAAATATACCGCGCGCGCCAAACGCTGTCAAATTGGGCGGATTGCCAGGGCAATCGCATCAAATTGAAATGACGCTGAAATCAACTATTTCCCCACAACTTTCGTAATTCTGTAGGGGCGTTTCGCGGAAACGCCCGATATTTGTCGACTATTTTCACGGGCGTCTCACGAGACGCCCCTACAATTTCACATTTTTAGACGGAGATCGGCGCGAAATGATTTTGATGCAATTGCCTTGGGCGGATTGCCCCTGTATCAATCTCGCTCTTGCTTGACACAAAGTTGCGCGCAAGTTAACCTTAATATGCGTTAGACGCATCCGGCCAAGGCAAATCCAGTGTGCGCCGAGCCCGGTGTCCGATTAATGTTGACACGGTATCGATCTGCGGCTTCGGTCCGCAGTGATGCATCTGATTATGTTTCTGGAGGAAAATGTCATGAAACGCATTTCTTTGTTCATTAGCATCTTAGCGCTGTTGGCGCTGACCGCCCTGCTTCCGACGGGTGCGGTCTACGCTGACGGTCACTGCGAGTTTGCAGAAGACAGCATCAAGATTGGCGGCCTCGTGCCGCTGTCAGCGCCGGGCACGGTCGCCGGTGGCGTTGCCATGTCTTGGGCGATTAACCGCGCCGCCGACGATATCAACGCGGCTTGCGGCGTTGCGATTGACGGCGTCAACTATGCGATTGAAATAGTCATCGGCGATTCGGAAGGCAGCCCCGAACGCGGCCAAGCGGTAGTCGAGCGCTTCATCCTCGAGGACGAGGTTGATGCCGTTACTGGCGTCTATCACAGCGCCGTCGGCTTGGCGACTATGGGCATGCTGGACGAGAACAGGATACCGACCGTCTTCTCCGAGCCCTGGAACGACAACGTCAGCGCCAATGGCATTATGGAATATGATGGCAGGCCGCCACGGAATGCTGACGGCGTCGATCACGTATTCCGGGTTTCGCCCGCCAGTTCAATGGTCGGCAGCGTCGTGGTTGACTGGCTGCTCGACCTGGGCGTAGGCAATGTCGTCATCATCGCCGAAAACACGGACTACGGTCAACCGGCCGCGGCGGATGAATTGGCGCGCTTTGAAGCGGCCGGCGCGACCGTAACCCAGATAAACGTTGAATTGGGCACGGAAGACTTCGTCCCGATCCTCAGCCGCATCCAGGCGAGCGCCGAAACACCGGATGTCGTTCGCGTCATCGTTACCGGTGAGACGTCGTTCAATCTCACACAGCAGATGGCTGAGTTGGGCATCGCCCCAACTGAAGACACGATCTGCGTCACCAACCAAGTCGCCTTCCAATCCGAGCAGTATTGGCAGAACGTGCCCGATGGCAACTACTGCGCTTTCAACCGCGTCGGCATCATCCCGAGCCTCTTCAGTGATACGGCGGTTGAATTGAACGAAGCCTACTTTGAAGAATTCGAGGATATCGTTCCCAGTTACGCGATGGCTTCGTATGATGCGGTGTGGATCATAGCGGACGGCATGGCGCGCGCCGGCTCAATGAGCGATGGCGCGGCGATCGTCGCGGCGATCGAAACCACCGATCTTGACCTGTCTCAGGGGCGCTACTACTTCGAGTACGGCAATCACAATCCCGATTTGCCGGAAGGCACGCCGGCATTCATGTGGCATCAGTGGCCCGACCCGGTCGTCACCATGATGCAATACTTCGAGCAAGGGCAAAGCTCGCTTGATGCCGCGGTGATTTTCCCAGTTGTCTATCAGACCCACGGTTCGAGCTATATCGCGCCGGGAACTTCGCCCTAGCGAAATCAGAATAGCTTGCGGCTAGCCAGCTTCTAGCGCAAGCGCCGATAAATTGTCGGGTGGGCGCCTCGCTCACCCACTGCCTTAATCGAAGAGGCAGATTCGCATGGTCATTGAAGACACGCTCTTTGTTCTATGGCTGCTGCTCGCCGGTCCGCTCTGGGCAACCGTCGGTCTGTTCATTCTCCCCGGTGTGAACCAGGGGCGCGGGGAAAAAGAGCAAGTCCCAGCCACGACTCTGAAAATCGCCGGACTGGTCGGCGGCTTTGCTTTGGGTCCAGTGGGCCTGGGATTGTTCTACCTCGAGCCGACCCTGATTCGGCGCTCGTCCCTGACGCTCGGCGTCGTGCTGACGGTCTTCCTATCGTCTCAAGTGCTTGCGCGCATCGTCGATCCGAATTTGCCCGCAGCCCTTTGGCTGCTGCTCGCTGGTCCGTTATGGGCGGCGCTGGCCGCGTATTTCATCCCGCGCCATTACCGCGATCTCGAAGCGGATGACCAGAATGCGCTAACCGCCGCTGCATTGGGCGGCTTCGCCATCGGTCCGTTGATCTTCGGCTTGATGTGGAAGACCGTGCCAAAGGTCAACCGCGACTGGATGATTAGCCTTGGCGCGCTGGGCGCTTGGCAGATCTATGCCCTCTTCGCCATCCAAAACCCGGCAAACCCCTGTGTTGCGCTCCCTTATGCCGCCACCTACTTGACGCAGCAAACAGCCAACGGCATCGTCATCGGCTGCATCTATTCACTGATGGCGGTCGGGCTGACGCTGATCTACTCGGTTCAAGGCGTCGTCAGTTTCGCCCATGGCCAGCTTTATATGGTCGGCGGTTATTTTTCCTTCTATTTTTTGCTTCACGCCGGCAATGTCCTGAGCGAACTGACCGGCACAGAAGTCAGCGTTAACCCGATCTGGGGCATCCCGGTCGCCGCGGTCATCGTCTTCGTCATGGGCGCCATATTCGAGCGGGTTTTTCTCAAGCCGATGCACGAAGGGCTGATCGAACGCGTCTCCGAATACGCTATCTTGATTACCTTTGGCTTCGGCTTCTTCCTTGAATACACCACCTTGGCGATCGCCGGTCCCTTCCCGCAGAAGACCGACCGCTTCATTCAGATCCGCCGATTCACGCTGGATAGATTTCACTTTAATGATGAAGTCTTCTTTGGACCTATCCATATTATTGGCGACCGCGCCTTTGCTATGGTGGTTGGCGTCGCGCTTATTTTCGCGCTGCTTTATTTCTTGCAGCGTTCCTGGACCGGACGCGCCTTGCGCGCTACCAGCCAGGACCGCCAAGCGGCCGCCGTCACCGGCATCAATCCGACCAATATGAATACGCTGTCTTTCGCCATGGGCTCAATGTTGGCGGCGATGTCCGGCGCGGCGCTGATTCCGATATTCAATTGGGTGCCCTGGGTCGGCGCCGAGATGGTCGGCCGCTCTTATGTGATCGTGGTGCTGGGCGGCTTGGGCTCGGTGCCCGGCGCGTTGGCTGGCGGCATCATCGTTGGCATCGTCGAAGCGCTCGGCGCAGGCTGCCACCCGGATCCCAGCCGCGGCGCCGCCTACAAAGAAGCCTTCGCCCTGGTGATTTTCGCGCTCGTACTGCTGCTGAAACCGACTGGGCTCTTTGGCCGGGAGCAGCATTAATCATGCTAGCCTTCAGACGCTTTGAGCGCGCCATCGACAGCGGCATCGGCCGACGCAAACTGGGTTATCTGATGATCGCCCTGATCATAGCATTCTTCCTCTGGTTTCCCAACGATACCTCGCAATCCAACTACGCGAAGACCGTATTCATAAGCGGCTTCTTCTACGCCATCATGTCTTCTAGCTGGGCGCTGCTGGCGGGCATCGCCGGGCAGTTTTCCTTCGGGCATATGGCATTCATGGGCATCGGCGCTTATGTCGCCGGCTTGATCGCCCGCGATGGCGTCGCCTTCGCCATGCTGGGCGTCAATATTACGCCGGAATCGATCTCGTCGCTTGGCGCCATCATCATCGGCACCGTTGCCGCCGGCGCTGTTGGGCTGGTGATCGGCTGGCTGCTGCTGCGGCTGCGCTCGGCTTATCTGGCGCTATTCACCATCGCCTTCTCCGAGTTGTTCCGAATCATAATGTTGACCGAATATGACTACACCGGCGGCTCCAACGGCTTGTCGCTGCGCCCGCTGCTGCAAATCGCCGATGTCAACGCCGCGCGCCAGGTCGAATACTACTTGATGTTCGGTTTGCTGATCGTCTGCTTGCTGGCGCTGTATTGGGTGGCGAACTCGCCCATCGGCTTATTCCTGCGGGCGATGCGCGAAGATGAAGACGCCGCTTCCGCCCTTGGCGTCAATGTCGTGCGCTACAAGATCCTGGTCTTCGTCTTCACCAGCATGATCGTCGGCTTCGCCGGTGCCATCTTTTACAGCGATGTCGGCTCCGAGCGCATCATCCCCGAGCAGCTGGAAATCCTGCAAATGTCGCTGATCATCGCCTACGCCGTTATTGGCGGCATGGAGAGCTTGATCGGGGCGGCCGCCGGCGCCTTCATATCGCGCTACCTGCTGGAGGCGATGCGACAAGTGGTGATCAGCCTGCCCTTTGGTTTGACAACCGCCGATGGTTCAGACGCCTTCGTTTGGGATACCGGTTACTGGCGCTTTGCTCTCTTCGGCGTGGTGATGGTGTTCACCTTGCGGTACATGCGCAACGGCTTGCTCTACCCCATCATCACCTGGTTCAGCGGCCGCGACATCGCGATGAAGGAGACGGTCTCCATACGCGAAAGCGATGATGACGAGGGCGCAGCGCCAACTGAGGCGGATGATGAGTGAAATCCACCTGGAATTGAATAAGGTCTCCAAACGCTTCGGCGGCTTGCAAGCGGTGGATCATGTGTCATTCAGCGTCAGCGAGCCGGAACTGATCGGCATGATCGGCCCCAACGGCGCAGGCAAAACCACGTTAACCAACCTGATGAGCGGCATGCTCAAGCCCAGCAGCGGCACGATTTATCTCAACGGCCGGCGCATTGACGGCCACCCGCCCTACGATGTGACGCGCGCGGGGCTGGGCCGCACCTTTCAAATTACGCGCGCGCTCGGCCGCATGACCGTCATGGAAAATATGATGGTGCCAGGCTTGGCGCATGATCCCCGCGCCAGCCGCGCCAAACTGGAAGCGCGCGCCCACGAGATTCTGACATTGCTTACTATCGATCATCTCACCAATGAACTGAGCCGCGCCCTCAGTGGCGGCCAACGCAAGCTGCTGGAATTGGGCCGGCTGCTGATGCTCGACCCAGCTGTCATCATCCTGGACGAGCCTTTCGCGGGCGTGCACCCGCGCTTGCAGGATACAATCACCAACTACATCCATCGCGTCCACGAAGATGGCAAAGCGATCATATTCATCAGCCACAATATGGGCGCCGTCTTTGAACTGAGCGAGCGCTTGATTGTGCTGCATCATGGCGCCGTGATCGCCGATGGCGAGCCGAGCGCAGTGCGAAACGATCCCGCCGTGATTGACGCTTATCTGGGCCACGATGAGGACGACTAAATGCTCGAAATCAGAGACCTCTACGTCGGCTACTACGAAGACCTGCATATCCTGCGCGGGTTGAGCCTTACGGCGCAGACCGGCAAACTGACCACGATCCTTGGCGCCAACGGCGTCGGCAAATCCACGCTGCTGAAGGCAGTCTACGGCTTCCTCAAGCCTCATAGCGGCCAAGTGCTGCTCAACGGCGACGATGTCACCGGCACAGCGACGCACCGTTTGATCGATCTCGGCATCAGCTATATTCCACAGCAGCCCGGCGTCTTCAAGCATATGAGCGTGCGGGAAAATCTCATGCTGGGCGCCTGGACTTTCCAGAAGGACAAGAAACGCATCGAGAGCAAGATTGAAGACAACTTCAATCGCTTTCCCATCCTCCGCGAAAAGCAGCATGACCACGCTGGCAACCTCTCCGGCGGGCAACAGCGCATGGTGGAAATCGGCCGCACGCTTATGACCGACCCCGAAGTGATTCTCGTTGATGAACCAACAGCCGGTTTAGCGAAGCTGCTCAGCGAAGAAGTATACGAGATGCTTGTCGCGCTTCGCGATGAAGAAGGCTTGACCATCCTGCTGGTCGATCAAGAAATCCGCGAAGCGCTGAAAATTGCCGATTACGTCTACGTGCTCGAGCTGGGACGCAACAAGTTCGAGGGTCCGCCGTCAGAATTCACAGATCTTGAGAAGGCGTTCTGGGCTTAATCACTCCCTTAGCCCTTTAGCCCGGTCATCACCACACCCTGAATAAAGTAGCGCTGCGCCAGGAAGAAGAGCGCGATCACTGGCAAGGTCACGGCTGTGGACGCCGCCAATTGCAGATCCCAGCTGATATCTGTTTGGCTGCGGAAGGAGGCGATGCCGACCGCAATCGTGAAGTTTTCGGTCGACCGCAGGTAGGTGAGCGGACCGATAAGATCGTTCCAGGCGAAGAGGAAGGTGAAGATGCCAATGGTGATTAGCGCCGGCTTGGACAAGGGCAGCATGATGCGCCAATAGACGCCGAATTCGCTGCAGCCGTCGATGCGCGCGGCATCGGCGATCTCCTCCGGTATCGTCCGGAAGAATTGCCGCATGAGAAAGATGTTGAAGGCGCCGCCGCCGAAAAACGGCGGTACGACCAGGGGCAGAAAGGTATCAATCCAGCCCAAGCGTGAAAACACAATGAAGCTCGGCACCAACAGCACGGCGTAAGGCAGGAAGAGCGTCGCCATCACGATGCCGAACCAGAAGTCACGGCCTGGAAAACGCATCCGCGCGAAACCGTAGGCGCAGAAAGATGATGTGAAAACAACGGCGATCACGTTAAGACCGGCGACGAGAATCGTGTTCCGAAAATAAATGCCGAAGGGCTTGTATGTCATCGCGCGAACGAAATTCTCCGGCATGACCGGATCAGGAATAAGCTGCGGCGGATATTGGAAAATGTTGATCTGAGTTTTCAGCGAGCTGGAGAACAGCCAGATAAAGGGCGTGATCATCACCACGGCGAAAAACACCAGCAGGAATACCGTCAGCCAATGAAACAGAATATCACCGTATGACTTCAGACTGCGCCGCGATTCGACGAATTCGGCTGGATTCTCGCTAAACCCCACGAGTTTCGCTCCTATTCTCCCGGATTCTCATAATAGACGCGCGAGCCAATGTAGCGGAAAACAATAAACGACAGCACCATCAGGATCGCGAAGAGCAGCCAGGAGAGCACCGCGGCATAACCCATCTTTTGGCTTTCAAAAGCCGAACGCCAGATATACAGCACCAGAAACAGCGTCGCCCGCTGCGGCCCGCCGTCGGTGATCAAGAGCGCGCTCACAAAGACTTGAAATGAACTAATGAAACCGATTACCAGATTGAAGAAGATAATCGGCGACATCATTGGCAAGGTGACATGGCGCAGGCGCTGCCAACGGCCGGCGCCATCAATCTCTGCCGCTTCAAAAAATATCTGCGGGATGCCTTGCAAGCCGGCCAGGAAGATGATCATTGAACCGCCGACGCCCCAGATGGTCAGAATGACAAATGCCAGCATCACCCAATTGGGGTCTTGCAGCCAGCCGATCTTGGGACCGCCAAAGGAGCGAATGACATAATTGATCAAGCCGAATTCCGTATTGAAGAGCCAAGCCCAAAGAATCGCGTTGGCGACCGCCGGCACGATGCTGGGCAGGAAATAAATCGTGCGGAAGATGGCGATAAAGCGGAACTTCGCGTTGATCAAATTGGCGAGAAAAAATGCAAATACCAAACCCAGCGGCACCGAAATCGCCGAGAAAATAACCGTGATCCTGAGGCTCTGCGCCAGAATTGGGTCATTGAGCATTTTGTTGAAATTGAACAAGCCAACAAAACGCGGCGCGGATAAGAAGTTCCACTTGTGCATCGTTAGGTGGCCCGCGACGAGCGCCGGCCCCAGCCACCAGAACAGAAAGCCCAAAATGAAGGGCAAGATGAATACGTAGCCCACGAGCGTGCGCCGCTGTTTCAAGCTCAGGCGATTATATTGACGCGTAAGCCAGAAACCCTGGCCGATATTTTGATCCGAGGGTAATGCCGCCATCGTCGCTTTACCAACAGAGAAATTTAGCAACATTTAGAGCGGCAGGGGCTTTATACCCCACCGCTCTCACACTGTATGCGACTTTGTGGTCGTGCCGCCGCCTGCCTGTGGCGCGGCGAGCCGCAACCTACAACTCTTCTTTAGCGATCATCAAGACTTCGTTCGCCGAGCGCACCGCGTCCGGGAAGATATCAGCCGCTATCGCACCGTTGCCAAGCGCCTCAAAAGCCGGGCCGATATAGTCATTCGCCGCTTCTTGGTAACCGGGCGGGAATTCCAAAGCTTTACCGTACTTCGGCAGGAAATCGGTGGCAAACTGCGAATAATTCGGCGGATGAATGCCCTCGCGAATCCAGGTCTCCAAGCCCTCTTCCGTCAGCATGGCTGTCTGATTGGGGATCCATAAGCCGACCTTGCAGAAATGTTGCTGGTAAAAGGGCGTCGCCAGGAAGCGCACCCAGCGCCAGGCTTCTTCCTTATGTTCGGAGGAGGAAAGCACGGAATGAAAATGCGCGACCATGAGGTTGGCAGGCTCTTCCCGCATCTTGGGCAGGGCGCCTGTGCCCATCTCGACGCTCATCATCGATGGATTCATCCAGGACAGCGCCCAGGAGCCATCGACCGCCATCGCCAGACGGCCGCTATCAATCATCTGCGTGTTGTTCATGCCCAGGCTTTCAAAGGAAGCGCCGCGCGGCGCCACATGATGCTTGTGCACCAAATCCCCAATACGCTGCAAACCTTCCATCGCCTCCGGGGTATCAAGGGCGAACAAGCCGTCTTCGGTGATGAATTCACCGCCGTTCAAATGCGGGGCGACGCCGATAGGAAACCACCAGTAGGGCCAAGAGGTACCCCACTGCACGATGTCGTCGCTGTCGAAGCCAGCCTGGTCCGGATGTCTTCCGGCGCTGTCTTTGGTGAATATCCGGCTAATTTCGAGAAACTCTTCCCATTCCCAGATCTCGTCGTCCTGGAAACCGGGCGGCGTGATGCCTTCGGCTTCGAACATTTCGGCATTGTAGTAGAAGTGCGGCGCGACCCAGGTTGAGCTACACCAATCTAGCTTGAGCGAATCCAGACACGCATCTCGCCCAGATCACGATTCGCCCACAGGTAATAGGGAATCGCCTTGAATGTGAATGCCGTTTCATTATATCCCGTTTGGCTGTGGTGACGATAAAGCGCTGCGCTTTCCACAGCTGGCTCAATGCGAAGCGCCTGCCCGGAAATCACCGAGACGCCGCCTAAGAGCTCGCTGTCAAAAGCCGCATCCAGCGCGGCATCTGCCGGAATGCAAACATTCGCCAAGCGCGCTCCGTTGTCGACTTCTTCGAGACAGTAAACCAGCGGTCCGCGCTGCAGCGCAATTTGACCGGCGGTCTGCCGGATGCTCGGATGCGGCATGACGCGCTCGACTGGCATCTCCAGCGTCAACTCCACCATGTCACCTTCTGACCATTCGCGCGACGAGATGACATAGCCGCGCTCAGTTGAGGACGTCTGCGCCGCGCCGTTGACCGATAGCTGATAACTGTAGCACCAATCGGGAATGCGCAGCGCCAGTTCAAATTTGGCAGGCTGGACGGTATTCACGTTTATGCGAATGCTGCCATCCCAGGGGTATTGCGTCTTTTGGACAAGCAGAATCTCCCCACCACCAACATCCAGAGTCACCGAGTTATCGTGATACATCTGGACGTATACGCGATCGCCCGCCTGCGAATAGGCGTAATCGCCGATGCTCGCGATCAGGCGTGAGATGTTTGGCGGGCAGCACGGGCAGTGAAACCAAGGCGTGCGACAATGATGCCCGTTTTCCATGTTTTCGTGCCAGCGGCCTTGCGGGTTGACGCCCGGATAAGCCGCCAGCGGATTGGCGTAAAAGAACTCGTCGCCGGCCTGCGAAAGCCCGCTCAACGACGAGTTATAGATGGCAAGCTCCATGATATCAATGTAGCGGCTATCGGGATCGAGATGGAACATGCGATGCGCCCAAAAAGCCAGGGCGATGGCGGCGCAGGTTTCGCAGTAGGCGGTCTCGGTCGGCATATCGTAGGCGAAGGTGAAGCCCTCGTTATGATGCGAAGGACCCACCCCGCCATGCACATACATCTGATGCCGCGTCAGGTCGTCCCAGAGAACGCGCGACAATCTCAGCAGGCTTTCGTCGCCGGTCTCCAGCGCCACATCGGCGATGCCGGCGTAGAGATAGCAGGCGCGCACGGAGTGACCGTTGGCCTCGGTTTGCTCGCGCAAGGGCAAATGCGCCTGGCAATAACGGTAAGTCCGCGCCCAGTAGCTATCGGGGCTCTCGCCACGATCATAGGACTCTTGATCAAAATAGTGCGGCGCCTGTCCGCGCTCGTCGACTAGGTAAGAAGCCAAATCCAAAAAGCGTTGCTCGCCAGTTTCGCGGTACATCTTGACCAGCGCCAGTTCGATTTCCGGGTGGCCCGGGTAACCGCGCCGTTTGCCGTCTTCGATACCGAAGGTAGCGGCAATATGATCTGCAAAGCGCGCGAGCGCATCAAGCAATTTGCGCTTGCCGGTCGCTTGATGGTAGGCGACCGCCGCTTCCATCAGATGCCCGGCGTTATACATCTCGTGACTGTCGCGCAGATTAGCCCACTGCCCTTCGGGGAAATGCACCGGAAAGTATGTATTGAGGTAGCCGTCGTCGAATTGGGCGCTCTCGATGGCGTCAATCAGCGCGTCGGCAGTCGCTTCAAGTTCGGCGTCGGGATGGGTGGCGAGGCTGTAGGCGGCCGATTCCAACCACTTGCCGGAATCCGAATCCCAAAATACGCGCACGCCGATCCGCTCGTGGGAAGGCGGGGGATCAGCAGGACCCTCCATCGCCCAAGAAGCCACGCGCCCCGTCTCTTCCAGCTTCTGGTAAATCGCCGGGATCGTCACCTCGCGGTTCACCGCTTGCCGCTCGCCCCAGAAGCCGCCTCTGATTGCGACCCGGTTAAGTGGAACCGGACGATGACGTTCCGCAGATTCCGCATGCATCGGCAACCCCCTGATTTGAAGCCCTTGAAACTGTAGCATAAGCGATGCGCCGCCTGCCTTGCGCGAATTGCGGCAGTCGAGCATCTATTCCCCGTAATCTAGCCCACATCCTATTCGCTGTCAAACAACGAAGGTATTGGGGAGTGGTGAATATTGCGGATATGAGCTACCCAGTTTGACAACAATGTAGGGGCGGCATATAATGCCGCCCGCGTTACACAAAGAAATTCGGGCGACCTAGTAGGTCGCCCCTACACCGTCTTATCAGTGTGTAACCGCGATTTTTACCACTCCCAAGATATCGGGGAGTGGTGAATTATGGATATGCAATAATTCCAAACTCTGTAATGGTTTTTTTACCACCGAGGACACCGAGGGTATTGAGGGGACGAGCCACCGGCTCGCCCGTACACACAATCTTGATATGAATGCGCTAAGTCCATATCATCAATTTCACCACTCCCGATTATCGGTGATGGCTCGAATTCGGTTGAATTTCAATCAGCCAAATTCAGTCTCGCCACAAAGGCGCGAAGGACACAAAGAAACCGCATATTTCGCATTTGATTCTCGGTGGCCTCATATTTTCTCAGTGTACTCGGTGGTAAAGTCTTTTGTTGCATCCGAAAGGGATACAGTACGCAAAGCCCGGTCACTTTTTGTCAATTCCCAATCTATTGTCTATAATTTCGCGCAACTCGGGAGCCTTGTCGCTCAATGAGACTAAAACTGCGGCGCTGTCCGCGAAAGGAAAATTGTAATGCCCCGTCGACTCGCGGTAACTGGAATGCATGAAGCCAGCGTTCTCGAATACGAGGATGACCCACTGGGAGATAACGAAGTCTTGGTGCGCACAGAAATCGCCTCCGGTAAACATGGGACGACCTTCGCCATGTTTGATGGTCGCAATTTCGAAGGCAAGCGCTATGACAGCAAGCGCCGGCTATTTATTGACTCCGATGACGCTAGCTGGGGGCGGCGCCCCAGCCCCAAAGAGCCTTGGGGGACGGGCACCAGCGGCTATGGCACTGTCGAAGCGGTAGGCGCGGGCGTTACACGTTTCGCCGTCGGCGATACTGTGGTTGGGCTGATGGACATCCGCGAAACCAATGTGGCGCATGAAGACTGGCTCTGGGATCCAGGCGAGCTCGACCCCCTGATCGCGCTGTGCATGGAACCGGCTCAAGTATCCATTCATTGCGTCCGCGATTCCAAGATTCGCTATGGCGACCGCGTCGCTGTAATCGGGCTAGGCGCGCTGGGTCTGCTGGCGGTGAGCATCGCCAAATCGGCTGGCGCGGAAACGCTAATCGCCGTAGATTTCTTGCCACAACGCCGAGCAATGGCGCGCCAGTATGGGGCGGATCATACCCTCGACCCGAGCGACGGCGATGTCGCCTTGGCTATTCGTGATTTAACTGGCGACATGGGCGTCGATGTCTGCATTGAGTTGACCGGCGTCTACCCCGGCTTGAGCACAGCCATCTCCAGCGTGCGATTCAACGGGACGATTTGCTCCGCTGGCTTCTACCAGGGCGAAGCGCACGACCTCTTCCTTGGCAGAGAATGGCATATGAACAACCTCACGATGATCGTGCCGAATGGCTGCGGCGGCTGGCATGAAACGCGAGGTTATCCGCATTGGAACAACCGTCGGGTCGGCGAAACAATCTTATCCATGATGCGGCAGGACAGGCTCAAAGCTCAGGGCTTAATCAACCGCGTTTATGAGAGCCTTGACGATGCGACAGGCGTCTTCCACCACATCATCGAAGATCCCAACGCGCTTATCAAGTTCGCTGTCGATTTAAGCAGCTAAAACTTGACGCCGCCTTGGGTCAAGCCTTCGACGAAACATGAGCAGTCTAGTCAAGCGTGGCGTAATGACTTCGCCATCAAAGCAAAACCCTTCACCAATGATGTGAAGGGCTTTATGCGAATCGCGCCAGTTGTAGCCCCTACGGGACTCGAACCCGTGTCTCCACCTTGAAAGGGTGGCATCCTAGGCCGCTAGACGAAGGGGCCATCCAGCCCGCGCAGAATACATCCAATGGAGCATAAAGTCAAGCTATGATTGTACAGAATCGGAGCAAGCGAAACTTCAATATCCTTTTAGGCGACTGCGTTAATCCTTACCAAATCATTTAAGCTATCTTCATTGTTTCTTGGCTTGAGATACATTGCACATATTCGTTCGACTTCGTTCGGCCGAACACTATTTCGCTTGCACCAATCATTGCGCATTGATTGAGCAACGGTTTCCAATGTTTCCTTATCAACCACGGCTACCGATTCATCCGCATCACAAGCAATAGCTTCAAACAATTTATCATTGCTCCATTCTTCGGATTGATTCAAGGATACATTGAATACTAGCCATTCAAACTCGTCTTGGTGACGGATCAAGAGATAGACAATTTCATGCTCGCCTTCATACTGTTTCGCGCTACTGATATCATCCCTGAGATTGTCCACAAGTTGCTGATTCTGGATCATCGCTGTGATGTGTTTAAGGAATGGCGAACCACCCGAATAATCCTCTACCTCTGTCGCATCTAACTCTCCCAAGTCGGCTAGCGTCACCCTGCTAAATATGCCCAAAGAAGTTATCCGCTGATGTTCATCTTCAGGCAAAATCGGAATCTCTACTATTTCCTGCGCCTCGTTGCTTCGCGCCGTTAAAGATTCAAGTTGCCTGGAGACACCACTGGCGTCATAGGGTAGTACCGGATCGTCTTCCTCGAAGACGCCAACAAAAGCATAAATGTGAACTTGCCTCGGCTCTTTCCAGAAACGCATGATGCGGCCAGCTCGCTGAATGATTACATCCGGAGTCCATGCCAGATCATAATTGATTACTACATTTGCATCTTGTAGATTAATCCCAGTAAGCGCAAGTAAGTAATTGAAAAGCAAATATACTAGGAGAATGGAGAAAAAG
>JAPPFH010000012.1 GCA_028875185.1 Chloroflexota bacterium | reverse complement strand
GGGGCAAGGGGCCGGGGGATGGGGGTTTGTCGCGCTATCAATGAAATTCACCACTACCTGGCCCGCGCCCACTTGGGAACTCGCTGGGCTTGCGCTATAGTACCGGCTGCTGACGGAACAATTCAAGCATGAGGGAGCGGACGATGGTCTATCAGGCGGCGGAAGCGCGTTATGACGGGATGAAATACCGGCGCACGGGGCGCAGCGGGTTGCTGCTGCCGGCGATTTCGCTGGGCATCTGGTGGAATTTCGGCGGCGTAGACAAGCTGGAGGATTCGCGCGCCATGCTGCGGCGCGCCTTCGATCTCGGCATCACCCACATCGACATTGCCAACAATTATGGTCCGCCGCCGGGCTCGGCTGAGGAGACCTTCGGCCAGGTCTTCCGGACGGATCTGGCGCCTTATCGCGATGAGCTGGTCGTCTCCAATAAAGCCGGTTATCTGATGTGGCCCGGTCCTTATGGCGAGTGGGGCTCGCGCAAATATCTGATTGCCAGCTGCGATCAGAGCTTGAAGCGCTGCGGACTGGATTATTTTGATATCTTCTATAGTCATCGACCCGATCCCGATACGCCAATGGAGGAGACGATGGGCGCGCTGGATACAATCGTTCGCAGCGGGCGCGCGCTTTACATCGGCATCTCCAGCTATACCGCCGAACAGACGCGGGAGGCGTCGCGGATCCTCAAAGAACTGGGCAGTCCCTGCCTGATACATCAGCCGCGTTACAATATGTTCGATCGGCGGATCGAAGAGGGCGGCTTGCTTGATGTGCTGGGCGATGAGGGCATCGGCTGCATCAGCTTTTCGCCGCTCGATCAAGGCATACTGACCAATAAGTATATCGGCGAGGTCCCTGGGGATTCGCGGGCGGCAAAGCACGATTGGGGCGATCGTCTGGCGCAGGATAAGTTGGCCAAGGTGCGCCAGCTCAATGCTATCGCTGGCGAGCGGGGGCAGAACATGGCGCAGCTGGCGATTGCCTGGAATCTGCGCCATCCGGAGATGACCTCGGCGCTCATCGGCGCCAGCAAACCCGAGCAAATTGACGACGCGGTGGCGGCGCTGAACAATCTCGAATTGAGCGCTGACGAACTGGGGCGGATTGAAGCGATTCTCGGCGAATAGACATTTCCTGGCTATGCATGCGCGTCTGCATTCGTGAACGCAATCATAACGACGTAGGGGCGGGTCGCCGAGCCGCCCGCCGTCTGATGATCCGAAATAAGGCGGGCGTTTCACGAAACGCCCCTACAACCTGATTTTGCGGGGCTTTCGGTAGATGACCCTGCTTGTCATTGATCTCGGCAGTTCATCGGCGCGCACGCTGCTCTTCGATGACGACGCGCGGCTGATTGACGGCTCGGTACGCAGCCGCCGCCACGACTTCGCGACCGACAGCGCCGGGCTGGCGATTGCCGACTCGTCGGGGTTGCGGGAGCTGGTCGAAAGCTGCATTGACGAGACGCTGGCGCATCCGGCGGCGACATCAATCCGCGCTGTGGGCATGGCGACATTCGCTGGCAATTGGCTCGGTCTGGATGAGCGCGGCGACCCCTGCACACCGCTATACACCTACGCCGATACGCGCGGCCGTATCCAGATACCAGCGCTGCTGGAGAAGCTATCCGGCGACGCGGAACCTTATCATCAGGCAACCGGTTGTATGCTGCACCCGGCTTATCTGCCAGCGCAATACGCGGTCCATTGCGCGTCAGACGCGGCCGCCGAAAGGCGAATCCGGCGCGTAAGCGATGTCGCTGGCTACCTCTACCGCTGCTGGTTCGGGCGTGATATGCCGACCAGCCTTTCGGTCGCGAGCTGGTCGGGTTTACTCGATAGCGCCGGTTGTGACTGGCATTGGGATTACGCGCGGCTTTTGGTTGGCGACAATCTGGTTGAGAAGCTGCCGGCATTGGCTGACTTCGCCGACGCGCAAGTCGGCTTGGCTGGCGATTATGCGCGGCGCTGGCGCCCTTTGCGCGCTTGCCCCTTCTTCCTCCCGCTGGGTGATGGCGCGGCGGCGAATATCGGCTCGGGCGCGGTTGATGCGGGTCGCATCGCCTTGACCATCGGCACGACTTCGGCGCTGCGCGTTGTCAAGCATATCGAGCGCGTGCCGGTCGGCTTGTGGCGTTATCTGGTTGACGGCGATATGCCCCTGGTGGGCGGTGCCACCAGCGAGGGCGGCAATGTTTATCAATGGGTGATGGAAGAACTGCTGCACGGCGATGAAACGCTGGAGGCGCGACTGGCGGATTGCGCGCCGGATGGGCATGGCTTAACCGTCTTGCCGCTGCTCGCTGGTGAGCGAGCGCCGGGCTGGCGTGCGGGCGCGAGCGGCACGATCCACGGCATCGGGCGCCACACGGGGCGTCTCGATATTTTGCAAGCGCATTTGGAGGCGGTCGCGCTGCGGCTCTCGCTGATATACGACAATCTTAAATCTGAAGGCGCGGAGGTGATGGCGGGCGGCGGCGCGCTCCAATCGTCGCCGGCTTGGGCGCGCATGATGGCTGACTCTTTCGATACGCCGATTCACCTGCTGGCGGAAGCGGAGATCACGGCGCGTGGCGTCGCCTTGATGATGCGCCGCAGCCTTGACGGCGCGCCGCTGGATGTTGTTCAGCCCGAGATCGAAAAGGTGATCTATCCGGCGCCGGACCGCGTCCAACTGCTGCGCCGCGCGCGGGAACGGCAGCTCGACCTGTATCGGCGTCTCTACGCCTGATCGCTTTGCTCATCCAATATTTTGGCGAAGCGCGCCACATCCTCGGGCGAGTCATTGCAGCCGCATATCAGCAAGACCAAACAGCTGTCCGGCGCCAGTCGGCTCTGGATTTTCTCCGCCGCCGCCAAGGTGCTGGCCGCCGCCAACTCCGGCGCGATGCCTTCATGGGCGATGAAGTATTGCTGCGCGTCGATCAATTCCAAATCGCTGACCAGGATCAGATCCTCCAGATGCCGGCGGCAGAGTTCAAATGCGGTCTGGCTGACGAAAGGCGCGCCCAGCGTCTTAGTGAGCGAAGCGGGACTGATATCGACGAGCGCGTCCGCCGCGAGCGACCGCTGCATCGTTGGCGCCAGCTCCGGCTCGACGCCCCAGACGCGCACTGCTGGCTCCGCTGCCTTGATCGCTGAAATGATGCCGGCAATCAATCCGCCGCCGCCGATGCTGACGATGATGTCGGTCATCTGCGGGCAATCTTCCATGATCTCCAGCGCGACGATGCCGTTGCCGGCGACCTGGTCGGCATTGTCAAAGGGGTGGAGCGAGGCGCGTCCCTGGGTCACCCATTCGTCGGCGCGGGCGAAGGCGGCGACCGCGTCCGGCAGCAGCTCGACCGTGGCGCCGTAATCGCGCGTGGCATCGATAGAGCCTTGTGGCGCGTTCTCCGGCATGCAGATGATGGCATCGACGTCGAGAACGCCGCTGCAATAACCGATCGCGCGCGCGAAATTGCCGCCGCTGACGGCCACCACGCCCTTGCCCAGCGCCGCTTCGCCCAGCGCCAGCATCTGATGGAAGGCGCCGCGGGTCTTGAAGGAGCCGCTGTGCTGCCCCATCTCCAGCTTGAGCTCGACCTTCGTGCCCAGCCGCGTGCTGAGTTGAGGGGAATGGCGCTGGGGACTGCGGATGGTGTACTGCGCGACGTTATCTGCCGCCGCCTGGATGTCATTCAGGGATACCATTGCTGTCCTTAATCTTGATGTGTAGAGTTGAAATGACTATAGCACGAATGGCTCGATTTATCAGTTGGCATGGACCGAAGGGCAATTTCGACGCCGGCTGATATTTGAAAATGTTGGCAGTTTGAAGTGAGACGGGTTATTATTGCCGCTGTACGCATTTTTTTGAAACAAGCCTATCTGATAAGGAGAAACAAAATGGCCAAACATTCGCTTCTGAAGATTGTAGTTGTCGCCCTTGCAGCGCTGCTGTTGCTGCCGGGCGCGGCGCTGGCGCAGGACAGCACGGCGGTGACGCTGATGCACGGCTGGACCGGCGCCGATAATACCGAGATGCTCAATACCGTCTTCGCGCGTTTCAATGAGGAAAACGAAGACGGCCTAGTTATCGAGCCGACCGCCTTGGGCTGGGACGATCTGTTCACGCAGCTGACGCTCACCGCCGCCGCCGGCAACCCGCCCGATGTGGTGATGTTCCATAACACGGAAGTGACCGAGTATGTCAGAAAAGGCGTCTTGCTGCCGGTTGACGATCTGATGGCGGCCGCCGACATTGACCTGACTGGCGTGCCGCAGAACATCATCGAACTGAGCAAGATCGATGGCGAGTTCTACTGCCTGCCGGGCGATCTGCATCCGATGAACCTCTATTACAACAGAGACCTGGTTGAAGCGGCCGGCTTGGACCCGGACAGCCCGCCAACCACGGGCGAGGAGTTCATGGCTTGGGCGGAGGCGATGACGATCACCGATGATGACGGCATGGTGACGCAATACGGCTTAGACCAGCCATTAGGCGGCGCTCTCGGTCGCTGGTTCTTCCACACCTTGCTTTACCAATTTGGCGGCAGTTGGCTGGGTGAAGACGGCTTAGCGGCAGTCGATAGCGAAGGGGCCCATGAAGCGCTGCAATATATGGTGGATTTGCAGAATAGCGGTGTTTCGAGCATGGGCTCGGGCGTCGGCGACATCAGCGCTTTCCAGAATGAGCGCGCGGGCATGGTTCTGGTTGGACCCTGGATGGTCAATTCATATATCAGGGAAGGCAAGAACCTCGGCACAGCCGTGATGCCAACCTTCGGCGATATTCCGGCTACCTGGACCAATACCCACTGCCTGGCGCTGACGGTGCAAGACAGCGAGGACAATTACCTCAATGGCATGAAGGTCATCAAGTGGTTCCTGGAGAATTACGCCGAGCCGGGCATCAAAGTCGGCATCGTGCCGGTATTGCCGGTGGCGCTGGCTGATCCCTTCTGGACCGAGCATGATTTCGCCCAATACTATGCGCCCTTCGTCGATTCGCTTTCCATCTCGGTTATGGAGCCGGCCATCGAGAAGTACACTTCCGTCTTCACCTTTGGCGGTCAGTCGCCGATCTTGCGGAATATTGAGGCGGCTCAAGCTGGCGACAAGACGGTCGAAGAAGCCTTGGCCGACATGAAAGCGGGCATCGACGAGTTGCTTCTGGACGAGTAGGCGAGGTTTAGACTCCCACGCCCAAACCCCCTCCCCCGCGATGAGCTGAGGCAGGGACATGTTTGGGATAAGCAGGACGTTTCGCAACGGGTCAGCCACCGGCTGACCTCTACAGTGTTATTTAGGTTGGAGAAATGTAGGGGCGACCAACCTGGTTGCCCGCCGGTGTCGCATTCAGTGTCAATCGTCGGGCGACCCGATGGGCCGCCCCTACAGCAATATCCCATTTTGGGGATGGGGCACGATGACCAAACGGAAGACATCACCCTGGAACAGCATCAAGAACGACTTGATCGCCTATGCTTTTATGGCGCCATACTTGGTTCTCTTCATCGTATTTCTGCTGCTGCCGGCGGTTGTCGGCGTCTACGCCAGCTTCACCAAATGGGGCATCATCGGCGAACCCAAATGGCGCGGGTTAAAGAATTATACCAAGCTATTAGACAGCGAACTCTTCATCGAATCGCTGCAGAATACGCTCTATTTCGTGGTCTTGGCGGCAATTCCCCTTATCGTATTGGGCTTTCTGTTGGCGCTGCTGGTGAATCAGAAGCTGCGCGGTCGCAACATCGCGCGCGCCATCGTCTTCCTGCCACATGTGGTCAGCGTGGCGGCGGTGGGCATTATCTTTCAGTGGATCCTGGAGCGCAGCTCGGGATTGCTGAATTATTATCTGGGCGTGTTGGGCGTCAATCCGCCGATCAACTGGCTGGGCGACCCCGATTCGGCGATGCCAGCCATCGCCATCACCACCATCTGGTGGACGGTCAATGGCAATATGATCATTTATTTGGCGGGCTTGCAGGATATCCCGGAGGACTTGTACGAGGCGGCAAAGATCGATGGCGCTGGCCGCTGGCAAGAGCTGCGGTATGTCACCATCCCTATGCTCATGCCGGTCAACGCCTTCGTCATCCCGCTGACGGTCATCGCTTGCTGGCGCGTCTTCGGGCAGGTCTTTGTCATGACCCGCGGCGGACCGCAAGGCAGCACCTTCACCGTCGCCCAATTCATTTATGAGACCGCGTTTGTAAACTTCAATATGGGCTTGGCATCGGCGGCGGGCGTCATTTTGATGGTGATCACGCTGAGCTTCACCATCGTTCAACTGCGCGCGATGAAGGTGATATAGCATGGCTGTATCCTGGCGCAAAGACAGCGTCTACCGCGATGGTTCCCTCAACTATGGGCGGCTGGCGCTCTATGCCATCATGATCTTCGTCGCCATCGTCTGGGGCGCGCCCTTCATCTGGATGTTCGTCACCTCCATCAAGCCGGATACCGAAGTCTTCAGCTATCCACCCACTTGGTGGCCCAACGAGCCGACGCTTGAATTCTACACGCGGCTATTCGACTCCTTCCCGATGCTGCAGTGGTTCCGCAACAGCCTCATCGTGGCGACCATCACCACCGTGCTGACCCTGGCCACCAATATCTTGGCCGCTTATCCGCTGGCGCGCATGCGCTTCCGCGGGCGCAAGATCGTCCTGCTCATCATTTTGTCGACCTTCCTGCTGCCGGGCGAGATTCTGCTGGTGCCGCTCTTCCTGGGCATGATCAAATTCAAGCTGGCCAACACCTACTTCAGCATCGCCGTGCCGGCCGCGGCCAACGCCTTTGGCGTCTTTTTGATGACGCAATTCTTCCTCAGCATCCCGGTCGAATTGGAAGAGGCGGCTCGATTAGACGGCTGCAGCCGCCTGGGTCTGCTCTGGCGCATCTTCATCCCGCTGAGCAAACCGGTCATCGCCACCGTCGCCATCTTTACTTTCGTCCGCAGTTGGAACGACTTCTTCTGGCCCCTCATCATCAGCAACACGGACGCCACTCGCACTGTGCCGGTCGGTTTAGCCGTCTTCGTTGGGCGCGGGCTTTCGATGCGCTTCGGCGTCATCATGGCCTCGGCCGCCGCCGCCACCATACCGGCGGTCATCTTCTTCCTGCTGCTGCAGCGCTACTTCGTCCGCGGCATCTCCACGACTGGTCTGCAGGGTTGATTTCTGGATTCACCACAGAGGCGCAGAGGGCACAGAGAATGAGGGCAGGGTAGATGCCTCCGACGGTTACTGCCGACGAAATTGATTTCCATGGCTGGGACGGCGTCCGGCTGAGCAATGGCATCATCGACGCCGTCTGTGTGCCCGAGATCGGCGGACGCCTGATGCAGTTCAGTTTGGGTTCGCATGATTATCTCTTCGTGAATCCGGAGCTGCTGGGCAAGCGCTTCACTTTTGAAGAACATGCCGGCGATGGCACGATTCTACACTGGAAGAATTACGGCGGCGCCAAGACCTGGCCCGCCCCGCAAGGCTGGGATGGCGAGGGGCAGTGGCCCGGTCCGCCGGATCCGGTGCTTGATTCAGGACCCTACGCATTGGAGACGAACCAGGAGGTATCGGCTGCCGCTCTTCTGATGACGAGCCCGCCCGACGCGCGCTCGGGTTTGCGCATTCGCCGCTTGTTGCGCGTCGACGATGCGAGCTCGCGCTTGAAGCTCGATTTGTCCTTCGAGAATATTTCCGAGCGCGCAATACGCTGGTCGATCTGGGATGTGGCGCAGATGGTTTGCAGCGCGGTCGATGGTCAGCTCAACGATGATTGCTGGCTTTATATCCCCATCGATCCCGCGCGCGAGCGACCCTACGAGATCATGTTCGGCGATGACAATAGTCAGTATCAGATGCATGGGGAGAGTGCTTTGCTGGCGGTTCAGTATCAGGGCATCGTTGGCAAGATCGGCGTACATAGTCCGGCCGGTTGGATCGCCTTCGCCGACCGACGAGCGGGTTTCGCGCTATGTATGCAATTTCCTTATGAGCCCGATGCCGAGTATCCCGACAATGGCGCGACGGTAGAATGCTGGACCGAATCGCCCGGCGCGCCTTCGCCGATACCGATTCGTTCGCCCGGCTACATTCTGGAGGCGGAATTGCTCAGCCCGCTATTCACGCTCGCTCCGGGCAAGGTCGCGTCGCAGCGCGTGACTTGGTCGGCGGCATATTGTCCGGCGCCAATCGTTGATGTCACCGATGTCGGTTGCGCGCATGAGCCGCTGACGGTGGATGTCAATGGCGGCTGGGCGCGGATTCAAGGCGCCTTCGGCTGTTTTTTGGCGGGCCGCGGGGAAATAGAATGCCTGGATGAAGCGGGCGGCTTAGTGGGCAAAATCGACTTGGGACCGGTATCGCCCTTGCGCGCTCTGCATATTGATGCTTACGCTAAGCTCGATAGCGCAACGCGACTGATACGCGTGAACATCTTGGACGCGGATGGAACATACAAGGGTACGCTTGCCAGTGCCGTGCTGTAACAACTGAAGAGTTGTAGGCGCGCTCCTTGGGTCGCGCGCAACTGCGTAGGATAGCAGGGCGAGACATGGGGCGTTTAGGTCGCGCAGACACTGACCGCCGACACTTGCCCTACAAATTTTGGGCGAATGGAGATATTGGAATGACCGAGCAATGGACAAGCGAAAAAGCCAATGGGTGGTACGCCTCGATTGATCCCATCCGCGGCTGTAATTATCTGCCGCGCAGCGCCGTAAACTCGACAGAGATGTGGCAAGCGGAGTCCTTCGATGCCGACGCCATCGCCGAGGAACTGGCTTGGGCTGGGGCGGCTGGCTTCAACGCTGCGCGCGTCTTTCATCAGTTTCTCGTCTGGCAGGATGACCCCGATGGCTTGAAGCGCCGCATTGATCAATTCCTCGATATCGCGGCGGGGGAAGGCATCAAGGCGATGTTCATACTCTTCGATGACTGCGCCTTCGCCGGCAAGGAACCTTATCTAGGCAAGCAAGACGATCCAATTCCCTATACGCACAACAGCGGCTGGACCCCCAGCCCGGGCTTGACGCGCGTGGACGACCGCGCGGTTTGGCCCGCGCTCAAGGACTATGTGCTCGACATAGTCGGGTCGTTCGCAGACGATGAGCGGGTGCAGATTTGGGACTTGTACAACGAGCCCGGCAATAGCGAATTGGGCGAGACGAGCCTGCCGCTAGTGGAAGCGGCTTTCGCCTGGGCGCGCGAAGCCGGCGCGGGGCAACCGCTGACGACCTCGATCTTCCGCGGGCATGAGGGCTATGCGATGGAGAAACGCATATTGGAATTGTCTGACGTGACATCATTCCACCACTACGGCGAGACTGGCGTAGAAGCGGTCATCCAACGCTGCCAGGCTTATGGCCGGCCCGTGCTCTGCACCGAATGGCTGCGGCGGGTGGTTGGGCAGACGGTTGAGCTGATTCTGCCGATTTTCGCCCGCGAGCGCATCGGTTGGTACAATTGGGGCTTGGTCGCCGGGCGCACGCAGACTTATCTCGATTGGCGGCGTGAATTGAATAGTCCCGACAGCGAGACTTGGCAGCACGACATCTTCCACGCGGACGGGTCGCCCTACGATGAAGCCGAGATCGAGTTGATTCGGGCCTTTGCATTTGCTTAGCGGCGATAAAAAAGCTACTCCCGCAATGTGTAACAGTGTCCTGACTTGATTGTTGAGGACTGTGCTTTGGTTGCCGCTGTCGTGGCAAAAGGAGGTGAAGAGTAGAGCGAATACTAGAGACAGCAGTGGCAAGCAGTGTATGCCAAAATGTATCTGACTAGGAGAATTATCATGGCTCAACCCAAGAATAACGGACTGTCACGCCGCGACCTGCTAAAGTCCATCGCCAGCGGCGCCGGCGCGGCCGCCCTTGGCGCGCTGCCCGTTGCCAGCGTAGCCGCGCAGGATCCGGTAACAATCACCTACTGGCATGGCTGGACCGAGCAGTGGGAGAATTATGTCCAGGACATCGTCGACGCCTTCCACGCGCACCAAGACGCCATTCGCGTCGAGCCGCTGGTTGTCCCCTATGGCGACTTCCTGGTGCGCTTGACCGCCGCTATTTCCGCCGGCAGCCCGCCGGACATCGTCACCTTCTTCGGCTCGAACGAGATTCCGGGTTTGGCTGCTTTGGGCGGCATCACACCATACGCCGATCTGGGAACGCCGGAAGAGGTCGCCGCCATCAAAGACTTCCTCACGCCAGCGGCTTTGTCCGGCGGCGTGGTCGACGGCGCGGTCTACGGTACGCCCAGCGGCTTCGGCGTCTACGACCTGGCTTGGAACAAGAACCAATTTGAAGAAGCGGGCTTGGACCCCGAAGTCGGTCCCGGCACCATCGAAGAGCTGGATGCCATGGCGGAGCAGCTCACGGTCGAAGACGCCGATGGCAATCTGGACCGCGTCGGTATGCTGCACCTCGGCTCGCACCATTCATTTCATCGCGCCTGGTTCGGCAACTTTGGCGGCGGAATCTACGATGCCGAGAACGACGCCATCACCGCCAATCACCCGGGCAATGTGCGCGCGCTCGAATGGATGATGAGCTACAGCGAAAAATACGGCGTTGAACGCTTGCAGCGCTTTTCATCGGGCTTATCCGGCGAACGCGGTGGCACGCAAGACCCCTTCATCGCGGGCCGCCTCGCCATGCAACTCATCGGTCCCTGGAAACTTGGCGACTTCCACCGCTTCGCCGCCGAAGGCTTCCGCTGGGGCTTGCAGCATCTGCCGCCGGTCGCGGGCGAAGAAGACAGCACCGGCTGGGGTTCCTGGATTTGGGGCAACTACCAGTGCATCCCCACCGGCGCGGCCAACCCAGCCGCCGCCTACGAGTTCGCCAAGTGGTGGTCCGGCTTCACCGATCCGGATGTGATGGCAATCGTCGCCGCCTGGAAAGATACGCCGACCACAACCACAGGCTCGTTGGCCGCGCTCGAGGTAGACCGCATCACCGCCCTCTTCGACGAGCATCCCGATTATCGCAGCTTCTTCGAAACCATGGGCAGCCCGCGCGGCTTGACCACGCCGATGATACCGGTGGCCAACTTCTACATGGACCGGCTCGGCTCGGAAGTCGATCAAGCATTGCGGCTGGAGAAATCGGCGCAAGAAGCGCTCGACGCCGTGCAAACTGCCGTCGAGAACGAGTATCGCCAGTTTTAGCCGCGCCAATTACAATTTGTAGGGGCGACCCATTGGGTCGCCCGCCTGTCTTTATGTATGCACATTCTTTAAGGGCGACCGGCGGGCTTTGTCTACGCGACCTTTAGGTCGCCCTCAGCCAACACAACACATGATCGCAAGTTTCGGCGTCAAACGCGCAAACATCAACAACATCGTATCCTTCGTCTTGCTGGTCGGCTTGTCCGCCGCCTTCATCCTGCCGCTCTTCTGGATGATCACCACCTCGCTCAAACCCATCGACCAGCTTTTGCTTGACCCACCGGTTTGGATCCCCGAGCCGCTCGAATTCGAGAATTACCCAAACGCCCTGGAAGCGCAGCCCTTCCTGCAATACTTGGGCAACTCGCTGCAGATCGCGGTCGCAGCCGTCATCGGCGCCATCATTTCCAACAGCCTGGTCGCCTATGGCTTTTCGCGCGTGGAATGGAAGGGCCGCGATGCCGTGTTCGTGCTGGTGCTGTCTACGCTGATGCTGCCGTATCATGTCGTCATGATTCCGCTTTTCGTCAGCTTCAGCAAGATCGGCTGGGTAAATTCCTGGCTGCCGCTGATCGTGCCCGCTTGGCTCGGTCATCCCTTTTTCATTTTTATGCTGCGGCAGTTTATGCTGGGCATTCCCAAAGAGCTATCGGAGGCGACGCGCATCGATGGCGGCAGCGAATGGATTCTGCTCACGCGCGTCATCCTGCCGCTCTGCAAGCCGGCGCTGGCGACGGTGGCGCTCTTTCAATTCATCTGGTCCTGGAACGATTTTATCGGCCCCCTCATCTACCTCAACGACCGCGATCTTTATCCGATGTCGCTGGGATTGGCGCTTTATCATAATTCGCAAGGCATCACGGATTTCAGCATTTTGATGGCGGCTTCGACCATGGCGGTTGTTCCGATCATCATAATCTTTTTCTTTATGCAGCGCGTCTTCATTCAGGGCATCTCGCTGACGGGCTTGAAAGGCTAGGGCATGGCAACCGCCGCCGACGTCATAGCAAAATCTGTAGGGGCGACTTATCAAGTCGCCCGCGCCCAATTCCATATGCGATCTGCGGGCGACCAGGTTGGTCGCCCCTACAAGTCTTTGACAAGGCGGGTTCGTGTTACGCATGAGCCTAGTCGTGACTGGCAAGGGACTTTGGTGAACAGACCATGTTGACGCCACGCAAGCGCCGCGAGTTGCGCAAAGTTGGCGTTGGCCTCGTATTCATCTCGCCCTGGATCGTCGGCTTCCTGGCGCTCAACCTCTATCCCATCATCGCCTCATTCTATTACAGCTTGACCCGCTACTCGCCGATTTCGTCGCCTCGGTTCATCGGCTTATTTAACTACGAGAAGCTGCTTTATTTTGATCCGCTCTTCATCAAGGCGCTGACAAATACGCTGTACTTTGTGGTCTTCGCCGTGCCCCTGGGCAATATGCTGGCGCTGGCGCTGGCGGTGCTGCTGAATCAGAAGGTCAAGGGCTTGTCCGTCTTTCGGACGATATTCTACCTGCCCAGTATCCTGCCGCTGGTCGCCACCAGCATCGTCTGGACCTGGCTGCTGCACCCGCAATACGGCGCGGTCAGCGTCATCCTGGCTGAACTGGGATTGCCCGCCATCAGTTGGTTCTCCGATCCCCAATGGGCGAAACCGGCGCTGATCATGATGAGCATGTGGGGCACCGGCTGGATGATGCTGATCTATTTGGCGGCGCTGCAAGATGTGCCGCAGGAGCTCTACGATGTGGCGTCGCTCGATGGCGCCAGCTTGTGGCGCAAGTTCCGCCATGTCACAGTGCCCATGATCAGCCCAATCATCCTCTTCAACACCATTGTCGGCTTAATCGGCGCATTCCAATATTTCACCGAGGCTTACATCATCACCGAAGGCGGACCGGGCGATTCGACGCTCTTTTATTCGCTCTATCTCTTCCAAAACGCTTTCGCCTATTTCAAGATGGGTTATGCCTCGGCGATGGCTTGGCTGCTGTTTTTGGTGATTCTGATTCTGACCTTCATCATTTTCCGCAGCTCAGCCAAGCGCGTGTATTATCACGGCAGTTGAGCGCGTGTCCCGCTCGCAGGAACCCGTCCCAAGCCGCAATCTGCTCTGTCACATCGTCGGCTAGGCGATTGCATTACAGATTCGCTGGAATTTGTTATCGTTTACTCTTATTGGCTGCAGGAGGGGATTCTGTCATGAAAATCACGGATATAGAGATTCGGCTGTGCAAGCATCAGGAAGCGGTATTGTCGGAGAAGGAACTGCGCGACAGTCATCGCTCCGAGCTTAACTTTCTTATGATTACGATGAAAACCGATGCGGGCGTCGATGGCGTCAGCATGGGATTTGCCGGCATGGGCGCGGAGATGGCCGGCTCTATCGCGGCGCAGTCCATCAAGCCCTTCTTCCTGGGGAAGGATCCCTTTGCTCGGGAGAAGCATTGGCACGAATTCAGGCGTTATGAGCGCCACTGGCATCATACGCCGATCTACTCCTACGGACCTTTTGATATTGCGCTCTGGGATATCGCCGGGGTGGTCGCCGGTCTGCCGCTTTACAAGCTGTTCGGTCACTGCCGAGCGAAGGCGCCGACCTACGTCAGTTCCATGTATCTTGATACGCCGCAGGACTATGCCGATCAAGCCGCCGAATTCAAGCGGAAGGGATTTCACGGCTACAAGCTGCACCCGCCCAGTGATTTTCAGGAAGCGCTGGAGGCTTATCGGCTCTGCCGCGAGGCAGTCGGCGACGACCCGAGCTTCAAACTGATGGCCGACCCAGTAACGGCGCATACCTATTACGAAGAGGCGCTGCGCATGGGGCGCGAGCTCGAGAAGCTCGATTACTACTGGTTTGAAGAGCCGCTCTACGATACCGATTTCAACGGCTTGCGCAAGCTGACGCGCGATCTGGACATCCCGATTTGTGGCACGGAGGTTTTGGTCGGCTCGCATTATTCGACGGCTGAGTGCATCGCCAGCGGCGTAGTGGATATCGTGCGCAGCGATGTTTCGTGGAAAGGCGGGGTGACGGCGGTGATGAAGACGGCGCATCTGGCGGAAGCATTCGGCATGCGCTGCGAGGTGCATACCACGATTTACCCGGCGCTGGAGATCGTCAATCTGCATTGCTGCTGCGCGATTGCCAATTGCGAGTTCTTCGAAGCATTGATACCGAGTTCGCTGATGAAGCTGGGGATAAAGAATCCGGTGCATATAGATGAAGACGGATACGCGCATCCGCCGTCGGGCGCGGGTTTGGGTATTGAGTGGGATTGGGATTTCATTGACAACGCGACAGTCGCCGTGATGTAAGCGCTTCGTTACGGCAGTCTCAGGGCGGAACGGGCTATTGCGAGCGCCAGGGAAATTGTGGTGAATGAGCGGGAAAGAGTGGTAAAGTTAGGCATAGGATAATGGGCGGAAACGAACTCTGAAAGGAAGAATCTGATGGCGCGGGCAGGATTATCCAGTTTCTCTTTGCATTTGCCGGATGCCTTGGGGGATCCCTGGTTTGAATTGGACGATGGTCACAAGAGTGTCTCAGGAAGTTTTCGACAAGAGCCGACTCTCAATTTGCTCGACTTTCCGGCGGAGGTGGCCGCGCACGGCATACGGTGCGTCGATCTCTGCATCCAGCACATCCCCAATATCGAGCCGGGTTATCTGGGTGAATTGCGCTCGGCTTTTGAATCGGCGGAGGTGGAGTTGTATCAGCTGCTGATTGACATCGGCGAGGTCGGCAGCCCGGATCCGGAGGAGCGCAGCGCCGGGATCGCGTTGACCAAGCGCTGGATGGAGATCGCGTCCGAGTTGGGATCAAGTGGCGTTCGCTACGTCCCGGGCGATAGCGCGCCCACGCCGGAGACCATCAGCCAGTGCGGCGAAGATTTCCAGGAGCTTTACGATTACTGCGTCGCTTGCGGCGTGGCGCCGGCGACTGAGAATTACAAACTCTTCAATAATGAAGCGCGCGACCTGCTGCAGGTGCTCGATATATCCGAGCGCGATTACGGTTTGGTGGCTGATTTTGGCAATGCCAAGGGACCAGGCAAGTATGATACCTTGTCCCAACTGATGCCGCGGGCGACTGCCATTCACCAATGGGTGCAGATTGACGGTGATGGATTACTCGATGCTGATGAATCCAAACGCTGCCTGAATATGGCGCGCGAGAACGGCTTTGATGGTCCGGTCATGCTTTTGGGCGGGCAGCCGTATCAACAGTATCGGGACACGCGCGAGTTGTGGGACGCTGTTGATGAATTGCGGGGTGAAGTGCGGTCCGTATTCGGCGACGAACTCCAGGGCTGACGGCGACAATCGAGCCCGTTGGCGAATAATGGAACTTTAGGGGGCGACCGCCCGCCGCGCGTAGACACAGCGGGTCGGTCGCCTGTTTCATTGTAAAGCGGATTTGGCGCCAAGAGCCAAAGGACCGGCGACTGCTTGAGTTTACTCGCAAGTGAGATACAAAGGTGGTGAAGCAAACGATGAACGCGGAGGATATCAGCCGAGTCGCCTGCATCGGCGGCGGCACGATCGGCTTCTCATGGGCGGTCTTGTTCGCCCAGCATGGCTTGGAGGTCAAGATATACGACATTTCCGACGAAGCCTTGGATTGGACGATGCGGGAGATCCGCAGCGCCTATGACACCCTGGTCGAAGCCGGCGTGATGAGCAAGAGCGAGGTGGCGGCCGCTTGGGAGCGGATCACCGTCACGACCGACCTCGCTGCGGCGGTCGACGATGTCGACTTCGTGCAAGAATCGGGGCCCGAGCGCTATCGGATCAAGCGCGAGATTTACCGCGAGCTCGACCGTTTGACCGGACCGGAGGTCATTCTCGCATCGAGCACAAGCGCGATGCTGATGACCGAGATACAGGCGGCGACGACGCGTCCCGAGCGCTGCGTGGTGGCGCATCCCTACAATCCGCCGCATATTGTGCCGTCGGTGGAGATCGTGCCGGGCGAAGCGACCTCGGCTGAAACGGTGGCGCTGGCGCGCGATTTTATGGCGCGTTTGAAGCGCGTGCCCGTGGTGGCGCAATTAGAATGCCGCGGGCATATCGTCAACCACATGCAGGCGGCGATTTACCGCGAAGCGCTGTGGCTGGTGGGCAATGGGGTGGCCACGGTAGAGGAGATCGACCTCGCTTTCAGGACGGGGCCCGGTTTGCGCCTGGCGCTGATGGGTCCCTTTGCCGTCGGCATGTTGACCAGCCCGGGCGGCTTGCAGGATACCATGGTCGATCGGAAGCTAGACCATAGTCTGGAAGATGACATTCCCTCGCGCGTTGAGCGGGAGGCGCCGCCGCGTACGCCGGAGCTGGCGCGCGAATGGGCGCAGATTGGCGCGGCTCAGATGGAAGCGGCGCTGGCGGATACGGACATGGAGCGGATGAAGAAGTGGCGCGACAAGAAGCTCTTGCAGATTCTCGATGTCATTGCATCCGATTAGTCAAATGCGCTAAAGTACGCTCCAATCAAAAGGTCGCGCCCTGTGAAGCGCGGGTCAAATAATCGAAACCGCGGTATATCCATGATTGTCCTGCGCTAGCTGACTGGAGTTCAGTATCAAGCGTGGGCGCGCCGCCGGGTAGCGTGGACACTAACCTACGCTCGGCCCTAGCCACACAGGATTATTCCCGTACTCACGCAAGAGTATTTTGGGAGCCACATTCAGAAGACCGATATTCGCATTGCGTTTGTGTATCCAATGGGATCCGTAGATGAAGATCACCGATATTCGCACGACTTATATTCATATTCCGCATTTGGGCAGCATCAAGGACGCGACCATTCGCCACCCGACGCCGGGCAGAGGGCAATGCTTCGTCCATGTGCTCACCGATGAGGGCTTGGAAGGGCTGGGCATCGGCGATGGCGGGCGCGCGGCGCAGGCGCTCATCGTCGATTCCTTGAAACCAATTCTGCTGGGACAAGATCCCTTGTACATCGAAAAACTGTGGGACGATATGTTCTGGCGCTTGCGCGGCGTGGGGCGCAAGGGGCTTGCTTTCGCCGCCATCTCGGGCGTGGACACCGCCTTGTGGGATTTGAAAGCCAAATACTTCAATGTGCCGCTTTACAAGCTCTTGGGACCTTATACCGACAGCGTGCCCATTTATGGCAGCGGCGGCTGAACGCATTTCAGCCTTGATGAGTTGGTTGCCGAGCAAGTCGGTTATGTCGAGCGCGGCATGAAATCGGTCAAGATGAAGGTGGGGAAAGACTTTGGCAAGAGCGAAAAAGAGGATATCGAGCGCTTGGCGGCTGTGCGCGCTGCGGTTGGCGATGAGATCGAAATTCTCATCGATGCCAACAATGGCTACTATGCCAAGCAGGCGATTCGCATGGCGCGCGAATTCGAAAATTATCGCGTGGGCTGGTTTGAGGAGCCGGTATTGGCTGATGATATTGAGGGCTTGGCTGCGATCGCCAAGGCTATCGACATCCCCGTCGCGACTGGCGAGCACGAGTACAGCAAATTCGGCTTCCGCGAATTGATCGCCCGCGGCGGCGCTGATGTCGTGCAGCCCGATATCGGGCGAGTCGGCGGGGTGACCGAGTGGCTGAAAGTGGCGCAGCTGGCGCATGCCTTCAACTTGCCGGTGGCGCCGCATGCCTTCCAGGTCGTCCATCTGCACGTGACCTGCGCCACACCAAACTTGCGCATCGTCGAGTATTTGGGTGTTAGCGAGGAATTCGACAAGTTGGTTTACACCGAGTTTCCTCAGCCGGCCGACGGGATGTGGTCGCCATATCCGGACAAGCCCGGCTTGGGCTTGGAACTGAACCCGGATGCGGTCAAGCGATATGGTTCGCAATTGTAGCTGGTGACGAATCAATGAATAGAGCAAGGCGCGTATGAGAGCGGCGGCTCGCAGCGTGTTGGATTTGGCTTAATGGCGCAGCCTTGACCTTAGCGCGAAATAGGGGCTCAAGTGGAGATTAAGGGGAAAACCGTCATCGTCACCGGCGCCGCTCGCGGTATCGGGCGCGCGATTGCCCGGGCCTTTGCGGCCGAGGGCGCCAAGGTTGCCGCTGCTGATTTGGGATCGCTGGCGGGCGCGCCGGAGTCGGAATGGCATTATGCGCTCTCCGCGGAAACCGATCTGGCGCGGACGGCGCGCGAAATCAGCGAAAGCGGCGGCGTCTGTAAGGCGATCGAAGTCGATGTTGCGGACCGCGCCTCTTGCCAGAACCTAGTCGATGCGACAATAAGAGCCTTCGGCGGACTGGATATTTTGGTCAATGGCGCCGGCATCATCAAACTGGGAAACTTGGCGGACTTTGCCGAGTCCGAGTGGGATCGAATTGTCGCGGTCAACGCCAAGGGCGTCTTCTTGCTTTCGCAAGCCGCGCTCCCGTGGCTGGAGAAGCAGGGCGGGGTCATCATCAACATCGCATCGAATGCCGGCAAGCGAGGGTCGCCGTTCAATAGCGCTTATTGCGCCTCGAAAGCAGCCGTCATCGGCTTGACGCAATCCCTGGCTGCGGAGCTCGCCGAGCACGATATTAGGGTGAACGCCATCTGCCCGGGCGCGGTCTTTACCGCGATGCAATTCGATTATCTGGTCCAGCGCCGCTTGCAGCAATATCCGGGGCAATCATACGAGGAGGCTTTTGCCGCCTTCGTGAAAGATACCGTCCCCTTGAGCCGCCAGCAGACACCTGGGGAAATTGCCGATGCCGCGCTTTATTTGTGCCGGGCGGAGGGCGTGACTGGCGTCTCGCTATCGGTCGATGGCGGCGGCGGGATTGGGCTTTCGTGAGGCGCTGGGCAAGCTGATGGAGATCCGTGAAAGCACTGTCATCGTAACTGGCGCGGCGCGTGGGATAGGGCGGGGCATCGCCGAGGGTTTTGCCGGCGAAGGCGCCAAGGTTGTGCTGTCGGATTTGGGGGCGCTTGCCAAAGAAGGGGCGGGGGATTGGAATTACGCGCTTGCTGGCGAATCTGACTTGGCGAAAGCCGCGCGCGAAATCGGCAAGCAGGGAGGAACATGCCGGGCGATAGAGGTTGATGTGGCCGCGCGCGCTTCATGTCAGAATCTGGTTGACAAGTCGGTTGAGGCTTTCGGTGGTATCGATATCATTGTGAACAATGCCGGCGTCATTCAGTCCGGACCCTTCGTCGACTTTGCCGAGCGCGATTGGGAGCGAATCTTCGCGGTCAACGTCAAAGGCATATTCTTGATGACGCAGGCAGCGCTTCCCTATTTGAAGGAGAATGGCGGCCTCATCATCAATATCGCTTCGGTCGCGGGCAAAAGGGGATTCGCCGAGATGGGCGCTTACTGCGCATCGAAGTTCGCGGCGATTAGCTTGACCCAATCGATGGCGGCGGAGCTGGCTGCGTTTGATATCCGCGCAAACGCCATTTGCCCGGGAAATGTTGATACATCCATGTGGCACGCGCATCTTTCGGCATCTGAGCGGCTGCAGCGCCAATACGGCACAGACAATGTTGATGACACCTTTAGCGCTGTAAATCGCGAATCGATTCCTTTGGGTCGTGGACAGACGCCCGCAGATATGGCGGAAGCGGCGCTGTATCTGGCGCGCGCGGAGAATGTGACGGGCGTATCGCTTGTGGTCGCCGGCGGCTTTATAATGAATTAGACGCTCAACCTGGGATTGGCGTACAGACTATGGACATGCATTCAATTGATGAAACTGATGTCATCATTGTAGGCGCGGGCATCTCGGGCTTGTACATGCTGTATCGCATGCGGGCGCTCGGCTTGTCGGCACAGGTCATCGAGGCGGGCGGCGGCGTCGGCGGCACCTGGTATTGGAATCGCTATCCTGGCGCGCGCTGCGACACCGATACGATTGAGTACTCATACAGCTTTGATGAAAACTTGCAGCAGGATTGGGAGTGGCCCGAGCGCTATCCCACGCAGCCGGAAATTCTCAATTATCTCAACCATGTCGCCGACCGTTTTGATTTGCGGAAGGACATCAGATTCGATACTCGTGTGGAATCAGCGGCATTCAATGAGACGACAGAGCGTTGGCAGGTGGGCACAGACGGCGGGGGGTGGCTTTCCGCCCGGTTTCTGATCATGGCGACGGGCAGCATATCGGCGCCGAATATCCCCGAGATTGATGGGATGGAGACTTTCCGCGGTCCGATTCATCATACGGCGCGTTGGCCGCATGAAGGCGTAGACCTCAGTGGCAAGCGCGTGGCTGTCATTGGCACGGGCTCGTCCGGTGTGCAGGCGATACCGGTTATTGCTGGGCAGGCGGCGCAGCTCACGGTTTTCCAGCGCTCGCCGCAGTGGTCGGTTCCGGCGCATAATCGCCCGGTGGACCCGGAATTTGTCGCTGAAATCAAGGCGGATTACGCTGGCTTCCGCGCGCGCAATCGGCTGGAATCGGGCGCGCAATTGTCCCACATTCCCGCCAATGACTTTTCGGCGGCGGAGATTAGCGAGGAAGAACGGGGGCGCGTTTTGGAGGAGCGCTGGCAATTGGGCGGCTTTCCCTTCTTCGGCGCTTTTAACGACATTACCGTCAGCCACGAAAGCAACAAAGCGACGGCTGATTTCGTCCGCGATAAGATTCACGCGATTGTGGATGACCCGGCGGTCGCGGAGATGCTCACGCCCGACTACACGATTCACTGCAAGCGCCCGGTGCTCGATAGCGGTTACTTTGAAACATATAATCGTCCAAACGTGCGTTTGGTCGATCTCAGAATGACGCCGATTCAAGCGATCACGCCCGCCGGAATCCGCACGAGCGCAGCCGACTACGATGTGGATATCATTGTGCTGGCCACCGGTTTTGACAACATGACCGGCGCGCTGCTGCGGATCGATATTCGCGGGCGAGACGGGTTGCTATTGCGCGAGAAGTGGGCGGAGGGACCGGTCAATTATCTGGGATTGCAGGTATCCGGCTTTCCAAATCTCTTTACGATTACCGGTCCGGGCAGTCCCTCGGTCTTGACCAATATGATGGTGGCGATTGAACAGCACGTCGAATGGGTGACGGATTGCATCAGCTTTATGGTATCGAATGATCACAGTCTCATTGAGGCGACTGAAGACGCCCAGGTCGCTTGGGTCTCGCACGTGAATGAGGTGGCGAACGCGACCTTGTGGGTGTCTTGCCACAATTGGTATCAAGGCGATAATATCGCGGGCAAGCCGCGCGTATTCATGCCATTGCCCGGCTTCCCGCCTTATGTCGAGAAGTGTGAGGAGGTCGTCGCCAATGGCTATGAGGGCTTTGTTCTGTCCTAAATGGCGGTTTTGGGCCAGCAGATCGATTGTGTGAGTCGTTTATTCCGAATCAAGCTCACGCGCCTGGTCGTCAGCATCGTCAGCTAAACGCTTCAAGGTCTCGCGTTGGTCTTGACTATTAAGGAGCCGTACGCTGTCCAATTCGAGTAATGCCTTATAAATCTCCGCCCGTACTTCGTTGCTAATGTCTCGACGAAGCTGGTCACGTTTCGCGCTTTCCTGATCTTCAGCCCACTTGTAAAAGACGAACAATGCCGAAAGAAAAGCGGCGACGGACCCAATCAAGGCTGCAAGTGTGCCCAGATCTAAATTCTTTTAACTTGTCAGACGCACTATCACTACGCTCATCAGAAACAGAGCGATGATAAGCATGGTGCTCACCCAAACCAAAACGAACGCAGTTGACAGGAAACTCCGACGTCCAGATGAAGTCCTTTCAGAGTCTTTCATCGTATGACGCCCCCTTTCTGGAAATGGAACACTGGACGCTTCGCCGAACCCTTGCAAAGAGCGGAGGACGGCGCGTAAGTAAATCTTACCGACAGCCCAATTCTACATTATCATATTGGGAGAATTTGTTCAACAATATGCGCCTCATTCGCCTCGCGGTCTCGCAGGCAGGCCAAATACATGGTTAGTCTCCAAATTGCCTATAGTCAGAATCAGGAGTTCATAAAGTGATCGAATTGTCGCGCCCTGAAAATGTCGGCTTGCGCGCGGACCGGCTTGAGCGAATAGCCGCGCATTTCAACCGCTACGTCGATGAAGGGTTGATTCCGGGCTATCTTGCGCTGATCGCCCGGCGTGGGCGAGCGGCATATCTGCATTGTTACGGCTTATGCGATGTCGAGGCCCGTCTCCCAGTCGCGGAAGATACGATCTTTCGCATCTACTCGATGACCAAGCCGATTACGTCGGTTGGCGTCATGATGCTTTACGAGCGCGGTCTGCTGCAATTGGATGATCCTGCGTCCGAGTTCATTCCCGGGTTTGAGCGCCTGGAAGTCTTCCAATCGGGCGATGCCGAGAATTACCAGACCGTGCCGGCCGAGCGCGAGATGACCATCCGCGACCTGTTGACCCATACAGCGGGTTTGACTTATGGGCATATGGTCGCGCATCCTCTCGATGAAATGTATCGACAGCGAGACTTGCTGGGAAAAGACAGATCCTTGGCGGCATTCGTCAACCAACTCAAGGAGCTGCCGCTGCTGTTTTCGCCCGGGACGCGCTGGAGTTATAGCGTGGCAACGGATGTGCTCGGTCATGTGATCGAAGTGGTCTCGGGTCAGCCGCTCGATCAGTTTTTCGCCGCGGAGATTCTCGCGCCTTTGGGCATGGTCGATACTGGCTTTTCCCTTTCGGCGGATCAAGTCGGTCGCTTCGCCGCCAACTACGAACGCGATGGCGCGGGCTTTCGCCTCATCGACAAGCCGAGCGACAGCGACTATCTTGGGCAGCCGACGCTGTTCTCTGGCGGCGGAGGCTTAGTCTCGACTGCTGGTGATTACCTGCGCTTCAGCCAGATGCTGCTGAATACGGGCGAGTTGGACGGCGCGCGCATCCTGGGGCGCAAGACGGTTGAGTTGATGACCGGCAATCATTTGCCGGGCAACTGCGATCTGTCCAGCATGGGCTACTTCTTGCGCAGCGAGTCGCGGCGTGAAGCGGTCGGCATGGGTCTTGGCGCCCGCCACAATCTGCGGCGCGGCGGCGCGCGCGCATTGACGCGCCACGATGGCGTCGGCTTCGGCTTGGGCGGCTATGTTTTGCTCGACCCGGCAGCGGCTCAGATTCTGGGATCGCCCGGAGAATTTGGCTGGGGCGGCGCGGCGAGCACAACATTTTGGATCGACCCGCGCGAGGAATTGACAGCCATCTTCCTGACTCAACTGATGCCTTCATCGTCTTATCCGATACGGCGCGAGTTGCGCGTGTTGGTAAATCAGGCGATCGTCGATTGAATGTCGGGATCATACAGCGCGCGTTTCACCGATTTTTTGCCTTTACAAGGCTTGTCCGCTAATGTCTTTTGCAAAATTATCCGAGCAATGTACGCGCGCTAACCCCCACCCCAAACCCCTCCCCCATAAAGAGGGAGGGGCTTTTCCGCGAGAACTTTGAGTTTCTCGGCTCCCCTTCCCTCCTTGTGGGGGAAGGGGCCGGGGGATGGGGGGTAGAATCGAGGGTCAATCACCCAATATCGGACAAGCCCTACATAGGAGAACTGACTGATGAAAGTTACTGGCGTCGAAACGATTCTCGTTCGCAATATTGAGCCTTACATCGGCGGATGGCATTGGCTGTTTGTGCGGCTGTTGACGGATGAAGGCATCATCGGCTTGGGCGAGCGGCCGACGATGCACGCCGCCAACTTGCAGCCGGCAATTAGCATGATCGAAGATTTCTGCGAGCAGTTTGTCATCGGCAGCAACCCTTTTCAGATCGAGCGCATTTGGCAGACGATATACGCCTCGCGGCATGATTGGCGTCATCCCAGCTTGTATATGACGCCGGCGCTTAGCGCAATCGAAATGGCGCTGTGGGATATCGTCGGCAAAGCCGCCAATCAGCCGATTTACAACTTGCTTGGCGGGCAGGTTCATGAGCAATTGCGCGCCTACGCCTATATGCCGACCGAAGGCATCTGGGAGAACCCACTGAAAGCCGGCGAAGTCGCGCTGAAGCTGGTGGAAGAGGGCAACAGCGCCTGCAAGCTCGATCCCTTCACACCGCTTTTCCCGCAGCCGCGTGATTTCCCGTTGAAGACGATACGCCACGTCGCGAAGATCTTCCGCGCGATACGCGATGCCGTCGGCGATGAACTCGAAGTGGGCATTGGCACACACGGGCAGTTCAGCACGGCCGTCGCCATTCGCGTGGCCAAAGAGCTGGAGGAATTCAGCCCCTTCTGGTTCGAGGAGCCGGTGCCGCCGGAGAATATCGATGAGCTGGCGCGTGTGGCGGCGCACACCAGCATACCGATCGCCACGGGCGAACGGCTAGTGACCAAGTTTGAATTTTCCGAATTGCTCAGGAAGCAAGCGGCGCAAATAATCCAGCTTGATGTCGGGCAATGCGGCGGGATTCTGGAATCGAAGAAAATCGCCGGCATGGCAGAGGCGCACTACGCCATGATCGCGCCGCATATGTATTGCGGACCGGTCGCCGCGGCCGCCGCCGTGCAGCTTGATACCTGCTCGCCGAACTTTCTCATACAAGAGTATAACGGCGCTGGCTTGCACAACGATATCCTCAAGGAGCCGATTGTCTTTGAGCAGGGATTAATCAAGCCGCCGACAGGACCGGGCTTGGGCATCGAGCTTGACGAAGCGGTCGTCAAAAAGCATTTGGCATGATCATCGGGGTGAAGCTTCGCTCATGTCTGTGCAGGCTATTATCAGCCTAGCCGAAGCTTCATAGTCGATAAGATGTGAGATGTGAGCATGATATTCGAAAACCGATTTCGAGGACAAGTCGCCATAGTAACCGGCGGCGGCAGCGGAATCGGCTTGGGAATCGGCAAGCGCATTGCGCAAGAAGGCGGCGCGGTCATTCTGGCGGATATCAACGAGCCGGCGCTGGCAAAGGCGCAGGGCGCGCTGGGCGATCTGCCCGGTCCCGTCGACGCGTTGCGAACGGATGTCACCAGCGAGGCTGAAGTTCGCCGGTTGACGCGCATCGCTAAGGAAGAATATGGTCGTCTTGATGTAGTAGTGAATTGCGCCGGGATTGTCGGCAAGACTGGCGCCAACATAGACGCGTACGATTTGGCCTCATTTCGCCAAGTCTTGGACACGAATCTGGTCGGCTCGTTTCTGATAACCAAGTATGCTGTACGGGCGATGCTGCCTCGCGGCTACGGCCGGATTTTGCTGCTAGCCTCAATATCGGGCAAGGAGGGGAACCCCGGGATGGCGGGCTATTCGGTTTCCAAGGCGGGCGTGATTGGTCTGGTGAAGGCAATCGGGAAAGAGATTGCGCATACAAGGATCACCGTCAACGGATTGGCGCCCGCCCTGGTTGATACCCCGCTGCTCGCGGACGCCGCGGACGTAGCGCTCGATTACATGACCAGCCGGATTCCCATGGGGCGTCTGGGCACGGTGGAGGAAACGGCGGCGATCGTGTGCTGGATTGTCTCCGGCGAAGCCTCGTTTAACACCGGCGCTATTTTTGATCTCTCCGGCGGCCGCGCGACCTATTGAGCGCGACAAGCTGACGCCGAGTGGCAGCAGACTCATTCAGCGCATTTGATCAAGTCGATCGCATCCCAGCTGAACCAACCGTCATTCTGAACGCGGATCTCGAGGTTGTTTTCGCCTTCAACGAGCGTCCCGCGGGGAAGTTCAATCTCGATGGTATGGGGAAAGGCGAGATGAGCGGGGTCGCTGTTTTGGATGCCCAGCCCGCTCGGCAGCGACGCCTCAAAGCGCCGACCGTTAGCCCTTACCTCCAACTGTGGCGCGGGCGCATTTGCTTGATCGGCTGTGTGCAAACGCAAGCGAGCGGGACCGGCACAGCCCGGCTTCACGGCAAAGCTAAAACGGACCCGTTGATTGCTCGTCATCAGTAAGGGCAGGGCGGATGGGTCTGGTCGCTCTCCCTTGATGTCAACGGCGGTCATGCCGTCGATGCGCGCCAGATCGTCGTATCCGGCAAATTCGCGGGCCATCGCATCGCGTCTGCCGATCGAAAACAGCAGGTCTTCGCTTGGCGCGATCAGCGCATCATCGGCGTTCCAGCAGGAAATGCGCCAGCCGGTTTGCCCCAGCGTCAAGCCTTCCGGCGAATCGACGGGCGCGGCGATGGTGATGGCGCGGGTCTCGCCGGGCGGGATGAAAGCGTTATTGTCTTCAATGTCGGTATCGGTGCGGTAGGCGAGCAGCGGGTGCGGCTGACAGAATAGCGCCGTCATCTCGCCGCGGTTGGTCAATCTGATACAAAGGCTTTCGCTATCGCCATCTTGTTGCCGCTCGCAATCGGTAACCTCCAGAACTGCGCGAGATAGTCCCGCAGCGGTGTCGGCGATCAGCCCGGCCAGGGGCGCGGGCGCTGAAGCCGAGCCGAATATGTGCAAGCGCTCCGTCAGCAGTTCTCCGCTTGCGTCGTGAAGCTGTAGTTCCACGAAAAGCAAGCCAGCGGCGTCTTCACCTAGCGGACCATATTTGATTTCGCCCAGATGCAGCGCCTGAATTGGCTGTATTGATGTTATGCCTTCATCCCGCGCTAGCGCGTGACCTGCCGCGTCGCGCAGCAGCCAGCGCCAGCGTAAATCAGCAGCCGGCGCCGGCGCGTCGCTGACCAGCCACAGTTGAGCGTCCAAACCCGCGGCCGGGTCATAGAGATTTGACTCGTGCTTCAGCGACAAGCTGAGAGGCGCCAATGCCTGTTTCTGGAAGTCATAGTTCATCAGCGGTCTGCCGTCATAATCGATTATGTAGGGTCCGCCGCCGTTGGGCCAGGGTTCGTTGAAGACCCAGGTGGTGATGCCGCCGATTCGTCGGCCGCGCCGCCGCAAGGCATCGACCGCGTAGCGCAGCCCGTGCGCGCCCAGGTATTGCCCGGCTTTTACCAAGGATTCCAGCGTGTCGACCCGTCCAAAGAGAGACTCCAGGATGGTCTTCATCAGCCAATGCTCTTTGGTGAAGACGGCCTGCACGACATTTTTGCGAATCAGAACCGGATTGTCTTCGTCATAGGCGGGCCATTGATCGGCTGGCGGGATCTCCCGCTGCCAGACCTCAAGGTGCGCGAGCGAATGGCAGCCGAACTCGCCGTAGCGCATCATTTTGTTTTCGCCGCGGCGCCAACCGGTATCGAGCATTTCGTCGTCGTCATAGTGGGCGTAATGCGTTTGTGGGTCGTAGTGCCAAGGGCTGTGGCGCGCGCCCTGGATGGGGCAGGTGGCGCGGAATAGGCGATCGTCCTCCTCTTCCACTATGCGCTCAAGCAAATGCAGCGCAGCGTGGTCATCGCCCTGATACCACCACATCTCATTGCCACCGGTCCATTCAATGATGCAGGCGTGATTGCGATAGCGTTTGACGAGACCGCGAATGGTCGCCTCGAGATTGGCCAGGAAGACAGCGTCGGTTTCCGGGCGGCAGCTGGACATAGGGAATTCTTGCGAGAGCATGATGCCCAATTCATCAGCCAGGTTGAGCATTGCGTCGCTCGGAAAGACGCCGCCGCCCCAGACGCGCAGCGTGTTCATGCCGGCGGCCGCCGCCAGCCGAATGAGCCGCGGGCCGCGCTCATCCATGCGGCCGAAAAGCAAGTCGGGCGGCAAGATATTGGAGCCGATCATGCGGACCGTCCGTCCGTTAATGACCAATTGGTAGGGGTTGATGAAATCGGTGGGCGCGCCCTCGACTTGTTCCCAGCGGATCTCGCGCACGGCGAAGCGGGCTGAGCGCTGGTCGAGCAAGTCGCCGCTTTCGGCATCCCGTAGCTGCGCCGCCAGCCGGTAGAGCGGCTGATCGCCTTGACCGTTAGGCCACCACAGCGCCGGGTTTGGCAGCTCGATTTCGACATCAATGCTGTTAGAGCCGTGATTGAGATTGGCGGCGATGCTCGCGTCGAGGTTTGCGCCATGCCCCTCGATGCGGAATTCGGCAATCGCATCAATGGCGCTGATGCTGTCAATCTCCAGCTTGACCTTAACTGCCGCGTGACTATAGTCGCCGTTGAGCTCAGTCCTTAGGTCTAGCCACTCGATGCGGGAGGCGCCGCTGGCTTCAAGGCGGACGTCTTGCCAGATTCCTAGCGTGTAGATATTCACGCCCCAGTCCCAGCCGTAATTGGTCGGGCTTTTGAGGTCTTTCAGCAGTTGGCGCGTTTGGTTAATGCCGACGACGAAGAAATCAGGTCCCCACTCTTGCGGGTAATTCTCGCCGCCGCCACTCATGGCGCCGTCCGAAGCGGCCAAGATGTGTACGAGCTCGGCTGGTATGCGCTCTATTCTGACCGCCAGACGGTTTATCTCGCCGGGCTTGATGACATCGGCGACATCGAAAGCGAAGCGCTTGAACATGCCGGCGTTCGCGCCCAGACGCGTTCCATTCAGCCAGATCTCGCAAGCGTAATCGACGCCATCGAAGACCAGTTGGAGTCGCCTGTCCGCCAGATGGACCGGCAGGTCAAAGTCGCGGCGATACCACCAGTCTTTCCGCGCGACATCCGCCAGCCGCGGATCGCCCGCGCCGTACCACAGCGGCTTAAGTTGATGAGCGGCTTCGAGGTCGGCTTGAATGTTGCCGGGGACAGTAGCGGGCAGCCAGCCGGGCGCGCGCAGGTCGGCTGAATGAAGCTCAAGCGCTTCGCCTGTGCCATCGGCGTCCTCATGGATGGTCCAGTTTGAATCGCTTAGTGAGAGCGTCGCCGCAATATGTTTTTTGGCAATCATGGGAATCCTCTTTTGGCGTAAGTTTCGGGCGACCTGATAGGTAGCCCCTACGTTTGACGCTTCGGCGGGCGACCTGATAGGTCGCCCCTACAGTTACGGATCAGCGGGCGACCTGATAGGTAGCCCCTAGGTTTGACGCTTCGGCGGGCGACCTGATACGTAGCCCCTATGTTTTATGCCTCGGCGGGCGATTATCAATCGTAGAGATAACAGGCGACCTCGCGGCGGGCGTGTGAAGCGCCGGGGTCTTTCGGCGCAAGCAAAGCGGGGCGCGCTTCCCAGCAGCGGTCCATGACCTGCGGGCAGCGATCGGCGAAGAGGCAGCGATGGCGATTCGCGCGGTCCGCCACGATCGCGCTTATTTCCGCCAGGGGCGCGGCCGAGAGATCCTCACGCCAGCGGCGGCGCGGGTCCGGCGTCGGAATCGAGCTGATCAGCAATTGGGCGTAGGGGTGCAGCGGCGACCGCATGACGGTTTGGGTCTCGCCCTGTTCCATGATTCTGCCTTGATAGAGCACGATAATCTCCCCGCCCAGATACATCGCGGTCGAGAGATCGTGGGTGATAAACAAGGTGGAGATGCCGTGCCTGTCGCGGAAGTCCCCCAAGATATTGAGGAAGGAGGCGCGCATGCCGGCGTCGATCATCGATACCGGTTCGTCGGCGACAATCAGGCGCGGACGCATCAGATAGACGCGCGCCAGCATCAGGCGCTGCCGCTGGCCGCCGCTCAATTGATGGGGATGGCGGTCCAGCACTTCTTCGGGCCGCAGATCGACCGCCCGCAGCGCCTCTTCCATTTGCTCTTGGGCGTCCGCCTTGGTCTTTGCCAGCCCAAACTTGCGGATGACCAGCTTCAAGACGCGCTCGGCTTTGTAGACCGGATTGTAGACGCTGTAGGGATCCTGGAAGACGGCTTGCACCTCGCTGCGGAATCTGCGATTCCATTTGCGGTCGGGCGTGAGGATATCGACGCCCTGGTAGAGCACGCGCCCGGCAGTCGGTTTCAGCAAGCCCAGGATTATGCGCGCGATCGTTGATTTGCCGCTGCCGCTTTCGCCAACGAGGCTGACGATCGCCGGCTCAGCCGGCAGACGAAAAGACACATCGTCCACCGCCTGTGTTGGGTTGCGCCCGCCAAATAGCTGTCGCAGATTTTCAACGGTCAACAGGTCAGGCATCGGCGGCGACCTCGGCATCGTAAAGGTGGCATGCGACCCGGCGCTCGGGTTTTTGCGGAAGCAGCGCAGGAATGCGCTCGTTGCACGGCGCGAAGACCTCGGGGCAGCGGGGATGAAAACGGCAGCCCCCAGGGTATTTCCAGGGGCTTGGGGCTTCGCCAGGCAAGCCTTCAACCCGTTGACCGCTCTCGCGCGGGATGGAGCCGATCAAGCCTTGCGAGTAAGGATGCAGCGGCGCCTCGAAGATGCCGTTCACGGTTCCCAGCTCGGCGATCTTGCCGGCGTACATGACGGCGACGCGATCGGCGATCTGGGCGACTACGCCCATGTCGTGCGTGATGAGAATAATGGTCGCGCCTAGCTCATCGCGGATGGCCGCCAATTCTTGCAAGATCTGGCGCTGCGTGACCACATCAAGCGCGGTCGTCAATTCATCAGCGACGATCAGCGCCGGGCGCATGCTCACAGCCGCGGCGATAATGACGCGCTGGCGCATGCCGCCGCTCAATTCGTGCGGGTAGCTCTCCAAGATTTTCGGCTCCAAATTGACCAGTTCCAGCGCGGCGACCGATCGCTTATGCGCTTCCGCTTTGGTCAAGCCATGTTGCAGCAGCGTATCAGTCATCTGCCGCTCGACCCGCAAGACCGGGTTCAGCGAATTCATCGAGCCCTGCGGGATATACGAGAGCTGCCGCCAGCGCAGTTGGCGCAATTCGCGGGCGGGAAGCTGCGCCAGGTCATAGCTGCCGTCCGCAAGGCGAAAGTTCATCGAACCGGATTGCAGCACTTGAGGCGGGACCAAGAGGCGCATGATGGCTGCCGCGAGTGTGCTCTTGCCGCAGCCGGATTCGCCGACGACGCCGAGGATTTCGCCCGCCTGTACATCGAGATCAACATCGCTGACCACAGGCGTGACCGAGCGGCGGCCCCGCAAACCAGCCGACAGCCCGCGGATTTCCAAGAGCGCTGGCATCAGTCGCCACCTTCTATCGTCGTCTTCAAGCGCGGATTGAAGACCTCGTCCAAACCGGTGTTGATCAGATTGAGGGCGAGGAATACGTAAATCAAGGCGCCGGCCGGCAGCAGCATCTGCCCGATTAAGCCAATGGCGATGACGCTTTCGCGGAAGCCTTTGGCGATCATAAAGCCGAGCGTGGGCAAGCCGCCCGCGCCCAAGCCGATGATCTGCAATCCGGCTTCCGCCAGCATTGAGCCGACGATGCTCAGCGAGAAGACATATCCGATGTAGGGCAATAAGGGTGGCAGCAATTCCAGAAAGATGATCTCCAGCGGGTTCTCGCCCGAGAGTACTGCCAAATCAACATAGCTGCGTTCGCGCAGGCTCTGCACCTGCGGTCTTATGACGCGCGCCACAAAAGACCAACCGAAAATCCCCAGGATCAGCGAGAGCTTGTACAAATCCCAGCGTTCGATGTATGCCGCCAGCATCAGCAGCAGCGGCAGCGTAGGGATGACCAGCACCATATCAATCAGTATCCGCGCGAGCGTGTCCAGCCGCCCACGAGCGTAGCCAGCCAGAAAGCCGATGACGACGCCCAGGCTGGTCGATGTCGCGCCGGCGATCAAGCCGATCTGCAGCGATGGTCCAATGCTGGAGATGAATACCATGAGCCCGTCGCGGCCATCGCCGTCGGTGCCGATTGGGTGTTGTGGCGAATCCAGTTGGTAGGGGCGGTAGCTGCCGCGCATCCCCGGGCGCTCGCCGGGGAAGAGAAGCTGTTGGACGACCGCGGGACCCGCCATCGCCAGCAGCACAATCAGCGCCAGCATGATGAGACCGATGATAATGCTGGGATTCCTCATGCGGTCCTCCGAACGCGTGGGTCAAGCAAGGGCAGCGCCAGATCGACGATTAAAGTCAGCGTCAGGACGGCGAAAATGGAAAAGAGGACAACCGCCTGCATCGTGTTGAAATCGCGCAGTCCCATTGCTTGGACGAAGAGCGTGCCCAAGCCCGGCAATTGGAAGAGCACTTCAATGATAAAAGTCCCGTTCAGCGTCGCGCCGACGATGATGGCAAGCGCCGTGACTTGCGGAATCAGGGCGTTGCGGAAGGCGTAATCTTTGAGCACGGTATAAGGCGACAAGCCTTTGGCGCGGGCGAAAGTGAGATAGTCTTCACCCAGCACGCTGATCATCAAGGCGCGCATGCCCAGGGTGAAGCCGGCGCCGATGACGATCATGTTCGAGAGCATGGGCAGAATCGCATGGGTGAGCAAGCTGCTGATGAATTCCCAGGTCCATTCCGGCTGCAGATGCCGGGCGTAGGGACCGCCGGCCGGCAGGATGCGCCAGGTGTAGCCAACGTAGATGATCAAACCGAGGGCGACCAAGTAAACCGGCGTGATTTGCAGCAGCGTCGAGATGACCACCGCCAACTGCGACAGCCGACTGCGCTGCAGCCAGCCGATCAGCGCGCCTAATCCCGTGCCGACCAGCCAGGCAAGCAGCACCGATGTGGTGAAGATGCCGATCGTCCAGGGCATGCGCCGGAAAACGAGGTCCTTCGTCTGCGCCGGGTACTCGACGAAGGACGGGCCCAGGTCAAGCCCGCCCAGGATGGCTTTACGCAGATAATTGACGTACTGCAGCGGCAAGGGATCATCTACGCCGAAGATCTTACGGTAACGAGCGATGATGACTTCCTGCTCCGCCGCATCCCGCTGGCGCCCTTCGGCTCGCGTTATATTGCCCAGCAGAATATTCATCGGGTCGCCCGGCACCAGACGAAAGATGAAGAAGGCGACGGTGATCGCCGCCCAGAGGGTGAAGAGGTAAACGCCGAATCGACGCAAGACATACTGGAAGACTTCGCGCCGTTCGGCGGTCTGCTGTTCGTTAGTTAGCGCTACTGAGGATGAATCCGCAGTCATTGTATTTATTGGGCGACCCAAGGATCGCCCCTACGGTTTGTGTTCTGGCGGGCGACCCAAGAGCCGCCCCTTGAGAATGAGATTTGTAAGCGAGAATGCGTTACATATCACCGGCCGGTTCGAGGAAGTCGATGATTTGCCGCGCTGCTGGCGTCCAGTGCACCCAAGGCTGGCCCACCGCCAAGCCCGTCCAGTATTGGCTGTTGAAGACAACGCCTTCGTTCTCGCCGAACAGCGTCACATAAGGCGCTTCCTCCGCCCAGATTCGATAAGCTTGCCGGAAGAGCGATTGCGCTTCCTCGGAGGCGGGGTCAGCGGTTCTGATCTGCTCAATCAGCGCGTCCATATCCGGGTTGCTGTACCGGCCCGGAACACCGCCTGCGCGCTCGCCGATTGGCACGGCATTATCAGAATGCAAGCCATCAAACATTTGCACCGGATCGCCGGGCAAGTTGCCGCAGAACCAGCGGAAGACGATGTCAAACTCCCCGTTGGGCAACTGCGTAAAGAAGGTCGGAATATCAAGCAGACGCGGATTGATCTCGATGCCGACCAGCTGCGCTTGCTCAGCCAGCAGCCAAGACCAGACCGTCCAGGCTGGGTTGCCGATATCGATGTAGAGCGCGTCGAGCGAAATGGGCTCGCCACCCTTGTTCACGCGTACGCCATCAACCAGCGGATAACCGGCTTCATCCAGCAGCGCTACCGCCGCTTCCGGATCAAAGGTGGTCACCTGGAATTCCTCAGCCGCCGCCGCGTCGTAGTAGCGCTCGTCAGGTTCGCCCAGGTTCGGCCAAAGCACAGGCGTGACATAGCCGGGTACGTTGGCCAGGTTAGCCACCGCTTGGCGATTCAGCAGCAACCCCAAAGCGCGGCGGAACAGCTTGTCATCCAGCGGCGGATTTAGCGTGTTGAAGATGAGGGCGCGCGGGCAGGGGTCCTGATGAACCAGCGGCTTGATATGCGGGTTCGAGCTCATGATCCGGGTCATCACGCTGAATGGCATGCGCCCCAGATCGAAGTTGCCATCTTCCCACTCGAAGACGGCTACGTCAGCTTCGGGCCGCTTCAGCCAGACTTGATACTTCGGCGCTGGCAGTCGGTCCGGATCCCAGTAGTCATCGCGCCGCTCCCAGATCGTCGTGCGCGTGTCCGCGTTGCTGCTGACCAGGCGGTAGGGGCCGGAATGAACCGCGTCCGGATTCTTGAAGGTGGTCGGGTCTTGACCTTCCCAAACGTGCTTGGGAATGGGGCTGAATGTGCCGAGGCCGCCGAAATTGTAATGGAAGCGCCAGTTGGTGTCCGGCAGCGTGAAAATGATACTGCTGCCCTCGGCGCGCCATTCGACGTCCGACAAGAACCCCGACCAGGAAATGCCCTTGTCCGCATGGTCTTTGTTGTATTGCAAAGTGAAGAGCCAGTCGTCCATCGTCAAGGGCGCGCCATCGTTCCAATTGGCGCCTTCTGTGATGACCAGCGTCATTTCAGTGCCGTCTTCGTTATATTCCCAAGATTGCGCCAGCCAGGGGTAGAAGCCGTTGGCGGTGATGAATGCCGGTTCATGGACGACGTTGGCGTATCCGGTGGCGTTGTTGTAGGTGCCGGCTTGATAGTAATTGAAGCTGTCCCAGACATCGTTGTGCGGCGCCTGCGAAGCCACGACGAAGGTCTCGCTGCGAGGCAGATCGCCGAAGACCATCTCTTCGTCTTGGGCGACGGCGAGGCTCAATACAGAGACCAGCGCCACCGCCAAAACTGAGATTAGAAGTGCACGTTTTGCATAAAACATATCGTTCTCCTTATGTTTGCGTTTTGCTACGCCATCATACCTGTCAATTTAACGAATTACCGATAAGTCCCCCTCACAGCCCCTGCTGTAGATTTTATACGTCTCCTGATGGCTGCCGATCTCAATCTAGCGATTGGCGATAATGACCGGTTGGCGCCGCTTGGCGCCCATCAGCTGCTGCACGATTTCGGACGGCTCAGCGATGAAGCGCAGCTGCGCCAGCATGTCTTCCTGCGTAATATAACAAGGACGGGTATACATTCCCAACAAGGCGCTGCGCGGCGCGTCGCTGTTGTTGGGGCGGGCGGTGTGCCAGGTGGCGCCGTGATAGACCATGACGCTGCCGCGAATGCCAGTGAGGATTTCGCCGTCCGGATGCCACTTGTCAATCATCTCGGCCGGCGGACGATGCCCCTTCAGGTGGCTGCGCGGCATGATGCCGGTGCCGCCATTCTCCTCGGAAAAGTCGTTGAGCAGCCAGATCGTCTGCCCGCTGACCGGGGTCTCGGGCCAAGGGTAATTCAGCCACTGAAAGGGAAAATCCGGATGCCATTTGTAGGCGCCAAAGCCCGGGTAGCTGGTGTTGGCGGTCCAGGTCGAGCAGATCACGTCTTCGTCCAGATACTTTTTCCAGATCGCGACGATCAAGGGATTCGCCATCAGTTCCACGAAGATTGGGTGCTTGACGGCAATGCCGCCGACGCGCTGGGTCTTAGCCGCGCGCGATGCGTCGGTCGCTTCCGCTTCGAGCAGGCTCTCCAGAATAGTCCGCACTTCGTCCGCCTCTTCCGGCGAAATCACCGAGGGGATGATGCAATAGCTGCGCGCTTCAATCTCAGCGATAATTTTGTCTACATCGTGATTCATACGGATGGTCTCCTGCTGATGCTGGCGGGCGACCCAATGGCTCGCCCCTACAGTTTGCGTGTTGGCGGGCGACCCAATGGCTCGCCCCTACAAATTCGGCGTGCGCGCGGGCGGTTGACCATGCGCCAGCAGCCAGTCAATGTATTTGTCGCGCATCGGCGGCGAGAACCCGTGACCGAAGTCGGGATCGACGAATTGCTCCGCCTGCCCGCCAGCGGCGTTTATCAGGCGCGCGGTTTCGGCGTTGATCTGTGCCGGGCAATCGGTATCGAGCGCGCCGTCGATGAATAAGAGCGGACGGTCGGTGAAGCGCTCGGGATGCGATTGGGTGGCGTACTCGGCGCACCAGTCATCGCACCAGCTACCGCGCTGCGCTTCGCGGCACCATTCATCCGCTTGGTAAAAGCTGGAGCGGCCCACGACCGATACCATCGAGGCGAAGTCGCTGTTCTCGGCGAAGACCATCTGCGCGATCAAACCGCCCATGGAGCCGCCCGTCACCTGCGGATTATGCGCCGAACTGTAGGGCAAGGCCATGACCGCTTCGTAGAGCGCGGCCGCTTCTTTTCTGGTTTGGTCCATCGCCTGGCAAATGAATGCCCAGCCGTTGAATTGCGCGCGGAACCAGGCGTCGGTCGCGCGCTCGCCATGTTCGTAACAGTCCGGCGCTACCACCAGGAAGCCGGCCGACGCCAATTGCGCCTGGCTCTGATCCGGTGTCTCGACCGCGCCTTTCCCCCCGGTCCAGCCATGATAATGAATGATGACCGGAGCCTTATCTACCCGCCGGTCGCGCAGGGTGACGCAAGGGATCCCAGCAAGTTCCTGTCTTTCAATTTGTAGCATATTGCCCTAGTCCAACAAGGTGCGGTGGGCGCGGAAGAGCAGGCGCTGCGCATCATTCCAGCGGGCGAAGGCGCTGGGCAAGACATTAGGCTCTTCGTCCATCGTGCTGTGATTTTGCGATTTCATCCAGAAGGGCCCGTAACCAACATGCAGCGTCTTTCGCGTCTGCTTCGATTGGTTGGTGAAGCCGCCGTGACGCAGGTTTTCGGTGAAGAGGATGGCGTCGCCGGCTTTGACAGGCAAGCCGATCATGCCCGGTTCGGTGTCGGGATTTCTGCCTTCGTATGGCGATGGCATATTGCTCTTGTGGGTGGCGGGCACGACGCAGAACTCGCCCTGGCCCGGGTTCACATCATGGACGAAGTAGACCGTGCGCACCATCATGCAGTCGATGCCTTGATCCGAATAATAGTAGCGATGTTTGCGGCTGACTGGTCCGCCCATGTGCGAACCGGTCTGGTTGCCGGGGTAGCGGATGCGAATCTCGCTGTTGTTGATCGTCGGGCGTTCCTTGACGATGGCGCGAATGTATTTCATCGTCGGAGGATGATCAATCAAGATATCGAAGGCGGGATCGGCGTTATAGAAATCTTCGATGATCAGGGTGTCGCCTTCTTCGCGCGCGCCGCTGACGAAGTAGCCCTTTTCGGGATGGTGACGATAGTGTATGCCGAAAGCGCTGATCTTGTCCGGCGGGCGATCCAACTGCGCCAGCGCGTCTTCTTCGGCGGCGTCGATAGCGGCGGAGAGGCTGCTCACTTCGGCGTCGGAGAGGAAGCTGGGGATGACGAGGTATCCGAGTCGATCAAATTCGTATTGTTCGATGTCGTTCATTGGCGTCTTTTCCCAACGATTTCGCCTGGACGCGCTAGGCTCATGATTCGGCGCCGGACGCAACGATAGTCGGAACGGCGTGCAGCAGATTTAGACAATGCACAAAAGATAACGAATACCGGCGTGCTAGTCAAATTCTGTCTGATATGCCTATCGAAACCCGCCTACAGCTTAGCGGAGTCGTAACCTCCGCGTCTGACGTCCGCTATACGGACGCCCTACTACTCGAAGGCGATCGGCTGGGTCTGGGCGATGCAGCCGCTATCGGGTTCGCTCTGTGGCGCGTTGATGAACTCCAGCGCGATGTCAACGGCGCAGCGGTGCGAGCGAAGCACACCGTGCCCGACGTGCGGCAAGACGATATTGTAGGCGGTGGTCAAAGTTTCGCTCGCCATGTCCGCGTAAGCTGGCGGCGTGATCGGGTCATAATTGCCCGAAAGCAGCAAGGCCGGTATATCGCTGGCAACCGGATCGTTGACGGCGAGCGGACGCGGCTCCGCCTGCCACAAGCCGCAGAGGCGCGACAGGGTGCCGACGCCCTCCACTGGATAGCGCAGGTAGCCGCCGAGATGCGGATGGGCTTCTACCATGCTGTAGTAATCGCGATTGAGCGCTGAATCGTATTCCTCTTGACATTGAACGGTGTAGTGCATTCCGAGGCTGAGCGAAGTCATATTCGCCTCGAAGGCGACGCCAAGGCCTACGGCGCTCTGGGTAAATCCGCGATCAAGATCGTAGATCAGTTTGGGGATTTGTTGGATGGAATTGACTTCGTAGAGCCAGCTGAAGACCCAGTCGTATAGGCGGTAGCCGCTGATTTCGATTTTCAGCGTCTGGAATCGCGGCGGCTTGTAGGTCGCGATCATCGGCGTCTGATTCAAGCCTTCGTACAGAGCGCGGAAGACGGCTTCCAGATTGGGATAACGCGCGTTGCAGCGTTCAGAATGGGCGCAAGCCGCAAACAGCGCTTGCATTGCCCGCTCCCCGTGATAGTAGGCGTCAATGTAGATATCGGCTTGCGGTGGATAGACCGAGTCGAGAATGACGCTGCGGATCGTTTCAGGGTAATCGCGCATCATCGCCAGCGCGAGGCGCGAACCGTATGAGACGCCAACCAGATTCCAGCGTTCATAACCTAATGCGCGCAGCACATTTACGATGTCACGCGCGATGTTATCGCTATGATAGCTTGCGAATTGGACGCCGGCGCGCGTCAGACGCTGATGGCAGGCGGCCAGAATCTCGAGCAAGAGCTCGGCGTGTTCGGCATGATGGCTCTGCAGGATGTCAGCCAATTGGTCCCATGCCTCGCGGCAATAGAGCCTGGGCGCTGATTCCCCCGTGCCGCGCTGATCAATGATGATGATGTCGCGTTCGTCGGCGAAGGCGCGCAGGTATTTGCGGAAGGAGACTGGCAAAAGCTGCGAGCCGCTGCTGCCGGGACCGCCGACGAGATAAACGAGCGGATCGGATTTTGACGGATGATTCTTCGCTTTGACCTGGATGAAGTAGATGGCGATATTGCCTTCATCGGGCTTGTCGTAGTCTTGGGGCAATCTTAGGTAACCGCAATTTGTGGTGAAGCCAAACGGCGGATTGGCGCAGCTGGCGGCGGCGAAAGCCGCTTGCGCGCCGACGGCGGCGGGCGTCAGAAGCAGGATAAGGGCGGCAAAGCAGAATCGAAGGCGCATTCGGTCTCCGGCAGCGTACCCTTCAAGTTAAGCACAGTTCGGCGGGCAAATCAAAGGTTGCTCTTGTCGCGGCCTGTCAAAACTGCTGGATGTCCGTTCCTTTTTGGGGGCGTCCGGCGGGCGGTGTCGGCGGTCAGTGTCGGCGCGACCCTCTGTGGTGAAGCTTTAGAAATCTGTTGCATTTTGTAGAGACAGCAATGCCAACCAGTATCGGACAAGCCCTACATTGCCATGCGATGCCGGCGCGCCGAGACAGCGCAGCGAGCGGATAGATGCATCGTGAACGCCGCCGAACGCGGCCCTTTGCAGCGCGCGCGATTGTGGCTGAAGGCTCGGCTGCGCACTTCAATTCGTCCGCCGCACCGCTATAATTCGCCGCATGTCCAATAATTCTGCCGAGAATGCTGCGTTCTCCACACGAAAGCGCGTTGCAATCGCCTTGATTGTCGCCTTCGTCATCTTCGCCGCGCTCGGTCTCGACTTGAGCGGGCGCGGTTTGGCATGGCAATTCATTTGGTCGCAGACAGGCGAGGAGGCGGCCGCCGGGCAGATCCGCGGCTTGGTCGAGGTGGCGGGCAATCTCGTCCGTCATCCGCTGGAGACGGAGCCACTGGCGCCGATCGCGAATAAGACGGCTTTCCCCTACGGCATCAACACCTTTCTGGAGCAAGAAGTCGAGCGCCCGAAGATTGAAGCGATGCTGCGCATGATAAGCGAAGCCGGCTTCGTCTGGCTGCGGCAGGAGTTCCCCTGGGAGGATCTTGAGGTCGATGGGCGCGGGCAATTCAGCGATTCCCGGCTTGACCGCGATGGCGATGGCCAAGCTGATACGATAGACACCTGGCTGAAGTACGACCAGATTGTCGACTTGACCGAGGCTTATGGCTTGCGTCTGATGGCGCGCTTTAGCAATCCGCCGGCTTGGACGCGCGCAGATCCGGCGGCTGGCGACCGCGCGCCGCCCGACGATTTGGACGACTTTATCAATTATGTGACCGCTGTTGCAGCGCGTTATCGCGGGCGAATCAGCCATTATCAGGTCTGGAACGAGCCGAATATCTATCCCGAATGGGGCGAGAATCCGATTGATCCGGCCGGGTACGCCGATATGCTCTGTCGCGCTTACCGCGCTCTGAAAGCGGTCGATCCGAATATCGTGGTCATCAGCGGCGCCATCGCCCCCACTATCGCGCTCGATGGCAACCGTGATCTGAGCGATCTGGTTTTCTTGCAGGCTTTATACGATCACGGCGGAGGCGAGTGCTTTGATGTGCTATCGGCGCAGGGCTACGGCTTGCGCAGCGGTCCGACCGACCGGCGTCTGCGCGCCACTTCGGTCAATGTTGGGCGCCACGTTTATTATCGCGACATCATGGTGCGCAACGGCGATGGGCATAAGCCGATCTGGCTGAGCGAAGCGGCTTGGAACGCGACGCTCGACGCCGAATTGCCGCCGGAGCGGATCAGTCTTTACGGCGCTTACGGCAATGTCACGAGTGAGCAGGCGGCGCGCTATATGCCGATTTTCTACGAGCGTATCCAGCAGGAGTGGCCCTGGGTCGGCAATGTCATGTATTGGTTTTTCACGCGGAAAGATCCTTTTGAAGCGGATCAAGCCTTCTATTATTTTCGCATGGCCGAGCCCGATTATCAGCCGGAGAAGCCCACATTCACGGCGCTGCCGGTTTATCACAGCGTGCAAGATTATTTGAGCAAATTAGAGCCGATTCTATATCGTGGGCGGCATCAAGCGGAGACCTGGCAGATTGCAAGCGGGGGCGCCACGGTAGCGGATGCGAGCGCGCGATTCGGCGCGGCGCCGCGCATCGACGCCGGGCTGGATTTCAGAGCTCATGGCACAGCGCTGGCGATCCGTTGGCGCCCGGCTCAAGCGGAGGAAGCCGTCTGGCGCGAGTCGCGGATCGAGTTATCGTCCGGGCTGGCGCAGACGCGGGAAATACCATTTGGCGCCGGCGCGATAATCGTCGATGAGATAGCCGTTTATGATCGGAGTATGAGCCGGCTGACTTCCTGGTTGGCGCTGGCGGGCGCGTTTGCGATTGTAGCGCTTGGCACAGTCGTCATGGCGCTGCGAGAACGCGCGCGATGACTCCCGCGGCGCAATTGGGACGGAAGTTCGAGCCGCGGGCGCTGATAATTCTCCCGGTCATCGTCATCCTGCTGGCAGCGGCGGCGGCGCGCTTTCACCGCCTCGGCGCCCAATCGCTCTGGTACGATGAAGGTCTCGCTTATGGCCATTCGCTGCGGACGCCCCCGGAGCTGATCTCACACTTAAATACCAATGTGCATGTGCCGGCGTACTTCACGCTGCTGCGTTGGTGGCGGGAGCTGACCGGCTCGTCGGAATTCGCGCTGCGCATGTTGTCCGCGCTGTTCAGCATCCTGAGCGTCGCCTGGGTATATGCCTTGGGCGCGCGGCTCAAGCATCCTATCGCTGGTCTGGCGGCGGCGGCGATGGTCTCGCTGAACAGCTTCAGCATCTATTACGCGCAGGAAGCGCGCATGTACGCGATGCTGACGGCGATTGCGGCGGGCAGCATGTGGCTTTTCATTGGATTGCTGCGTCCTGCCGCGCCGGGCGCCGGCACGGGTAGCGCCCGGCGTCGAATCATCGGGTTGGGGCTGGTCAACGCGCTCGGCATCTATACCCATTTCGCCCAGTCTCTTGTCATCATGGCGCAGGTGGCGCTGGCGACGCTGCTGCTCTGCGCCTCGCTTTTCAGCGGGCGGGCGGCGAGATTGTGGACGCCTCTCCCCTGGCGGCGCTGGCTAAACGTTATGCTGGCGCAGGTCATCACGCTGATCTTGTTCAGCCCGTGGCTGCCGGTCGCCATTGCGCAATTGGGCAACCGGTCTCACCGATTGGGGCACGAGCCGGTAGAAGCGCTGCTGGGCAAAATATTGGGTTTCCTCGCTTATGGCAGCGCTTACGAATTCAGCCTTGGGTACGAAGCCATAAGCGTTTTTGTCTTATTGGTTTTGGGTCTGCTGCCGGCCACAAGCGCCCGCCGCGAATGGTGGTCGACGCTGCTGCCCGCAGCCTGGGTAGTGACCACAATCGGTGTATTTCTAATCGTCGGCTTGGGAGGTGGATTTCTCCGTTTTTTGCTGCCGGCGCAGTTGGCTTTCGCTCTTTGGCTGGGGCGGGGCGTCTGGGCCTTTTGGCAGCTGCCAAATGGGCGCATTTATGGGATTGCGCGCGTCATACTCAAGTTTGCGGCGGCGCTTGCTCTTGTCCTTTATCTTGTGGCGCTGTTTCGCGGACTAGATGCGCTATACCACAATCCGGATTTCCAGCGCGATGATATGCGCGGTCTGGCGCGGCAAATCGAAGCGGACCTGCGCGCGGGCGACGCCGTCATCGTCAGCGCGCCGGGTTTGCAAGAATTGCTGCGTTATTACTACCGGTCCGATGCGCCGGTGTATCCCTTGCCAATGGCGTCCGATGTGGAAGCGATGGAGCAAGAAGCGCTGGATATCATCGCCGCCCATGATAGGCTGCATGTCATTTTCTATGGCGCGGAACAGCAGGACCCCAATTTGATTGTCGAGACAACGCTCAACATGAACGCTTTTGAAATATCCGATCGCTGGATCGACGATCTGCGTTATGCGCGCTATGCGGGAAAGACTGCGCTTGCCGAGCCGAGACAAGTGGATCTGGTATTCGGCGGCGAAATCGCGCTTGACTCGTTTGCGCTCAGCGCTACAGTCGTTGACCCCGGCGATGACCTGCTGGCGCAGCTGGTCTGGACGGCAATAGAGTCTCCGGGCGCGCGCTACAAGGTCTTCCTCCAGCTTCTGGATGACGACGGCGCTCTAGTGGCTCAGCGGGATAGCGAGCCGGCGGGCGGCTCACTGATGACAATAGCTTGGAAAGCCGGCGATTCGATTGTCGACAATCACGGCTTGCTGATTCCGGCGGACATCGCGGCCGGAGAATATCGCCTAATCGCTGGGCTCTACGACATCAACGATCCGGCGGCGCGGCTGCGGGCCGGCGACAGCAGTTATGCTGAGTTGGCTGCAATCGAAGCTCGCGGGGCGGGTTAATCCGCGAAGTCTCGCTCATGAACCAGCTTGCCGGCCACATAGGTCGCTGCGATCGCCCGATCGTCGGCGCAAATCATCAGGGCGAATAGCAGCTCATCGATCGACTCAGCGACACCGGCGCGCAGCTCGAGCAGTGGCGTCGCGCGCGGATCCAAGACGATGATGTCGGCGTCGCGGCCCGCTCGCAAGCTGCCGACCCTTTCGCCAAGGCCGAGGGCTTCGGCGCTCCCCAGAGTCGCCAGATACCAGCATTGCGCCGCCGTCAGCGAATTGCCGCGCATCTGCGCCATTTTGTAGGCTTCGCTCATCGTACCCAGCATCGAGAAGCTGGTGCCGCCGCCGACATCGGTGCCCAGACCGACGGTCACCGGGCGAGCCGCGTTTTTCGTCTTGGCGATATCGAACAAGCCGCTGCCGATGAAGAAATTGGATGTGGGGCAGTGGGCGATCTTTGCGCCGATTTCATGAAAGCGCCGCAGTTCGTCTTCCGCTAAATGAATGCCGTGACCGTAGATCGCGCGTTCGCTGAGCAAGCCGTAATGGTCGTAGATGTCGGTGTAATGCATCCGCTGCGGATTAAGTTCGCTGGCGCGCGCGACTTCGGCGCGGTTCTCCGAAATATGCGATTGCAGCCGGACATCGCTGTGCTCGCGCATAAGGGCGCCCGCGAGCTCAAGCTGCCGCGGGCTGCTTGTGAGGGCGAAGCGCGGCGTCACGGCGTAGCGGCAGCGTCCCCGTTTGTGCCAGCGCTCGATCAGCGCTTTGGAATCGTCATAGCTGGACTGGGCAGTATCGACCAGGTTCGCTGGCGCGTGACTGTCCATCATCATCTTACCCGCCAGCAGCAGCATATTGTGGCGCTGGGCGGCTTTGAAGATAGCGTCAACCGAGCCCGGCGCCGAGGTGCAGAAGACCGAAGCCGAGGTTGTGCCATTGCGATGCAGCTCGGTGATGAAGAAGTCGGCGATGCGCCGCGCGTGATCGGGGTCGGCAAAGCGCGCTTCCGCCGGGAAGGTGTATTTGTTCAGCCACTCCAAAAGCTGCGCGCCATACGAGCCGATAATCTCCACCTGCGGATAATGGATATGCGCGTCGACGAAGCCAGGCATTAGAATCGAATCGGGGTAATGACGAAGCTCGATATCGGCTGGCAGCTTGTCGCGCAGGCGGGCGTAGGGGCCAATTGCGCTTATGAGACCGTCGCGGATCAGTATGCAGCCGTCGGATTCATAGACGGCGCAATCCGATGGCGAGTTTAGGAAGGGGTCGGCGGCCAGGGTATAGGTGGCGCCGCGCAGGGCGAGTTCGGTCATAAGTTTACCGTCATCGAATTTGTGTAGGGGCGTTTCGCCGAAACGCCCGCAAAAGACTTTCCAAACAGCACGGGCGGCACGGCCTGCCGCTCCTGCTACACCTTGTTTGCGTCAGCCAATCCGCAAACCGGTGACCGCTTCCCACTCGCCGCTCTCCCAGGAGCGGATCATCGCCGCGTGGACTTCGGCCACCGCCAGCGCCTCCGCCAAGCCCGGCGCGCGCTGCACCCCCTCCGCGACCGATTGGAGGAAATTGTAGGCTTCGATCACCTTCATATCTTCATAGCCCAAGCCGCTGCCTTCGCCCGGATTGAAGTTGCCGTGGTAGGGATATTGATCGCCGCCGACCAGCCGCATGTAGCCGTCATGCCCGCCATCGGCGTCGGGGCGGTATAGCTGCAATTCGTTCATCCGCTCGAAATCCCAGTTGAGCGCGCCTTTCGTGCCGTTAAGCTCAAAAGCCATCTGGTTCTTCGGTCCAAATATCGTACGAGAAGCCTCGACCGTGCCGCGCGCGCCGTTCTCGAATTCCAGCAGCGCGCTCACATAATCCTCGTTGGTTACTGGCGCTTTGGGGTCTTCCGGCGCCCCGCGCGAATAATGCGTGCCCACCCCAGGGATGGGAAGGGGGCGCTCGGCGATGAAGGTGCGCGCATTGCTGACCAGCCGCCGAACGCCGCCGCCGAGAAAAAGCGCCATATCGGTCACATGCGCCATGATATCACCCACAACGCCATAACCAGCGATTTCGCGGTCGAAGCGCCAAGACAGCAATCCCAGTGGGTCGCTGCCGTACATGCTGAAAAAGCGGCCGCGATACTGCGTCAGCTCGCCGAGCGCGCCATCGCTGATCAGCTTCCTGGCATGGATGACCAGCGGCGCCCAGCGATAATTGAAGCCGACGAAGCTCAATACGCCTGCTTTGCGCGCGATAGCTTCAATTTGCGCTGTTTCCTCTGGACTGCGCCCGACCGGTTTCTCGCAGAAGATATGTTTGCCAGCGGACGCAGCCGCTTCGACGATTTCGAGATGCAGATTGTTGGGCGTGGCGATATTCACGATTTGCGCCGCGGGATCTTCAATGACATCTTGCCAGCGCGCCGTGGCCGATTCGAAGCCGAGCAGGTCGCGCGCTGCTTCCGCCCGCCGCTCGACATTGTCCGAGCAGATGACCAGCCGCGCCGAAACGCCGCCGTCGGGGAATCGCTGGCGCGCCAGGCTGTAAGAACGGGCGTGGACCTGTCCCATCCAGCCCATGCCGATTATGCCTATGCCAAGCTCTGTCATTCAGTGTTATTCCGCGTTGTTATAGGACGCGCCACCGGCTCATGCGTACCGGCGTTACGGTTCACTGGGGATTTCATCGCATGTTACGGACTGTCTGGCGGTTCGATATGAATGCGAAAGCTCGACTTGGGGTTTTCCATGTAAGCCCAGGCGCGGGTCTTGCTCACCAGCCGGACGCTGACGCGCTGGTAGGCTTCGCCTTCGTAGGCGTCCAGGCGGTCGAGCTCATCGTCGCTGACTTCATAGAGCATGCCCTCGACAGTGGACCCGGCTTGCGGCTGCAGGATCGAATAAACTTCGTGAATGCCGGTGAGCTTAGCGAGCCGATACCCGCGCAAGGTATCGGGCGCGCCGTCGCCGAGCGTACGACCCAATAGACGCTGCTGCGTCTCCGGATCGCGCAGGGTGCCGTAAGTGAACAGTTTCTGCATGCGCGCGTGTCTCTCCTAAAGCGCGGACGGCTGGATAGCTCGATTTTACTTTGAAATTGGGCGAAATGATAATGCCGAATAATGGCGTCAATCGTCGCTGGGCGGAGCAATAGCTTAGGCGCTTATCGCTGGAAACTTGGATTCATAGACTATATTGAACATTCCTTTTCGATGTTCATGCTCTTCAATGCGAACTTCGCGGTGGCTGTCGTTAAAGTGCTGCTCCAAAAGCTCAAACACCTCGCATTTGTACTGCGTGTCTTCGTTCTTGAGGTGATTGCCCTTGGTCTCGAACATGCCGAAATGCCGGTCGGCAAAGGTCACAAAATCGGGATAAATCCTTTCACGCCGCCACCCAAGCACATAGAATTCCCGTCTTACCCGGTGCCACCATTGAAGCGGCTGCTTTTCCAAATGAAAGGCAAAATCCATTTCCAGGTCCGAGTCAAATTGCTTTTCGAAAACCCTGTCGAAGAGACTCAACTGAATTGGAGTACCGCCACGTTCCAAAGTGTGGTCTCTATCCCCAACCGTCAATGGGAACTCTTCCGGCAACAGATGACCAGGCTCGGTATATAGATCAAATCGGATCATTCCTTCTTGTAGTTTCTTTTCATATATTGCTTTGCAGAGTCGATGACTTTCTTTGCTCAGATGCTCTTTCAGTTGCACGGCGTATCCTGCGCGATTGTCAAATATGTCTTCATCTGACTGGCCGCTACGCCGCAAATCATCGAACAGCTCAAAGGCAAATTGGGCGGCCCGCCACGGGTTGGGCACGATATCTGATAACCGCCGCGCGAACCAAGATATTCGAAGCGACTTATCAATTACAAGTTCTTCCCAAGCGGAGGGATTGGCCGCGCTACTGTCGACATCAACCTCAACTCGTTCCATATATGGCGGTTCGTGTATAAACTGTTGGACTGGGGGCGGGCGAACGTTATCCCAATCGACTTCCGCCAAGATGTCTTGAAGGTGATCCAACTTGCGCCAACCGTCACGGTCTCGGTGCAGCACCTTCGGTATCTTGATGTCGAATCCGCGAAAAGCTTCCCGCCTCTGAATATTGATCTTGCGCTGAGTGGTATCGTCTCCATCTACGCTTTCTACCTGATCCATTAAGCCGGTAAGCCCTTCGTCTTTCAATCCGTTCTTGACTTGTTCTACTGCTCGTAATACATCAAGATTCCAACAGTACACATAGCAGCGATCCAATTCTTCAATCCCGGTAAGACGGGCATGAGGCTGCCGCAAGATGCGGCCTACGAGTTGAGTTAGAGCGGTTTGCGAGCGCGTATTATCCAGCAGGACAAGCAAATAGGCAAATGAGCAGTCCCAGCCTTCCATCAGCGCCGCCTTTGTAATAATCCAGCGAACCGCGCTCAATTCCGACAATAGATCCTCTCGCCCTAGCTCATCGTTTTCGGCGGACTTGACTCGGATTGAGTCCGCCTGAACGCCCAGGTTCTGGATTAAGTATTCGCGGACATCTTCAGCGTGAACCCGAAGTCCATCTCGCTGGTCGCGCCCCGTTCGTTCCACTCGCACTACCGCAATTGGGCGAATGTATCGGTCCACCTGCTGCCGCAAAGCAACTGCGGCATTGTCGATGTTATCCAATTCTTCGGCGGCGGCTGACAAGGTGTCTTGCCAGTTGGCTTTCATTTGGCTTGTAACTTGCACTGGCATCTTAATCATTTCTTCCGCCTTGAGTTCAACGCCAGTTATATCAACTAGCAAGTTGCTGATGTTCTGGTTTGGCGTAGCGGAAAACTCAAGCACAAGGCGAGGATTAAGCCGATTTATTGAATCCGCAAACTGCTTTGCTCCCTCTAGTTTTTTCCCGTAGGCTTTGTGCGCTTCATCAAGAATGATGACGGGACGCTGCATTTTGATGACGTTGAATAGGCTTTGCTTTATAGGTCCGTCTTCTCGATCCAGGTCGCGGTAGCGCCGCAACAGGCGCGAATCAAAAAGCGCGTCGTCGCTACCGGGAAAGAAAGCATGATAACGTCCGGAATCGCGAAAGAAACGCAGGAACTCTTTGCCCTTTTGACGATTGGCGGCGGGAAACATCAAGAGCATGACGCAGAGATAATTGGCGATATCCGCTGGCTGAAACGGCATGTCCTTTTCCAGCATCTTCACCCTGCCGCCACTAGCGCGTTCCAGCCGTTGCCGATACGGGTGTTCCCGATTCCATAGCGCGTCTTTGGTTTGCTGGTAAATGGCGCGCGTCGGCACGATCCACAAAACGAGGCCTCGTGGATATTGAATCCGCCCCAGCGCTTCCGCCGCGAGTAAGGTCTTGCCGCCGCCGGTCGGCACTTTGAAGCAGACGTGCGGAATCGGGCGCTCCATGCCGTCAATTCTCGCCGCGTAAGTTGTACTTGGTTTTGCCACCTTGCCCACTTCAGCGAGCTCGTTCCAAGTCTGTCGGGGATAGTCGAGCGTGTCTTCGGGCATGGGCAAGCCCGCCTGCTGATACCTCGCCGCTTGCTCTTGGCCTTCGCGCTCGTTTCGCGCCAAAGCCTCGATATAGTCCTCAAACGCAGCCAGCGCCTTGACCTGATAATCCTTGAGTTCCACTATGAGACTCCCAACCCCAGTTCATAAGGAAGTTGGCAGAATGTGATGCCCATTTTACTGAGTTCACTTTGACTTATGAATTTCGCCGCTGCGAAGACCACCGCCGAGCGGCCTTTATCACGGATGCGCTCGGCTCGTTCAAGATTCAGGGCGGCGTCGCCACTGCGCAGAAACTCAAGACTCGGGGCGTAAATGAGATAATAATCTGTTTCATCACTTGAATAGAAACGACCGTCTTCATCACTTGATTGCAAGTCTTGAGTTGAAGCGGAAATCCCGGTCGCCGTGTGAAGCAAGTAACTGGCAAGGTCAGAATATGATGGAAGTTCGTCGCCTTCTAACAGACTGTCCACATCAATCGCTTCGCCTAGCGTACAGTATGCGAATGAGCCGCCCAGACCTTCTTTGAGCTGCGTATTCTTTGCAGTTGGCACGCCCCGAATGACGCGGCGGACGCGCTCGGCAGTGATGCTGTCGGCGTAGTCTTCGCATTCGACCAGGATGAAGCGCCGGTTGCCGCCGTCTTCTTGGTTCAGGGCGAGGACGGCGTGTGCGGTTGTGCCGCTGCCGGCGAAGGAGTCGAGGATGACTGCGTCTTTGTCGTCAATCATCCCTACTAACCTATGTATTAGCTCCACATTCTTTTCTCCGTAGGGAAAGTTGAACTTACTATCGTATTCCTGTAAGTCAGTCCAATTCGTGTCCAGCATCGTCTGGTTGCTTTCATCAAGGAGGTACTGAGGTTTTCCACTACGTGGATTTGGACGAAGTCTTCCTGCGTCTATCATTTCAACGGCTCTATCCTCAGAGTACATCCAGTGGCGGCCTTCGGGCGGCTGCATTCCAAAAAGCTCATATTCCATCGTTTGACGTATTCCAGGTGCGTCAAATGCATGCCACCTTACTTTCTTTTTTTGAAACTTCGTCGGTGGCACAATTAGGCTTTCGTCAGACTTACCGTAGAAAAGAAGTGAATTGTATCCAAAATTCAAAGCTCGTATTTTTTCACGTTCCCTTATGTTCTTCTTTACCCTTGCCACCACAAAAGTATTACGATATTGAACCTCACCAAATAATTCATCCATCAACATCCGTAAGTGGTGTTCCTCGTTGTAGTCAATAGATATGAAGATTACACCATCGTCACTGAGCAACTCCCTTAGCAGATGCAAGCGGGGCCACATCATGCACAGCCATTTGTCATGGCGTTCCAGGTCTTCGCCATCGACTGGGCCGTGTTTCTTTAGCCAGTCCTGCATCATTGGACTGTTGACATTGTCGTTGTAATGCCAGACTTCATTGCCCGTGTTGTATGGCGGGTCGATGTAAATGCACTTCACGCGCCCGGCGTAATGCGGCAGCAGCGCTTTGAGCGCTTCCAGGTTGTCGCCGTGGATGATGAGGTTTTGGTCTGTCAACGACGTTTTGCCATTATCCGATTCGGGAAGCAGCGAGCGAGATTCGTCAAGCTGCAGCGGGCGATAGGGCACGGTTAGATGATGGGCGTAGATGTGGTTCTTGCCCTTGAATTCGAGTGTCGGCATTACAGTTCCCCCTGCCGCCCGATTCTATCCAACCTAGGCCTAACAGGTCAATCGTCGCTGGGCTGATGCGCGCCGTCCAGATAACCGGCGATCCATTTCATCATGTCGATCGACCCGTGCGGATTGGCTTCGCCCTGCTGCAATTGGCGCTCGATGCTGTCGTCGCTGCGGATGAGCGAGGGCTTGCTGCGCTTCTCCGCCATTTGCGTGATCCGGTTGGCGAGATTGCGCAGGTTGTTCGCCAGGATATGGCGCTGTTCCGATGAGAGCCCGGCGCCGACTTCATCGAGTTCGCGGCGGATGGTGTTCGAGTCGATCTCTTGGATATGCGCGGCGTCAAATGCCTCGCTGAAATGCTCCAATATGGTGTAAGTCGCATTAATCGATTGCGCCAACTCAAAAGGGTCTTGGCTGTGCAGCCAGCGGCGCATCGCCAGCACCGAGTAAAGGATGTGCTTTTGTGTCTCCATGCTCCGTTGTTGATCCAACTCGCGCGCCAGGCGCTGGAGCTGCGTGATGTTCAAGCGATGGGTGTAATTGCGCCACCAGGCATTCACCGATTCTTGCAGCGCCTTGCGCATGCCAATTTGTCGCCAAACGCGCGCGATGCCGTCAACCAAGGCTGAGGGATCTTCTTCCTTCGCGTATTGCAGCAGTAGACGGGTCATCGCAATGCGGGTGGCGCCCTCGATCTCCAATTCATGACAGGCGGCGAAGAGTCGCCACAAATGTCGATAGGTAATCTGCGCCTCGTGGTTTTTCGCCATCACCCGCGAGAGGGCTTCCATCAGCCGCTGCGTTTGCGGCTCCCACTGATAATAATCGAGCAAGCTGAAGTGCGCGTCGATCAACTCTTGCGCCGGCGCGTTCTTGACGCTGCCAACCGCATTCATGATCGACAGCGCTTTATCCAGCGGTACGGCATCGTTTTCCAATGCCGGGCTCAAACGCGGGAAGAGCAGATCGCGGGCGGCCAAGTGGCGGGTTGTATCGAGGGTCAGCTTGCGATCATCGCAGGCGATTATGGTTTCGAAGAGAAATTCCAGCGCCTCTTCCGTCATTTGGTGGCTGGCCTCGGTCGCCAGCAAGCGCGTCACCGCCGGCGGTCGATACACGGCCGGCAGATTCACCCGCTGGTCAGATTCATTAAGAGACCAGAGCCGCTTCGCCGTCGGCAAGGTCACCAGAATTTCATCTGAGACCTGCAAGCCATGATATAAGGCGAGCAGGAAATGCTCGGTTCGTTCGCCGATGAGCCGCTCGAGCGACGCCGCCGATGGTTCCTGCAGCGCTGATCGCACATTTGACTCCAGCGCATTGACGAGCTGTTCGTCTTGAAAGAGCGCGTCAACAATATCCGGCGCGCGGCGTACTGCGATCAGAATGAGATGAATGCCGAGCTCGCTGTCACCATAGGCTCGGCGCTTGGCGCGCAAGATGGCTTCCCGCAGAATGTCGTGGAGCTGATAAGTTTGCGGCTCGTGCGCGATCAATTCCAGCCAACCGGCTAAGGTGCCGACATCACCCTCGTTGATAGCTACCTCGAGCGAGCTGCGGGCCGCTTTTTGCAATCGGGGAATCCAGGCTTCGTCAATGCCGAGGTCCATCAGCCGATTGCGAATGAAGACGTAGACCGCGTCCGGCTGGTCTTCAAGCATCGCATCAAATATCTCGGACAAGGCGCCTTCCAGCGAGGAGTCTTTCTCCAGTTCTTCAGCCACGCGTTTGCCGGCGGCCGCGTCGCGCTGGCTTAGCGCGTTGCGCAATAATTTCTGGAGGTATTGGCTGCGGCTTGCGTCGCTGGGTGGCGCCGCGCCGTCCAGGATCCCGATGATCGCTTCGGTGGAGACATTATCGGCCGGCGTCTGCACATGATGATCGATATGGAACCGTTGCGAGATGCGCTCTAGCGCGCGCCCGAGCGCGCCCGCATCGGCGCCGGTTTCGGCGAGCCGCGCCAGCCGCTGAATCTCTTCCGCCAGCGACGCGGCATCCCCGCGCCAAAGGTTGCGCAAGACAGCGATATACGGATGATTCAACGCATCGGCGAAAAGTGGCGCGGCGCCCCAGTCGTAGATCCAGTTCGAGCGCTCGTCGCCATCATCAGCGAAGCACAGTTGAGGCGGTTGCTGGCAGCTGGCGGGCGCGTGGCTGGCGAAGGTCAAGCGGGCGGCAAGCGCGCCCGGGATCAGCGCCTGAAGGCCCGCGATCAGCGCAAGTCGCCCGCTGAAATCGGGCGGATACCGCGTTATGATCGCGGGCTTTTCATGCAAGACTGCGCCAAGCAAGGACAGCGCGACTTCGAAGTTTCCGTCCGGAATGTCGTCCAGGATGCGCTGGAGGCAGGCCGTCCGTGTTTCGACATCGACCGGCTGGAAATCTGGCGGCTGCAAGAGTGGCAAGGTGCTGTTGATATCGAGCGAAGCTTGCGGCAAGTAAGCCAGCCAATCCTCCAGCTGAGCCGCCGATTCCGGCAAAGCCTCAGCCGGTATGAATACGTAATGATGGTTTAGGTTGGCGGGGTTGTCGGCGGCTGGCTGGATGGCGGCTAATATCATGCGTTCGCCATCATAAGTGACCAGCGCCAGAGCAGGGGCAGCGCCGCCGTCGGCAGCCGTCATCGGCGCCAAGTCAATCAACTGCGCGTAAAATCTGGCGTCGTGCGATGGCAGGACGCCATTGAACATGAGCAGTTTACGGCGTTCCCGCCGGCCCTCTCCGCTATCGTGTCCAAATATGATGTAATCGAGCGCCGATGCCACCGCGGCAGCTTTCTATCTTGGGCTACCATTAGATTGTCATATCATTTTGTCAAATTGCTCCTCGACTTGCAAGCAGCGACTTGCGCTCATGCGCAGTTATAGGGGCGCAATGTGGGAGTTGGCGTCCGTGATATAATTGTGTGGCTGGCTGCCGCGAGGAACGGGGGTTATCGATGAGAACAGCGCGCAAGACGATCTGCATCATCATTGCCGCGGCCTTGTCCGCCTTGGCTTTAGGGCAGGGAGCGCCATCCCAAATTGAAGCGGCGCTCCTGGATTTGAGCGCGCGGCTAGGCTATGGCGTCGACATAAACAACCTGTCGAATTGGCGCTGGGAACAGACAAATTTCCCCAATGACGCGCTTGGCTGCCCTACCGCATCCAGCGGAAGCGCCGCCGCCGTCCTCGGTTACAAGTTTCAACTGACGCATCGGGCGATAACGCACGATTATCGCGTCTCGAACGATAGCGCGCTGGTTGTTTACTGCGGCGTGATCGATCCTGCGGCGGAAGCGGAGACGGCTTCGGCGCTGGCGGCGCAATATTCCAATCGGCTCTGCGGCGAGGCGGCGACGGCGGGACCGTATATGCGATCGCGGATTAATGTGGGCATGGAAGCGGTAGCGGTCGGCGGCAATTTGAATTTGCGCGGGCAGCCATCGAACGATGCTCAGGTTTTGTTGCAGATCCCGGCAGCCTGGCCCCTCCTGATCACCGGCGGTCCCGAATGCGTCGAGGGTTATGTCTGGTGGCTGGCGCTGGCGAACGGGCAGACGGGTTACATCGCGGAATCGGGCGATGGCGGCATCTTTGTCGCGCCCAAATCAGCGCTCAAGGCGCCAAATCGCGAAGTTCTCAATAAGAATCTGATTCTCTATATGTCTGAGCTTGGGCGGATTAGCGGCAATTTCCAGGCGGCGCACGACTGGTCTTCCAATAGCCGCTTTCTGATAGTGCCCGGCGCGCGCGGATCGGATGGCGTCTGGGTTTACGACCTGCACCAGCCGACGCTAACGCCGCAGATCCTGGAATTGGACGAGGGCATTTCAGCGCTCGCCTTCCGGCCGCGGAATGAGCAATTCGTAGTTGGCAGCGATACGGGCGCGTTGCAGCTTTGGCAGATACTCGATGGCGAGCCCTTGACTTTCAGCGAGCGGCTGCGTTTGAACGCGCACGCCGGATCAATCTCCGCGCTGGCATTCAGTGCGGATGGCGAACGTTTGGCAAGCGCCGGGCGCGAAGCTTACACGGATTTTGACGTCGAGCGCGACTTTGCCGCAATCGTTTGGGATCTGCCGACGGTGGCGCAGCATGCAGTGCATTCTGGGAACTCGGGTCTGATCCAGGCCATGGTCTTCAGTCCGGTTCACAGCGACGTATTGACCATGGTCGATGATGACTGGCTGCGAAACTGGGTCACTTTTAGCGAGGACAACCGGCTGATCTTCGATTTGCAGTTTGGCGAGCCGGTTACGTTCTTGGCTTTTGACTATAGCGATGATGGCGAGCGGCTGGCGCTTGCCCTCGATCGTCCATTTGACAACGTATTGCTATACCGTTATCAGCAGCCAGAACCGGAGGCAAGCTTCCAGACACCGACCTTCAAATTGACATCGCTCGACTTCAGCCCGGACGGCTCTATGCTGGTCGCGGGCGCGGCAGAGGGGGTCTTTTCGATTTGGGATACGGTGGCGCATGAGCTGCTGGTCTCGCGCGCGACCGATGGCGCGGTATATGACGTCAGCTTCAGCCCCGATGGTACGCTGGTCGCAGTCTCAACCGACCGACATTCGCTGATTCTTTATGGCGTACCGCTTGGTTCGGGTTGAGCCCGCCGGCGTTTTGTCTACGGTTGCCGCAGCCAATCCGGCTCGAGAACGTCGATCCCGTCCAGTAACAGCGCTTGATGGTTGCCAAAGAGCAAATGCAGCGAGGCGCCGGTATCGGGCGGTATCGTCAGCGCGCGCTGGTTCGATGGTTTGTCGAGATCCAGCAGAAAGAGCAAGCCAGGGAACTTCGTCACCGACTGATAGGCGATTTGCCCAGGCTGGTTGGTGAAAGTCGCGTGCTGTTCATCGCGGCCCGCGGGGGTCAAAGCGCTTACATGGCCGCCCGCGACATCCAGCATATATAGATTCCAGGAGCCTTCGCGAAAGGAATCGTAGACGATGGTGGCGCCATCGGGCGACCAGACCGCCTGCGCGTCGAAGTATTGGTCGTATTCGCCGTATGCGTCATGGGTCAATGCCTGGCTGGTCCCGCTGACGATATCATAGATCAATATATCGCCGCCGGCGTCAAATACCAGCGAGCGGCCATCCGGCGACCAGGAAGGACGAGCGAAACTGGTCTCGTTGAAAGTGAGCTGACGGCTGTTGGCGCCGTCGACATCCATAAGGAAGAACTGAACGACGCCTTGCGGGTCGGCTTGATACAGGATGGATGCGCCATCGGGGGACCACTGCGGGTGGGTGTCGTCATAAGTATTGTCGGTTAGTCGGCGCGGCGCCGTTTGGCCGGGCTTCAGCGCGTAAAGCTCGGCATCGCCGCCCGCTCGAGAGGCAAACGCGATTTCACGCGATTGAGGGGAAATGCTCGGTTGAAAGACATCGCCGCCGGCCGCGGCGAGTGTGGCTCTCATGCTCCGGCTCAAGTCGGCAATCATAAGCTGGAGTTGGCTCGAGACCCTGGCCACGAAGACCACTTGCTCACTCGTTGAGAGGCGGGGCGCGGCAATGTCGGCGAGCGTCAGAGCGGTCAGGCTCGCGGCAAGGAGCAAAAAAGAGACGCGGGAGACAAGGTGAAACATTCCCACCTCAACAGCATACGCGCGGCGCGCAAGCTTGGGCTGAATAGATGCCTCTCGACCCTCGAAGCGGGGATGACCGACCAATCGCCAACTGCGGGACCGAGAGTGCCGCGCAACCCAGCATAACACGGGAGCGCCTATTGGATAGCTAAGGATCGGCTGAATGGCGACGCGACCGCTGAACGACGCGCGCTGCCGGGGCGCCATTAGGGAATCGCGGGAGTGGTGGATTTCATTGGGACCACTACACCCCCATCCCCCGGCCCCTTGCCCCCACAAGGAGGGAAGGGGAGTTTTTCAAGG